>CAJXNQ010000016.1 GCA_913057215.1 uncultured Gammaproteobacteria bacterium
GCGTCGGGCAGTGCATCAAACCCAACGTCCTCAAGTGTTGAGCCAAAAACCAAGCGTCCATCACCGCGCGGAATGGCGTACCGTCCATCGGCAAGCACCACCCGCGACACCAAATGACAGGAGCTAAACAAGAGCATTTGCCCTTTCATTGGCTTGACGGGACATTGAATCCCAACCGACTCGCACAATGTGGCACTCCACGCACCACCGGTCAATCCAACCTGACCCGCGACAATGGGTTTCCCTTGCGCCAGAACAACGGGGGCTTCAGGAGTACCCGTCAATTCAACCGGACACTGTTCTACTACATCGATCAATTCGTGTTGTAGGCACGCCAATCGCAGTGCTTTCCCCAAGCGTGGATTTCGAACGCTGGCAATCTCAGGCATCCAAAGGGGGGTTTCTGTGAGTTCAACATGCGGCTCGAGCGCCTTCGCATCGGTGGCTGTAATCTCCATCACTTTGGGATGCATCCCTGATCCCCAAGCCAGTGCTTGAGCACGCTCTTGCATCGCCGTCACCAACATACCGCGTTGCAAGCATTCTGGATCGATCCCTGTGGACTCGGCCAAATGACTGATGAGACCCGGATAGGTGGATTGTGACCAACTCGCCAGTGCTGTGATGTGTGTTTGATAACGCCACGGATAGAGAGGTGAGATAATTCCACCGCCGGCCCAAGAGGCTTCACGACCGGCATGCCCGCGATCAAAAAGACGCACAGACATGCCAGCGGCGGCAAGTTCAAGAGCAGACATCAGCCCCATAACACCGGCGCCGATGAGCACCATGTCTGGGGAGCTGTGGGGATTGGTCGAGGTCATGGTCGGAGTATCGCACGTCCAATGCATCAATCTGAATATCCGCTAAGCTCAGAACATGCAGATACTTCACATGATGATTGGCTTAAGCATCTTCGGGTTGATGACAGCCCAGGCTGTACCCACCTTTCAATCCGCCAGCGAACGCAGTCAGCAACAGATCTTGATTTCACAAATCCAGGCTGCCATTCGTCACGGCATGGTTGAATCTCGTGCAACTCAAGCGTCTGTCGATATTGTGCTGCCATCGATCCCAATGGCCCATCGGATCCGCACGCTGGCAGGCACACTGGTCAGAGCCTACCCCGATGGAACAGTGAGCCCTGGTGAAGTTCGTATGTGCACACACGCAGGCACGACCGAACGCCTGATCATCTCAAGCCTCGGAAGAACGCGCCGCGAAACCAACCAGTCAGCCTGTGATTGACGGCCAACAATTCGGTGCACCGGCCTTTCGTACGCCAGTCGTTGTCAACGACCAATACTGACAGCGATGCGGTCTGTCTGGCGTCAAGCGAATCTCAAGACAGCGCGGACCCTCACAGGGCGCCAATTCAAAGTGCACATGTGGAGCGCGAGCCACGGTATTCGGAAATGCACCATTGTCATGATAGTGCGCCCATGCCTGCTCAACTCGCTCCATCAGCAATGCATGGTAGGTCAATTGGTCAGTTTTACTCTGCGTCACACCAATCAGTTGGCCAGCGCCTGCCATCAAAATGCCGGCGATCACCATGACCACCAGCAGCTCGACTAATGAGAAACCGGCGTTGCGTGCCATACGGCCTGCCGTTCCGTGACGACCCACTGCCCATTCTCCCACACCACACGAAGACGGACTGCGCGCGTCGATAGCCCGTCTGGAACTGTGTAGTCCAGGGTGACTGGACTGGACTCTGGATCCAGAGACGCAATCAGCGCATCAAAGCGTGCCCACTCAGCGCGCGCGGCATCTTGTGCGCGCGTCTCAATCGAGATAACTCGCTCTGTTTGAATCCGGTCGGTCAGTCGCGCCGCGAAATCAGCCACCCACAGAAAACCGACAACGCTTGCGAATACCAAGGCGCCAACAACAATCGATCCGCGCTCAGTCATACAACACCTGACCCGGCAGTGCCTCGTGACAATAGATCCAAACTGGGTCTGACAGCGTAAAACAGACTCGACGGGTATCTGCGCTGACTGTCATGGAACCTGTCGCATCCATCAACGCATGCTGACTTTGATCACCAAACCGATCCTGAAATATCCAAAGCGCATCCTCAGTCTGACTTTGACTTCGACCGAGATAGATAATCACGGTTGAAAACGGATGCGTTAACTGAATTCCTGTCTCCGATCTGACCTCCACCGCGCTGGCACCGATAGTGCGCCGTATCGAGGTTTGATCAACCACTTCAATTGCATTGGCCGGCACAAAGAGTGTCGGAAGATACCGCGTTGCCGCATGGAGATCGGCTTGAACGAGACGACCATCGATTTCAGTGGCTCGACGCGTTGAATCTGCAATCCAAATGGAGACCATCAACACCGTTACCGCCAGACCAATGGCAAGTGCCACCAAGCTCTCCGCAAGCATGCCCTGCTGGTGTCTCATCGTTCGGCCTCATAGACCGTGACATCCGTCCTTCGGTCAATCAGTTGTACACGACGGTGCCATGTCGAGTCCTTTGCCGTGATGGTCAGTTCAAGACGATAATTGGCATCGGGATAACGCGTGAGGACATCAGTGAGGAGGTTGAATTCGCTGCTGGGAGAAACCCCAGTCACTTCGCCGTCATACAACACCCAATGACCGGCGCGCTCGATCGACTGACTCATTGCCATTGCAGCCTGAGTGGCATCAATCAAACCCAAATGCAGACGTCGTTCTGCCTCCCGACCCTCTAGATCCGGCGCGCGCGTGATTAAAACTGCCATCACCAAACTGACAACGGCTAAACCGATCAACGCATCTGTTAAGGCAAATCCACGCATGCATTCCTCCCGCTGAGGGAGTACAGCAAACCGTCAATGGATGCGTGGGAGTGTGGACTTCAGTCCGAGTCGATCGGGTGCAGACGCAACTCTTTCGGCAATGAGAACTGGACGGATTCAGTCACACCAATTTCTTGACTCACCTGATCAGCACCGAGTTCTGTTAAGCGCGCGCACACTGCTTGCACCACAGACTCAGGCGCTGACGCACCGGCGGTCACTGCAACCGCCTGCTTACCATCCACCCAATGCGCTTGAATCTGCTCAGGAGCATCGACCAGGTGCGCTTCAGCACCCAAACGCTCAGCCAATTCGCGCAGCCGATTGGAGTTCGATGAATTCGGCGATCCAACCACCAACACCAAATCACTTTGCCCTGCCAACCGCTTCACAGCATCTTGTCTGTTTTGCGTGGCATAGCAGATGTCATCGGTTCGCGGCCCTTTAATCTCTGGAAAGCGCGTTTTGAGGACGTCGATGATGCGCGCAGTATCGTCCATAGACAGCGTCGTCTGGGTCACAAACGCAGCGGTTGCAGGATCTCGCAGCTCGACACGGGCTGCATCGTCTTCATCTTCGACGAGGACCATGACGCCACCATGGGATCTGTCGAACTGACCCATGGTGCCCTCGACCTCGGGGTGTCCCGCGTGACCAATCAAAATGCATTCACGGCCCTCGCGCGCAAAGCGGATCACTTCCATGTGCACTTTGGTGACCAACGGACAGGTTGCATCAAAGACTTTGAGTTGGCGCCTGGCTGCCTCGTCCTGCACTGCTTTCGAGACACCGTGTGCAGAAAAGATCACGATGGCATCGTCTGGAACCTCATTGAGCTCATCGACGAACACAGCACCACGCGTCTTTAAGTCATCAACCACCGTTCGGTTATGCACCACCTCGTGTCGCACATAAACGGGCGCCCCAAAAACCTCAAGCGCGCGATTCACAATGTCGATGGCCCGATCCACACCGGCACAAAATCCGCGAGGGTTGGCAAGTGTGACTTGCATCAGTGGGTCTCCGCCGGTTCAACATGCAAGACTTCAACTTCAAACTCAAGCGCACGACCGGCCAACGGATGGTTGAAATCCACCGTCACTTGGTCGTCGTTGATTTCAGTGACTACTCCCGGGAGTTCTGTTTTCGCCTTGTCTTGAAAGCTCACCACAAGCCCCTCGGAGAGTTCAACGGACGGGTCAAAGTCCCGCCGAGACAAAGTCTGAACGTTTGCGGGGTTGTGTTGCCCAAACCCATCTTCTGGATGCATGGTTTGCACGCGACGCTCACCGGCGTGCATTCCAAACAGGACTTTCTCAAACGCGGCCGGCAAATTGCCATCACCGATCACCAGCGATGCGGGCGCTTTTTCAAACGTCGAGTCCACAAGCTCACCTGTCTCACTCAGCTTTAGAGCAAAGTGCAGTTCAACTTTCGTGTTCGGGCCGACTTCGAGCATCCAAATACCATCCAATCAATAAACAACATGCAGCCAACGTAATGCTTGTATCTGCAATATTAAAGGCTGGAAATGACCAATGTCCCCAATGCAGATGCACAAAATCCACGACATACCCAAAGACCGCACGGTCAAATGCATTACCCAAGGCTCCTGGAACTAACAGCACATATCCGGTCTGCATCCACGGATTGAGCGGTTCACGCATCAGGGTATGGATACAATAGGCCGTCACCGCCATAGCAATGCCTAAAAATAACCAGCGTTGCCAACCGCCTGCGTCTGCCAAAAAGCTGAAAGCGGCGCCTTCGTTATGCAAAAGCGTCATCGACAAAAAAGGCAATACAGGCAGTGGCTGTCCATAATTAAGCCAAGCACTGGCCACGAGCTTGGTTGCCTGATCGAGGCACAATACCAACGCCATCATCCAGACGATCCGCCATGTCATGCGAACAGACGCGCCTCCCCGCCGCCCTCGATGTTCTCAATACACCGACCACACAACAGTGGATGTGCCTCATGATGGCCAACGTCGGGGCGATGGTGCCAGCACCGTTCACACTTTGTATGCGGTGTTGCAGCGACGGTCACCCGCAGACCCGGACACGCAGAATCTGAAATCGCAGACTCTGGAGCCTCACTCAAATCAGCAATCTGCACGCCTGATGTGATGGTCACGAATCTGAGCTCATCACCCAGGGCCTCAAGGATCGGACGTAAGTCGGCATCGGCATACAGCGTGATCTCAGCGGACAGCGATCCTTTGACGACCCCTTCATTACGAGACGTTTCGATCGCCTGATTGATGGCTTCTTTCACGGCTTGCAAACGCGCCCAGTCAGCCACAGCGCGACCAGAAACCGCCGGTAATGCCGCCTCTGTCACCGCAAACACATAAGGGTGCGGACGCTCTCCGGGCATGGCTTCCCAGATCTCTTGTGCTGTAAACGACACGATCGGAGCCAACCACCGCACAAATGCATCGGTCATCAGATACAGCGCCGTCTGACAACTCCGTCGTGCGTGACTGTCGGCTTTTAGGGTGTATTGACGATCTTTAATAATGTCGAGATAAAACCCGCCCAAATCATGCACACAAAAGTGATGCAATGCCTGCGTCACCTCAGAGAAAGCATAGTTTCGATAATGCGTCATGATCTGCTGTGAAAGCGCACGGGTCCGCATCACCATCTCTGCATCCAGACTGACCAGATCATCCAATGCGACCTGATGACGATCGGGGTCGAACCCCGCCATATTGGCGAGCATAAACCGCGCTGTATTTCGGATTCTTCGATAGGTATCTGCCGTGCGCTCAAGAATACTCTGACTCACCGTCATCTCTTTGGTGAAGTCAGCCGAGGCAATCCAAAGTCGCAAAATATCCGCACCAAGACTATTCATGACCTGTTGTGGAGGAATCACATTACCCAACGATTTCGACATCTTTCGGCCGTCTTGATCGACCGTAAACCCATGCGTCAATAAGCCCGCGTATGGTGCTTTCCCGTGAATCGCCACGGAGGTCAGTAATGAAGATTGGAACCAGCCACGGTGTTGATCCGAGCCCTCTAGATACAAATCAGCCGGAAAGCTCAACTCATCACGCCGGCCCAAGACGGAGGCATGTGTGGTTCCCGAATCAAACCACACATCCAATACATCGGTGACTTTTCGGTAGTCAGCAGCATCCTGACCAATCAACTCTTCTGGGTCCACATCAAACCACGCGTTGATTCCATCGGCCGCAATGCGCTCAGCGATGGTTTCAAACAGCGCTTCGGTATTGGGATGCAGTTGACTGGTCTCTTTGTGAACAAAAACGGTGATGGGCACACCCCAATTCCGTTGCCTTGATATGCACCAATCTGGGCGATCCTCAAGCATCGCCGCCAAGCGGTTTTGCCCCCAAGACGGCGTAAACTCAATCTCTTCGGCCACAGCATGACGTGCTGTTTCGAGCAGTCCTTCACCTTGCATCCGGATGAACCACTGCGGTGTGGCTCGGTAAATAACAGGCGATTTGTGGCGCCAGCAATGCGGATAGGAGTGTTCCATCGGCGCTTTATGGACCAAACGACCCAAAGACTCCAAATACTCAGCAATGGGTTTCCCTGCTTTCTCAACATGTAACCCACCGACGACTGCAACCGAATCACTGAATGTGCCGTCGTCCCGAACCGGCGTCAGTAATTCCAGATCCAAGTCTTTGGCGGCAAGAAAGTCCTCCAGGCCATACGCAGGTGCCGAATGCACTGCACCTGTTCCCGCCTCGAGTGTCACATGATCGCCTGTGATCACAGGCACCACTCGACCATCCCAGGGTGCCTCGCACATCACACCAGCCAAGTCTGCACCAACCGCGCGCCCCAAGACGTGAAAGTCATCAACACGGTAGCGTTCTGACAAGGCTTCTAACCGACCCTCGGCAAGGATCAAGGTCCAAGCTTGGTCATCTTTTTGGAATGAAACCAAGACATACTCGAGTGCGCCGTTGACTGCCACGAACTGGTTCGCCGGCAGCGTCCAAGGCGTGGTTGTCCAGATTGTCATCGAAGCTTGCTCGGCTGTGGCCTGATCTACCGAGAAGGCATCTACAATCTTCGCAGTATTCTGGACTGGAAATGCCACATCGACCGTCCAGGTCTTCCGATCCTGATACTCCACCTCAGCCTCAGCCAATGCGCTTTCGCAATCCATACACCAGTACACCGGTTTGGCGCCTTGGTGGAAATGACCATTGGCGATGATACGACCGAGGGAACGCACGATGTCGGCCTCGACTTGGTAGTCCATTGTCAGATAAGGATGATCCCAGTCACCGAGGACACCCAACCGCTGAAAATCTGATTTTTGACGCTCAATTTGAGTTCCTGCATAGGCACGGCATGCGTCTCGAAACGCACTGGCGGACGCAAAGGCCTCGCCGATTTTGCCTTCGGTCGTCTCCACCTTGTGCTCAATCGGTAACCCATGACAATCCCAGCCAGGCACGTACGGCGCGTTATAGCCGTCAAGTCCCCGCGATTTGACGACAATGTCTTTTAATACTTTGTTGACGGCATGGCCGATGTGAATATCGCCATTGGCATAGGGTGGACCATCATGCAGAACAAAGGTCTTGTCCCGCGTCGCCTGAGCCTTCCGAATTTGTCCATACCAATCATCTGCAATCCAACGGGACAGCATATCTGGCTCCCGTTTGGCGAGATTGCCGCGCATTGGAAAGGGTGTATCTGGAAGATTCAGCGTGTGTTTGTAGTCGGTCATGTCGCAGTTGTACCCATGGCGTTCAATAATTGGCGAGCCTGTGCGTTGTCTTCAGCAATCTGTGTCGACAAGCGCTCAACACTTTCAAATTTCATTTCAGGTCGAATAAAAAATCGAGGAATCACAGTCAATTGTTGACCATACAACTGTCCATCGAAGTCATGCAAATGGACTTCGAGCCAAACACCGTCACCAGAGACCGTCGGCCGGGTTCCGATATTGGCAATCGCCCCCTTGATGTCTCCACTCGGTAAGATCACGGCGCAGCCAAACACTCCAGTCAGTGGAGGTCGTCGAATCAGCCGAATATTCGCGGTCGGAAACCCGAGTGTCCTACCAAGCTGCTGGCCATATGCTACCTTTCCGGTGACTGAAAACGGTCTTCCCAGCAGCGAACGCGCGAGATCGAAGTCATGCGATTCAAGTGCGTCTCGAATCCTCGACGATGAAATGCGTGCGCCATCGTGCACATGGGTTTGGGACTGCTCCAAACCAAATCCTGCAGCTCGGGCGTGCGCTTGCAAAAACGCAAAATCTCCCAAGCGATCACAGCCAAACCGAAAATCATCACCGACAACCAGATGACGTACGCATTTCTGAATCAGTAACGCATCGACAAAGGCCTCAGCTGTCATCATGCGGATGTCTGCAAACTTCAAACACCACACCGTCTCGATCGACAACTCCGCCAAGGCCGCAACTTTGGCTTTGAGTGTTTGCAGGCGCGCTGGACCCGCCTCGCCGGATTGTCTGGCAAAATACTCACGCGGCTGTGGCTCGAAGATCAACACGGTCAGCGGAAGACCCAACTCCTCCGCGGCATCTTTCGCTTGTGCAATCACGCGTTGATGCCCGAGGTGGACCCCATCGAAATTCCCGATAGTCAGGACATGCGGTGTAAACGGAGCCTGACGGCCAAAGGCAAACTGCATGATGTGGCTTAACGCGCTGAGGGTGGAACAAGCAGGTGAGTATAACGGATCCCAGCGATCATCAGGGTACCGAGATACAAAAGACCGGCACCGCCTAAAATCAACGCGGTCCAGATGAGACGGTTCACCACGTCCATCTGAGATAAATCGACCGCCCAGGGCATCAACCATATCATTTGTGCCATCACGACAAGCGCGATCGCCACTTTGAATGAGGCAACCAATGGGAACCCAACGACGCGATACCAGCCTCGCCGATGTAATCCAGCAAGCAGTAGCAATGCGTTCACCCAGGCCGCAATCGAGGTCGCCAATGCCAGCCCAACATGTCCAAGCGACCACACGAATACCAGGTTAAAAGCCATGTTGGCAAACATGGCGATCACCCCGATCTTCACTGGAGTCTTTGTATCTTGGTGCGCAAAATAATGCGGCGCCAACACCTTGATCAACATAAAAGCCGGCAGACCTGCAGCGTATGCCATGAGCGATCTTGAAGCAGCCTCGACATCAGAGACTTGCATGGCGCCATATTGGAATAAGGTAGAGAGGATCAATTCGCCATAGGCTGCGAGGGCGACCGCACAGGGTAAGCCCAACACCAATACGACCCAAATCGCCCAACTTTGAGTCTGGCGAACTGCGGTCGCGTCCTCATGGGCAAGCTCGCGTGACAGCTTCGGTAAAATCACAGTCGAGACAGCAATCGCAATCACGCCCAGCGGAAGCTCCATCAATCGATCCGAGTAGTACAGCCAAGAGACTGATCCACTGACCAACAGCGATGCGAGCACGGTATCCAACAACAAATTAATTTGACTGACTGAGACTCCAAATAACGCAGGCACCATCAGTTTCAAAATCTTTGAGACGCCTGGATGATCAGCCTTGAAGCTCGGCACAGGTAATAGGCCCGCTCGATACAAAGGCGGCAATTGAATCAACAACTGCACCACGCCTGCGATAAATACGCCGATGGCCAGCGCCATCACGGCAGGCGATACCACAGGCGTGAGAAACAAGGCACTGCCGATCAAACTCAGGTTTAACAGAATCGGTGTGGCTGCAGGGACAGCAAATCGCCCGACGCTATTTAAAATCCCGCCGGAAAATGCAACCAAACTGATAAAGCCGAGATACGGAAAGGTCCAACGCAATAAATCAGCGGTCAACTCAAGCTTCCCGGGATCGTCGGCAAAGCCTGGTGCGAAGACTAGCGCGATCCATGGACTGGCCAGTACACCCAAGACAGAGATCAGGAGCAAAATCAGACCGAAGCGACCCGCAACTTGATCAATCAACCGCTGAACTGAGGCTTCACCCTCTTTTTCTCGAGTCTCGGTAAACACCGGAACGAACGCTTGCGCGAACGCGCCTTCACCAAAAAGACGACGCAGAAAATTGGGAATTTTAAAGGCAACAAAAAACGCATCTGCATTGGCAGATGCACCGACTGCATTGGCGAAGACGATGTCGCGCACTAAACCGAGTACGCGTGATCCCATCGTCCAGGTGCCGACAGTCACGCCGGCGCGCAGCATCTTATGACCACTCACGCGGCTTGTCCTTGACCTTCTGTTCCATATCCGCTAGATTTCCGCGCCTTGATTTTCAAGTTATTTGAATGATTTCAACCGTAGTGTAAGGGAGCAACCCCGGTGGCAAACAGTCCCCAAGCGCGTAAGCGCGCAAAGCAGGCGGATGTCCGTCGCAATCACAATGCAAGTCTGCGTTCACGGGCGCGTACCTACGTCAAAAAGACGCTCGCGGCCATTCAAGCGGGCGATCATGGAGCGGCCATGAGCGCCTATCGTGAAGCCACTCCGATTCTGGACAGCATGGTTACTAAAGGTCTGTACAAAAAGAACAAATGCGCTCGCATCAAGAGCCGTTTGAACGATCGAGTCAAAGCACTGGCGTCCTAACCGCATCATGGCGTTGGCTCAAACCAACGCCATGTTGTCACGATGTACCAACGCATCACCTTCAACCAATAATCCTGATGCCTTCAATGCCCCGGTCGACTGGCCCGCAATCTGGCGCGCTTGCTCAGCACCATAGTTGACAAGTCCCGTCGCGATACGTTCCCCGTCCACAGACTCAATCGCCACGATCTCACCACGCGCAAATGCACCGCGAACATCGATGACGCCCACAGGAAGCAGACTGCGTCCCGCCTCAGCCAATGCGCGCTGCGCGCCTGCGTCAATCACCAAGACCCCTCGAGTTTGTTTGTGCGAAGCCAGCCAACGCTTGCGCGCTGCCTGTGGCTTCAAATCGGGAAGCAGAAGTGAGCCAAGCGCATCACCGGCACGTAATCGCGATAACACACTCTCTGTTCGACCATTGGCAATCACCGTCGCCGCACCAGAGCGGGCAGCCTGTTGAGCCGCGAGGACTTTTGTATGCATCCCACCACGACCGAGCGCCCCCCCATCTTTGCCAGCCATGTGAATCAATTCGGGGTCAAGCGCGCGTGCCTCAGGGACCAGTTGCGCCTCTGCATGCACGCGTGGGTCGCGATCAAAAAATCCATCTTGATCGGTCAAAATCACCAAGACATCGGCTTCAAGTAAATTTGTCGCAAGCGCACCGAGGGAGTCATTATCACCAAAGCGAATCTCATCGGTGGCGACTGTGTCATTTTCATTGACCACAGGAATCACACCAAACTGAGACAGCGCTTTTAAGGTGTCACGAGCATTAAGGTACCGGGTTCGGTCTGCTAAATCCTCGTGCGTCAATAACACCTGGGCGGTTTCAAGCCCTTGTGCCTTAAAACAGCTCTGCCACGCCTGAATCAACCCCATCTGTCCGATGGCTGCGGCGGCCTGAAGCAGCGGCAATTCAGTTGGGCGCGTTTTTAAATTCAGTGCTTGCAAACCGACTGCGATGGCTCCGGAGGACACCAAACACAACTCAACATCGTTGCGCACGAGGTCTGCCATCTGACTGACCCAAGACTTCATCAGGGCAGCATCCAAGCCAGTCCCATCGTTGGTCAGTAATGCACTGCCAATTTTGATCACCCAACGTTGGTTCGTGGTGAGTTTTTGACGCTCAGTCTCGGACAACGATCACCTCCATCTCATGATCATCATCACCATCATCGTCTTCAGACGCATCAACGCCTTGTCGAGCCAGACGTCGGAGTTCACGGAGTGAAGCCACGCGCTCATGAGCCTCAAGTGCCATTTGATCCAACCATTCACGCTCGCGGGCCTCGACTTCTGGGTCTTCCTGACGCTCTGCAGCTAAGGCCTCAAGTCGCTCCATCAGCGCTTTCGCAAGCGCGTCACACCCCTCACCGGTGACTCCTGAAATTTGAAATACAGGGTGTGGCCAGTTAAACGCCTCGGTCAATCGGTGGACCAGCGCATCACGGTGGTCTGGATCCACAAGATCCAACTTATTCAACACCAACCAACGTTCTCGCGCCGCCAGCGAAGGACTGAATTGTTCGAGCTCATCAGAGATTGTTTCAACCACTTCAACGGGATCCCGCCCATCCAGCGGAGCCACATCAACCAAGTGCAACAAAATGCGGGTCCGGGTCAAATGCTTCAAAAACCGGGTGCCAAGACCCGCGCCGGAGGAAGCCCCTTCAATCAGACCCGGAACATCGGTTATCACAAAATTCCGATGCGGAGCTAAGGACACCACTCCCAATTGAGGGACAAGCGTCGTAAATGGATAATCCGCAACCTTCGGTCGAGCCGCTGACACTTTATGGATCAGCGTCGATTTACCCGCATTCGGCAGTCCAACCAATCCGACATCGGCCAGCAAACGAAGCTCCAGTCTCAACTTGAGCGCATCGCCCGGCGTCCCAGGCGTCGTCTTTCGCGGCGCGCGGTTTGTCGATGACTTGAATCGTGTATTTCCGAGACCTCCTCGACCGCCCGCAGCCAAGAGAAGTTCATCACCATGCCCGATCACTTCGCCAAGTAACGTATTGGTCTCATCGTTATAGACGGTGGTTCCCACAGGGACTTTAAGATACAGATCCGAACCGCCGGCACCGGTCATGTTGCGCCCGGCACCAGGACGCCCGTTCTCGGCACGGTACCGTGGCTGAAACCGATAATCGATCAATGTATTTAAGTTTTCATCAGCGACCAGATACACCGAGCCACCATGCCCGCCGTCACCACCATCTGGGCCACCTTTGGGAATATATTTCTCACGCCGAAAACTGAGGCAACCGCCTCCGCCGTTACCGGCCTCGACCGTGATCAATGCTTCATCAACAAATTTCATGGTTTCTCACAACGCAAAAGCCCCGCACAAGCGGGGCTTTTCGGATCCGTCAGTTGGCGTGGCGGATTAGGCCTCGGCAACAACACTCACAAAGCGACGCTTATGCGGTCCTTTGACTTCAAACTTCACTTCGCCATCTGCTTTTGCAAACAAGGTGTAGTCAGTTCCACATCCAACATTGTCACCCGGATGAAACTGGGTGCCACGCTGACGCACTAAAATGTTACCGGCAATCACCTGTTGCCCGCCAAACTTTTTCACACCCAGGCGTTTACTCTCGGAATCACGTCCGTTACGGGTACTACCACCGGCTTTCTTGTGAGCCATCGTTCAGTCTCCTGCCTTAACCGTTGATCGCTGTGATCTTAATTTCAGTAAACCACTGACGGTGGCCCTGGCGCTTCATGTGATGCTTGCGACGCTTGAACTTTACAATTGTCACCTTGTCACCACGGCCATGCTGGACAACCTCTGCGGACACTTTCGCACCATCGACAACGGGCGTACCAATTTGGATCTTCTCACCCTCGCCGACCATCAATACGCGGTCGAAATCAATAGTCGAACCAGTCTCTGCTTCGATCTTCTCGACTTTAATCAGCTCGCCTTCAACCACGCGATGCTGTTTGCCGCCTGTTTCAATGACCGCGTACATGTCTTCACTCCGTTTTCTGTATCTCGGTGGCCAGGCCACCCGAAAGGCGCGTAATAATAGGGAGAACTGAATGAGAAGACAACCCCTGTTTTCCTCTTTTTCTCAAGCCAAAGCGCGTTAGAATATCATCACTACTCGAATAGGACGCCCCATGTCGACGGCCAACGATCTGATTGAGCTCATCAGACCAGACTTTGATGCGCTGAACACACTGCTCTTATCACAACTGAATTCCGACATCGGGTTCATTGAAGAAGTCAGTCAGTATCTTATCCAATCCGGAGGCAAGCGGGTCAGGCCCCTCATGACCTTGCTGGCAGCGCGCGCGCTTGGATCTGACACAGATACACACATCCCACTGGCCGCATCCATCGAATGCTTACATACCGCGACACTTTTTCATGACGACGTCGTCGACCATTCTGATGCGCGCCGAGGTCAACCGAGTGCCAATGCCATGTTTGGCAACAGTGCCAGCATATTGGTGGGTGATTTTGTCTACTCAAGAGCCTTCCAAATGATGGTCTCAGTCGGTCGCATGGATGTTTTAAAGCTGCTCTCAGACACCACCAACCAAATTTCCGAGGGGGAGGTTTGGCAGCTGAAAAACCAATACCGAAGTGATGTCACTGAGTCTGAATACGATCAGGTCATCACACGAAAGACGGCTGTGCTCTTTGAAGCAGCAGCCGCTGTAGCCGGCTTGGTCACCAATCAATCCACCGAATGTATCGATGCGCTGAAGCGATACGGTCGCGAGGTTGGATTTGCGTTCCAGTTGATGGATGACTACCTAGACTATGCGGGATCAAGTGAGGCACTCGGGAAAAACATTGGTGACGATCTGGCAGATGGTAAATGCACATTACCAGTGATCAAGGCGCTCACTGAGTGCAGTGCAGACGATCGCGCAGTCTTGAGTCAAGCCATTGAACAGGGCGATCACACGCAATTTGCCGAGGTCAGCCGAATTGTTTCTGGCTCAACTGGCCTTAGGTATACAAAAGAACGCGCACAACAGAGTGTGCGCGAAGCGATCGCCGCTATTACAGTGCTTCCAGACTCGGAATACCGCGATGGAATGATCACGCTGGCTGAGCTTGCGATCGCACGAGCCAACTGAGGGAATGATGGAAACCGCATACTTTGCAGCCGGATGCTTCTGGGGTGTCCAACAACGATTTCACGCCCTGACTGGTGTCAGCGACACTGAGGTCGGATATATGGGCGGCCATACCCACTCACCGGACTATAAAACTGTTTGCTCAGGAACCACTGGACATGCAGAGGCAGTGAAAATCACCTTTGATCCGCACGTCATCAGCTATGAAGAACTGCTGAGCCGTTTTTTTGCATGGCATGACCCCACACAGGTGAACCGGCAAGGCCCCGATATTGGCACCCAGTATCGGTCCGCGATCTTCCCGCAGACCGACGCACAACGCGACGCGGCTCAACAGAAAATTCAAGCACTCGAGGCCAGTGGACAATTCAGTGCACCCATCGCCACCACGATCGAAGTCGCTCACCAGTTCTGGGAAGCTGAGGCATATCATCAGCACTATCTTGAAAAACGTGGCCTTGGACATTGCGGCCTATGAAACATGCACACATCCTGGTCACCGGCGGTTCAAGCGGTATTGGATACGCGCTCGTCAATCGATTGCTCAAAGCGGGTCATCAAGTCACAGCGACCACACGAAAGCCTGACGATCAATCACCGCGCCCGGGATTGACCTGGGTTGGACTCGATCTTGAGTCCAATGCGAGCGTGGATGCGTTTTTAAACAACCCATGTTGGGATCAACCCGTTGACATCGTGGTCAACAACGCGGGCTTTGGGCTGATTGCACCGATTGAGTCCGCCTCCGATGAGGCCGTCCGTGCGCAATTTGAGGCCAATTACTTTGCCACCATGCGAATCACGCGTCATGCGATGGCTCATTTCAGGCAGCATGGGGCAGGCACGATCATGGCCAATACCTCAATAGGAGGCCGCATGGCGTTCCCATATTTCGGCTATTACAACGCCACCAAACATGCGTTGGAAGCCTCCTATGAATCGCTTTGGTATGAGTGCCTGCAATCCAACATCCGCGTCAAAATCATTGAACCTGGGTTCACACAAACGCAGTTTGCCACCCATGGCATGCGCACATCGGGTGCAGATCACCCGGCACACGTTGATGGTTTGTCATGGCTTGAGCACAGCATGAAAACTGGAACCACTGCCTCGGATCCAGATGTTGTCGCAGCCGTCATGGAGGGCGCCCTGTTTGATAATAGACACACACTTCGCTATGCCGCCGGCAAACACAGCGGCGCCCTGCTGTTCCTACGAAAAGCGCTTCCTGACAGTTGGTTTCAGGCAATCATTGGCAAGGCGGTGTTACGCGGCCAGAAAACGACCTAAGCCGTCAACGGCATGATCGACCGTTTTCTTAAATCCAAGTGCCAAGACTGGATCCAGCAGTGAATAGGGAAACGCCAGCTTAATTTCAGCGGTGTAATCGACTCGTGTCCCGTCTGCATCCTCGGCGACCTCGACAATATCAATTGCAGTGGCCTTTGGCGCGAGGCCTGTCAAAACGGCTCGCACCCCAGGTTCGTATGCGGTCACCGTGTATTCCATGTCAATCACATTGCCGTTGAAATTGACCTTAACGCGATATTGAGAGCCCTGCCCAAACACTTCATCGAGTGGTTCGACAGCAATCACCGAGTCATCCCACGACTTCAAATGACGAAAGTCTGCAATCAGACGCAACACCTCAGCAGGTGGCTTTTTACAATGTAACCGGCGTTCAAATCGCATTAATTACGCTCCGCAAATGGACGACCAATCGATAGAGTGACGGATTGCCGTCCGCCTTCAGTCCGACCGATGGAGAGATACCCAGGGCCAATCGCCGTGTCCGCACCCACAAACACCGAGCCTCCAGACAGCGTATTGCCCCATCTAATCGCCTCTCGTTCTTGGAATACGTTACCCGCTTCCAATGAAAATCCGATGAACAATGGCTGATCGATCGGAAACACACTCTGTTCATTTAACCGTTGGTATCCGATCAGCGAAATCAACCCAGCATGACGTCCAGAAATCTCATCGGGGCTATATCCAGTCAGCCGCGTGAATCCGCCGAGGCTGTACCTCGGGGTCACATCCACGACATCGGTCTCGAATAAATATCCCGCATAGCCCTGACCGACCAGCGTGGTGCGCCCGGAATGGTAAAACGGATACAAAAGATCGAGCGTGACGCCTTCATACTGCTTGGTTGCACCGAGTTTGGCGTCATAAATCGAAAACTCACTGAGCACACGGATGCCTTCGGTTGGAAAACCAAAGGAGTCGAGCGTGTCATAGCCTGCCCGGATGAAATAACGCGAATCATCCACGGTGCTGCTCAAACTGTCTGTTCCCAAATTCAAATCATTTTGAATATCGCTTTGGCGAAATCCCACGCGAAACTCACCGCGTGTATCCAGCGAGTACCCCGCATCAAATCCATATTCGCGGGTTTCTGTGGAATACAAGGCAGTGATTACTCCCTCTTCGTAGAGTGCGCGATCTTCACGAATAAACCCAACAATCGCCGATGCAAACCAGTTTGATCCATAGTTCACAGGTTGATACAGCTCTGAGGTGATGCGCGTTTTATCACCAAGTGTGACTTCACTGCGCCACTCGCCACCCAACGGATTGATGTTGGTGGCGCGAACCACCCCGTGAAGGTTGTAGGAGGCATTCCCATCCAAACTGTCTTCTAAGTTAAATCCGAGATCTAAATAGTCGGGCCCCCAGGATTTTTCGCGGGTTTCCAGTGACAAACCAACCTGCTCATCACGCTCAACGACCGAGACCTCGACCTGATCGATGGTTTCTAATGCATAAATCTGACCCAGGTCTGACTTCAACCGCTCATTATCAAGCGCCTGGCCGGGCCGAATCGTTAACCGATTTGCGATGGTTTGACTCGACGTTCGAGGTGCATCACTGATCACCTCTACAAATGCGAGCGTCGGAGGCAACACCTGTGCCTGTCGCGCATCGCGCCAGGCCACATAGGCATCCGTTGACACCTGAAATCCACTGAACAAGTCGGGCAATGCAGCGATTGATTTGCGGCCAATCGCAAGGACCTCTTCGGCGCGATGAAAGTCTGATGTAGTGATCGAATCAGGAAAAATCTCAATCAGTAAGTCCGTCTCAGTCAGCGTCTCAACTTGTGCCTCGGTGTTCCGGCGGGTGAGCAGGTTGGTTAACTGATCAACGACCGTGACGACCGAAGTCAGCTCGTTGGTGGTGTAACGAAGCGATGACGTATCGACCACGATGACTCGATCAGCACCCATGTCTCGGGCGACATCAATCGGTAAGTTGTTTGCAACACCGCCGTCAACATACAACCGCCCATCGAGCTCTACCGGAGAGAACACGACCGGCACAGCCATCGAGGCGCGCAGTGCGGTCGCCAATGAACCCTCGGCTAGAGCCACCGGGTCACCGGTGGCAAGATCTGTTGCCATGGCGCGAAATGGAATCGGCAGTTGATCAAACTGATTCACCGTCGCAGTCTCAAGCGTCAGCTCATTCAGTGCCAGCGCCAATTTCTGCCCCCGAAGCGCTGCCAGTGGTAATTTCAAACCATCGGGGCCGACTCCTAAGTCAAGCCCCAAAAAATTACGACCTTCAAAACTTTTATTCCGGAAGCTCCGCTCGTCCCGTTCAGTCACGTCCTGAAGCGTTGCGTTCCAATCCACCGCGAGTAACTTCTGTCGGACGGCATCAGCGGACAACCCTGACGCATACAGGGCACCAACGACCGCACCCATTGAGGTGCCCGCAATGTAATCCACCGGTACACGATTGGCTTCGAGTGCTTCAAGCACTGCGACATGTGCAAAACCACGCGCACCTCCACCGGACAAGACCAAGCCAACCTTCTCGCGCGCGCTGACAAAATCAGCGACACTGACAAGCCACAGGAAGGCAACAACGACATGGAACGGTCTCGACATCAAACGACGTGCAACTTTTGTTAGGTTTTGATTAAAGACACTATGATATCGAAAAACACGCCTTCACGTGACCCTTTGATTCAGCGCACGGACAAAGGACTTTACTGCCCGCAAGCCGATGTCTACATTGATCCATGGCGCGCCGTTCCTCGAGCGCTCATCACACATGCGCATGCCGATCATGCGCGTCCCGGATCATCCCAGTATCACTGTGCATCAGAGAGTACAGGCGTCATCGGCTCGCGGCTGAATACCGAACACATCGTGCCGCATCCATACGGTGAGTCATTTCAGCTCAACGACATTGAGGTCACCTTTTTTCCGGCAGGTCATATTTTAGGTTCGGCGCAGATTCGATTGCATGACGGTGAACAGACCTGGGTCATCACCGGTGACTACAAACGAACGCCTGACCCCTCATGCAAAGCCTTCGAACCTGTCGAGTGCGATGTGTTGATCACAGAGGCGACGTTTGCACTGCCAATTTATCGATGGCCCAGCATGGATGAGATCATGCCGCGTATTTTTCGCTGGTGGGATGCAAACATTCGGGCCAAGCGCACCCCGGTCTTGCTGTGCTATTCACTCGGTAAAGCACAGCGCGTCATGACAGAGATTGCGGCACGTTCCGGTCGCGGTGTTCGTGTCCACGGCGCTGTTGCAACACTGAATACACATTACGAAGCGGCGGGGGTTCCTTTATGCCCGTGGGAGCGTGCCGCAGATGCCCCCAAAGGGGTATCTCAAGAGTTGGTGATCGCTCCACCCCAGGTCGCTGGAAGTGCGTTTTTAAAGCGCTTTGGCCCCACCGAACTGGCCATGGCCTCAGGTTGGATGCAAGTGCGCGGAGTCAGGCGTCGTGCCGCCATCAACCAAGGATTTGTCATCAGTGATCATGCCGATTGGAATGAACTCTTGGAGACGATCTATCAATCCAATGCACACACCGTCTATGCAACGCACGGCGAAACTCGCGTACTCACGCGTTTCTTAAACGAGACAACTGCAATCAAAGCGACACGACTGGAGACAGCCTTTGGCATCAATCAGGAACTCGACCAATGAATTTTGTGGGTCTGTTCCAATCTTTGGATGCGAGTCAGTCAACCCACGCAAAGCGGGATGCATTGATTGCATTTCTCGAGCAAGGCGATGCCGTCGAGACCGCGCTCGCGGTGAGTCTTCTCACAGGCCGAAAACAACAACGCACATTAAAACCGGCGCAACTCAAGCAGGTCGCTGGCGTGCTCTATCAAGAGACTCCCTGGCTCTTTGATGAGTGCTATCAAGCCGTGGGCGATCTGTCTGAAACCCTCGCAATCTTGTGTGCAGACGGCTTACAGGAAGCGAATACTCAAGATCCGGTCCTTAGCGCCTGGTCTGACCTGCAACAGCAGTTATTACAGATTCACCCGGATGCCTTGCCAACTGCACTGTATACAACCCTTCAACAACTCAGTCGTGACGAAGCATTTTTATTTTTAAAAACTGCCAGTGGTGGTTTTCGAGTCGGCGTCAGCCGTGGTCTCGTCCATGACGCATTGGCGAAGGTCACAGGCATGTCCCGTGATGTGATTGATGAACGACTGATGGACGGTTTGACGGTGTCTCAAGACTGGTTGTCAGATCTTCAAAGACCACTGAGTGACGCCGAACAACACGCCAGACCCTGTCCTTTTTTGCTCGCGCATCCCCTGCCTGACAACTTTGAATCAACGCTGTCTCCGTCAGACTATGTCGTCGAGTACAAGTGGGACGGGATCCGGGCTCAACTGATTAAGACAGATCAGATCATTCGACTGTGGTCCCGGGGGGATCATGATATTACGACCCAATTCCCCGAGATCATCGAAGCGGCATCCTCGTGGCCAGGTCAATGGACCCTCGACGGCGAAATTCTGATCGTCCGCGATGAAGGACTCGGCTCGTTTCATGATCTCCAAACGCGACTCAACCGAAAACGTGTAACCAAACCACTGCTTGCATCGCATCCTGCACGTTTTCGCGCGTACGATCTCCTGAAATTCAACGGCGTCGATCTGCGCGAACAGCCATTGATCAAACGTAAGGCACATTTGGATACGCTTTCTGTTGAGCAGTCGCCGTGGCATATCCATCACAGTTGGCTTGCTATCTCGCAGATGCGCGCCCAATCGCGCAGTCTCGGCGCGGAAGGATTGATGCTAAAAGCTCAGGATGCAGCCTACCAGGGCGGTCGAAAAAGTGGAGTGTGGTGGAAGTGGAAACTCGATCCGATGACCGCTGATCTGGTATTGATCTACGCGCAGGCTGGCCACGGTCGACGCGCTTCACTGCATACCGACTATACCCTCGCTGCCTGGTCAGAGAACACCTTGGTGCCGGTGGCTAAAGCCTATTCAGGCCTGACTGATGACGAGCTCAAAACCATCGATCGTTGGATCAAAGCGCATACCACAGACAAATTTGGGCCCGTGCGACAAGTCGAGGCCGAACTGGTGTTTGAAATTGGCTTTGAAGGTATTGCTCGATCTTCACGTCATAAAAGTGGCATCGCGCTTCGATTTCCGAGGATCCTCAGATGGCGAACAGATCTGACACCCACGGACGCCGATTCTTTGAGTTATTTTAATGAACTCTTGGAGGTGGCCAGATGAGTCAGTTTGCGTCGATTCGCGACTATTTCCAGGCTCAAGGCTTTACCCCCTTTACGTTCCAAGAAACAGCATGGTCGCTGACCCAAGCATCCAAACATCAACTGATTCAGTGCCCAACCGGATCTGGAAAAACACTCGCTGCTGCTGGAGCGTGGATCGATGATCTCTTACATCAACCGAAGTCAGTCGGCCTCCGAGTGCTCTACATCACACCGCTTCGTGCCATGACCCGAGACATCGAACGCGCGCTTGCCGCACCGCTTGAGGGCAGTGCACATATGGTCTTGGCAAGAAACGGTGACAGCACAGCCAGCGAACGCGCGCGCATCATGCGTAAACCGCCTGCGATTCTGATGATCACGCCTGAGAGTTTGTCAGTGCTGCTTGCTTCAACCAAAGCCCCTGACATCTTCAAGCATTTACGGGGATGCATCGTCGACGAATGGCATGACCTGATGGTGTCAAAGCGGGGATTACAGACCGTACTGTGTCTCGCTCGACTGCGTCAGTATGCACCGAATTTGGTCATCACTGGCATCTCGGCGACACTTGCAGACCCAGAGCGCGCACTTCAAGCATTGCTCCCGGTAGGTGAAACAGGCCAGATCACCCGCGCTGAGATCGCGCGTGAAATCCAATTGCGTGTCATTGAAGACACCGAATCGGCACGAATTCCGTGGGCTGGGCATCTTGGACTGACGCTTCTGAAAGAAGTGGCTCGCGACTGTGTTGCCGGCGAGACAACGCTCTTATTTGCCAACACCCGAAATCAAGCAGAGCAGTGGTATCAAGCGCTGTCGATTGTTCGAGCTGATTTAAACATTGCATTGCATCATGGCTCGCTTGCCTCGGAAGCACGCAATGCGGTTGAGACCGGTCTCAAAGACGGAACGTTGGATCTTGTGGTGGCCACCAGTGCACTGGACCTTGGAGTCGATTTCCAAGCAGTCGAGCGCATCATACAGGTGGGATCCCCTCGCTCAGTCAGTCGACTCATTCAGCGCGCAGGTCGTGCTCGACATCGACCGGGAGCGCACCCCACTGTGACGTTGGTTCCGACCAACCGATTGCATCTGCATGAATATGCAGCCTTGGCGGATGCCCTTGATGATCAGGCGCTTGAACCGATGCAACCGGCACGCGGCAGTCTCGATGTGTTGCTGCAACATTTGGTGACTCTGGCTTTACAAACGCCGTGGGAACCGAACGCCATGCTCGCTGAGATCCGCCAGGTTGACGCCTATCGCAACCTGAGCCAAGAGGTCTTCATGGAATGCCTGACGGTGCTTGAAAAGGGATCTCACTCACTGACGGAATACAGTGCCTATCAAAAACTCAAACCCAATGCGTCTGGACGCTACGCCGTCACCAGCCTGCAAATCGCACGTCGCCACCGGATGAGCATCGGTACCATTGTGAGCCACGCGCAGGTGCGCGTCCGCATGCGCCGCGGTCAGTCATTGGGACACATTGAGGAGAATTTTGCCGGTCGTCTGAGACCGGGAGATATCTTTCGCTTCGCCGGAAGGCGACTGGCCATGATTCGGTTAGAAGATGGCGATCTGATCGTCAAACCCGCCGCCGGCGGTCGTGTGAGCGAGGTACCGCGTTGGACTGGCGGACGGCTGCCTTTGTCGCAAACCTTGGCACATCGTATCGAGCGCGCATTTGACCGATCGACGCCCGTATCCCCACGTGTTCTCAATGCGGACTGGCTATCGAGTGCGTTACAAAAAACAGCCTGGATACAGGCCACATTGAGTGCCAATCCAGAGGCTGACTCGGTATTGTGTGAGCGTTTTCGCTCTCGCGATGGTTCGCACCTGATTCTTTACCCCTTTTCAGGCTGGTTGGTTCATCAGGCGCTTGGGCCACTGCTTGCCACTCGACTGGCTGCGTATACGCCCGCAACACTGACCATCACTGTCAATGACTATGGGATCGAGCTTCTCTCACCCACGGAGGAGCCGCTGGATCTGTTGGTCACCCGATGGACGGATTTGCTGCACACCGACGGCGTGATTTCGGATTTAGACCAGGCGTTGAACCTCACTGAAATCGTTCGTCGACAATTTCGGACTACAGCGCGCATTGCAGGTCTTATTTTTGAAGGCTACCCAGGAAAACAAAAATCCACACGCATGCTACAAAGCTCGGCAGGATTACTGTTCGATGTCCTCGCTGAGCACGATCCAGATCATATTTTATTGGCGCAAGCGAAGCGCGATGTGCTCGAGGATGAATTTGACCTCCCGCGTCTGATGGAGACCCTGACCTCCTTGAGTGCGCGTCCACTCCATCTGTGCGCGCTAAAAAAGCCATCGCCACTGGCGCTGCCACTTTTGATCGAGCGCTTGAGTGCGCGTCTGTCGACCGAGCGCCTGCAAGATCGCCTCCAACGGATGACCGAGGCCTTCAATGACTGAGCTGTTGTTTGCAGGCGAGCACTTTGTCGCGCGAGCCGATCGAACGTTATTCCATCCGAGCAGTCAGACGCTGTTCCTATCGGATTTGCACTTGGGGAAGGCACAGGTGTTTCAGGCAGCTGGCATTCCGGTGACCGATGCAAGTGAGCACCAGGACCTCGCGCGTCTTGATCAGGCCATTCAAGATACGGGGGCTTTGCATGTGTGGATATTGGGAGACTTATTTCATCAGGTTTCGTGCATTCAAGCGTGTCAAATCCAACAGTGGTCGAGCCACTTCCAGACTCACACAGCGACTGCTCAGGTGATTCTCGGTAATCACGATCGATCCGGACATGCGTTGGCTGAGCAACTGGGTCTGACCGTGTGCCCTGAGCCCTCTCAATGGAATGGCATACAACTCGCCCATCACCCGGATCCAAATCGCCATGCACCTCGGATTGCAGGACACATTCATCCCCAAGTGCAATTTAAAAGCGCATCAGATCACTTGGTATATCCCTGCTTTGCGATCCCGCATTCTCACGAATTACTGCTGCCAGCATTTACGGGATTCTCCGGTGGGCCACGCTTTGATGCGAAACAGACCTCCTGTTATGCGATTACACCCATTGGGGTCTTGCCTCCAGGTAAGATGACCCCACGGTAGTTAAAAAGGGAGGTGTTCAAATGCGTTCACTTGTACTAATGCTATTTTTGACTCAGGGCGCATGGGCATTCGATAAAAAGCCAAGCCCGAATTGGACGCCAACCGAAGTTGTGGAAATTGTCTTATCGGCCATGGCATCCAATGATACGCCAGAGGCCGATGCCGGTATCAAACAGGCGTTTGAATTCGCGAGCCCTCGCAATCGACAAGCGACTGGCCCCTTCTGGCATTTTAAAGCCATCGTCAAACAGCAGAACTTTGCACCCCTTTTAAACCACACCTCGCGCGATATTGGTGAGGCCGTGCTTGAAGGTGATACGGCCTCTATCCCACTGGTCGTGGTTGGTCCAAGTGGTGAGGTTGCAGGCTTTATGTGGACCTTGAGCAAACAAACCGAGGGCGAGTTTACCGACAGCTGGATGACCGATGGAGTTGTGCGCGTCCCGCTCGGGCCCTCGATGAAAGCCTTGTGATGTACTCCGTCATCGTCGAGCCTGAAAACCGGGCGCGACACGCGCGCGAATATCGAGTCTTGCTCGGTTGGTTTGAACGCAGAAAGCGCGAACTCGGTCTGGATGCCCTCAGCGAAGGCGACCCCCTGGATCCCCATCATCCGTACAATCAATCGTTCGACGCACTGTGTAAAGAGGCTGAACACTATTGGCGGTCTGAACGCAAATACTGGCCTTCACCCTTGCAACTTTCGCATGCTTTCTTTCAAATGGAAGACCCAATCCGAGGCGATCAATTGAACGCATGACCGATCCCATTTTAATCACAGGCGGTGCCACCCGATTGGGGTATGCGCTTGCCATGCACTACATCCACAACGCACAACCGGTTGTGATCACCTATCGAAGCAAACGCCCTGAGGTAGAAAAACTCAAGGCCGCAGGGGTGACCTGTGTGCACGCCGACTTTGCGACCGACTCAGGTGTTTTAGATGCACTTGAAAGCCTTAAATCAGTCATGCCTCGGTGCCAATCAATCGTTCATAATGCGTCGAGTTGGTGGACTGACCCGCCGTTGGCGGACCAATTGGATCATCTGGCTCTGATGATGCGGATTCATGTGGGGACGCCAATGGTCCTCACACACGGGTTAGAGCCAGCACTCGAGGCCGCAGACAATCCTTCGGTGATTTTGGTGTCAGATCACGTCGCACATCGAGGCAGTGACAAACACATGGCGTACGCAGCCTCTAAAGCGGCCATGCTCAATCTGACGCAGTCTCTTGCAAAACGCTATGCACCCACGATTCGAGTGAATGCATTGTGTCCAGCATTGCTTGCGTTCCGTGACGAGGACGATGAGACCTACCGAGCAAAAACGCTGAAGAAAAGCCCTCTGGGTCGAGTTCCAGGCTTCGAAGTCGCAATTCAGGGCATCTGCTATTTGCAAACCAATCAATACACTACCGGAACCATCCTTCCATTGGATGGTGGTCGATCTCTGAACATGCCATGACAGCCGACTTTCAAAAAACGATCCAACAGGATGTTGCACGCGCTCTAGCGGAGGACATTGGCCGTGGTGACGTGACAGCACAGCTGATCCCAGAAGCTCAGCAGGCTCAAGCCACGATTATCACTCGCGACTTCATGGTGGTTGCCGGAACCGCATTCGTCACTGAAACCTTTCGGCAACTGGATGATGCCATTGGTATCGAGTGGCATATTGCAGAGGGTGACGTTGTCCAACCGGGGACCTGCTTGGCATCATTGAGAGGCCAAGCGCGCGGGCTACTCACCGGTGAACGCACCGCACTCAATTTTTTACAGATGCTCTCTGGAATTGCCACCAAAACTCATCAACTGGTTCTAAAGCTTAAGGGGACCCGAGCGGGTCTCTTCGATACCCGAAAAACGGTGCCCGGTCTTCGTCAAGCGCAAAAATATGCGGTATCTGTGGGCGGTGGCCACAATCATCGCATCGGACTCTTTGATCAGGTCTTGATCAAAGAAAATCACATCGCGGCCTGCGGTTCATTGACACAAGCCATTGTCGCTGCGCGCACACTGCATCCGACGCTCCGTGTTCAAGTGGAAGTCGAAACCTTTGATGAATTCCATGAGGCACTGGCCGCTGAGCCGGATATCATCATGCTGGACAATTTTGAAGTTCCCCAATTGATCGAGGCCGTTGGTATTCGGGATCGTCTCAAACCAACCATTGAATTGGAGGCCTCAGGTGGCATTACAGAGGCCAATCTTGCGATCGTTGGAGAAACAGGCGTCGATCGAATTTCGCTTGGCACCCTGACCAAAGACATTGCAGCCATTGACCTGTCAATGAGGGTTGAATTGTCATAAAAACTCTGTAACTTGCAGTCAAGGTGGATGTATGCAAGAACGGATATTGCGTTTAAACATTGCCGGCTCCCCGGTTGAGTGGCTGACTTGGGAGGATGCGGCGACCTTACAGGCACGTGGAATGGTCGCCTGGACGCTTGGTTCACCCTGCATGACCGTGCGTGGCGGAAAATCACGACTGACCGGAGAGCGATCGACGCTGGTGTTGCACTCGATCATGGCTTGCGAAGGTCGGATCTATGACATCGCAAGCCGCACTCCGAACCTCACAAACACCTCACTTTTCCGCCGCGACCAACATCTTTGCCTGTACTGCGGCAAACAATTCAAAGACCAAGAACTCACGCGAGATCATGTGGTTCCCATTTCGCGCGGTGGCCGAGACGTTTGGATGAACGTAGTGACCGCCTGTCGACGATGCAACCAACACAAAGGCAACAAAATGCTCGATGAACTGAGCATGGATCTGTTGGCTCTTCCCTACAAACCAAACCATGCTGAATATCTTGCGCTGATTAATTCCCATCGGATTCGAGCAGATCAGATGGAGTTTCTACGACCGAATTTCAGCCGTCAAAGTCGGCTCCGTTAAACAACCAGCTCACCACATCACAATCAGGTGGAGACGTCATGCAGCCTTGGACAGTCGAAATCACGCGCGGTGCTCTCACCGAAAGTTCTCACTTAGGGCATGGAGCAGTCGTTGACGCACAGGGTCAGCCACATCTGATTTTCGGGGATTCAACACGCAACACCTTCCCGAGATCGGCCATGAAATGGATCCAAGGTCTTGAACTCGTGATGAGCGGAGCCGCGGATGCCTTCGCCATGACTGATGCGGAACTCGCCTTGGCATGTGCTTCTCATAATGGTGAACCAGAACACGTCAGCGCCGTGACCGCAGTTTTAAAGCGCTTAGGTCTTGATGCCGACGATCTGGAGTGTGGGATCAGTCTCCCCTTTACAGATGCAGTGCGTTTAAAACTCAGTTACGAGCGTCAAACGGCAACACAGTTGCATCACTGTTGTTCAGGAAAGCACGTCGGCATGTTGGCTGTCTGCCAGCATCTTGGATTCCCCATCGCTGGTTATACGGAATATGACCATCCACTCCAAGTCCGAATCCGGAATCACATCAGCGACATTTTCTCCGTTGACGCACACAGCTTGCCCTTTGAGGCAGATGGGTGTTCTGTGCCCACCTACGCCATGCCACTTGATCTCATGGCACACGGATTTGCCCGCTTGGCGGCAGAGCACTGCACGGGTCCGATGAATCAAGCAGCCAAGCGCCTGCGGCTGGCGCAAGCCAGTGCCCCCTTTATGGTTGCAGGCACGGATCGACTCGATACGGCACTGCTTGAGGCCGGCCAAGGGCGCCTGCAGGTCAAGATGGGTGCTGAAGGTGTCTACTGTGGAGCACTGGCTGACCGCGAACTTGGCTTTGCTCTGAAATGCGAGGACGGCAGCCTCAGGGGTCAAGAGGCACTGGTCATTGCGCTCCTTGATGCCATTGGAGAGCACGAAATTCTTGCTCGGCTGCCCGACAAATTCCGAAACCTCCGCATCACCACCGCTCGAGGCGCTGTGGTTGGCGAGATTTCAGTGAGACGTGACTGATTCTGAGCCGAGTTGCGCTGAGTCTCGGTGTCGCTCGGCACACACCACAGGTTCGAGCAAACCCTCAACATCGTGTTGAGCCTGCCGGGCGATGACTGCAGCGGCTTCCGTGCATTCGATGGCCTGTCCGACAGCGACGCGTCCACGAATGAAAGGCGCCTGAGATAAACGGGTCATATGTGACACAAAATCATCATCACCCGCATAGGACGCCAGATGTTTACCTGGACCGTGATAGCTCAGCGCCATTGGCACAACCGGTACATTGGCGCGTCGTGCTGCCTCAATGAGGCGGCTTCTGAACTTAATTGGCATTGGACCACGTGTTGAGGTCCCCTCAGGAAACACGACCACCTGATCACCCTGCATCAATGCATCAGCGATGTCCTCAAGCGCACGATCCGCTGAACGCCGATCACCCCGATGCACAAACAAAGTGCCGGCGCCTGCGGCGAGCCGACCAACCAAGGGCCAACTGGCGACTTCAGCCTTCGATAAAAACCGGACATTGAGCATCGAGCCAATCATTAAAATATCGATCCACGACAGATGGTTGGACACAATTAAACACGGCCCTTTGGGCAACTCTCCGACTTGAATCCGCTCAATTCCGAATAAGTGCAACGCTTTTCGGTGCCATAACTGGATGGTGCGTTGTTGCAAACGGCGGTCGCCGCGGCTTTTGATGCGTTTCAGTGCCCACATCCCACGGAGCATGTGCAGAACAATCCGGACGATTGTCATGCGCTGTGCGCCACATCATGGGCCGACGAAACGGCATCGGCAGCCTTCGATTCCCGACCAAGGAAATGCTTGAAGTACCGGTGATTGAGATAACGCATATCCAAAACCACCATCAAATCTGCGACACCGAATTCGCGATCAAGACTTGGTTCACCGCAGACCCAGGCACCGAGGCGCAAATATGCCTTTAACAGTGGCGGCATGATCGCACCTGCGACTTCAGGACCTTCAAGAGGCTGTACCGGCACACGCGGAATCGCGCGCAATGATTCAGGGCTTAGATGCGTATCCCTCAGGCCATTCATCAGCGTCTGAACGAGTTGTCCATCGTCTCGGCAGGCCACACTTGCACACCCTAAAAGGTAGTCAATATCCCAAGCGCGCATCAACTGCGCAATGCCACTCCAGAGCAACATGATTCCGCCGCCGGAGCGAAAATCCACATGCACGCAGGTTCGTCCGATCTCAACCACCTCACCATCCAGTGCGCGGATAAAATCAGCCTGAAATTCCGATTCTGAATAGAATTGACCAAGACGTTCGGCTTGCGCGCGTCGCAACAAGCGGGTCGACGCGACGACGCGACCGGTCTCGATCTCTTGTACAAATAAATGTTCACAGTGGGCGTCAAACGCATCCCACTCAACGCCCGGCTGGCTGGTTTGCACCTGTGCGCCCATTTCTCGAGCAAAGACGTCATAACGAAGACGTTGGGTGAGTTCAATTTCTTGCGGAGTGGTTGCGAGCCGAACCGAAAATCCCTGACTTCGGTTGAGTTCTGCAAGTGGCATGACATATTCCCTACACAGTTTTCGCCAGTTTATGAACGAACGACGACGGCCAGATGACGAAATAGTGACAGTTTGATGACAGGGTGACACCCTTTAGTCGAAGTGGAAAGTCAGACCGTCATGACTCAAAACAAGTCGACCTTCGGGATCCAGCGGATGATCCAACAAGTAATTGGACAGATCATGACCGATGTGGGTGAGGTATAGCCAAGGCGCTTGAAGCTCTTCAGCAAGCGCATACGCTCGGTCCAAACTCAAATGATTGCGGCCTGTTTCAGGCGGAAAGCTGCAATCGACAATGACTGCGTTTGGATTGGCATCCCGAATCATTTGAGCACTCTCTGGGCCCACACCATCGCAGTCACTTAAATACACAAGTGATTCTCGATGCCCTTTCACAATATATCCAAAGGTCAGGCGCGAATGCTTGATTGGGACCGGAATGACAGTCAGATCCTCTGTTAACTGGGTCGCCTCATACGGGATCAAGTGATGCGAGAAATCGAGGCATCCCGGATGATCGAGCAGATCGTCAGCACCTTGAGAATCAGGCGGACCGTACACTGGAATCGGATCACACACACCCCAGCGCATGTGGAAAAGTCCGGCCACATGATCCATGTGATAGTGCGTGAGTATGACACCCGACAGCGTCTCGGGATCGACCCAATCAGCCAGATCTGTGCGCCCTGCATCCAATAAAAATCGACCGGTTGCGGTTTGAATCTCTGCAGACGTGGGACGACGTCTAAAGTTCTCATCCACACGCGCGCGTCCGCAGCTTCGGCATCGACAACCAAACACCGGAATTTGTGGCGCATTCCCAGTCCCAAGGAGTCGCATTAACATCCCAAGTGCTCCATCAGGTCGACTGCCATGTCGTGAGGCGTACGATCATTGATCAACGTGATGCCAGGCGCCTCGAGCCGCAGAGATTCTGCCAACTGTCGGTTCCGTCGGAGCCGCGCATAAATCTCAAACTCAGACTCACGTCCACGGGCCTCAAGTCGCTCTTTCAACACCGCGTCAGGCACCTCAATTGTGATCAATTGCATATTTGGAAACAGACTTTTCGCCGTTGGCCAATACGCGCGCGAACCGTTAATAATCACCGTCTCAGCCTTGGTGAGTTCAGTCGCACGAATCCCATACAAGAATCCATTGGCAGACCAGTCAAACACAAATACGCCGCGTTTTTTCAACTGCCAAAATTCCATTTCTGTAACAGGCTCGGATGCTTCGGTCACGTCGGCCGGTCGCGTAATAGTGCGAACGGCCGCATAGGGCGCATTCGGAAAGGGTTTGAGTGCTGTGAGAAGCGCATCTTTTCCAGCACCCGAGGGTGCGCACAAATAGAGAAGACGCGCGACCATTAGAACACACGTCGTCCCGAAACATAGGTTTCAGACACGCGCGGCGTGTGCTGATCCAAAGTAAATAGAACGACATCCGCTCGCAAACCCACATCAAGGCGCCCGCGATCGGTCATATTGGCCGCGTCTGCCGGATTGGTTGTGACTGTTTGGACCGCCTCAGCCAATGACATCCCCATCTCTGGATCGGTCAACTTCACAGCAGCCGGCAACAAGGCAGTCGGGTAGTAATCTGACGACAAGATATCGAGCCAACCGCGACTCGCGAAGTCTTTGGCGGCCACATTGCCTGAGTGTGAACCACCCCGAATCACGTTGGGTGCACCCATCAGCACATGCAGTCCACGTTCATGACTGGCTTCGCCGGCTTCAAGCGTGGTTGGGAATTCAGCCACTGAACAACCAAGCTCACAAGACTCTTCCACATGCGAGAGCGTGGCATCATCATGCGAGGCAAGACTAATCCCGTGTGTTTGGCACAGGCTGGCAATGGCTTGGCGATTCGGTTGCGAATGGGCCTCTGCTGCCGCGACATGTTCGTTCATTTTGGACTCGAACACCGCATCACTCCAGCCAAACTTCCCCTGATAATATTCACGGTAGCGATCCAGCGATGCAAACTGTCGCTGTCCCGGGGCATGATCCATCAGGGACACCAAATCAATCCCGTCGACACCAGCCCATTGTGCGAAAACATCAGCCGTGCCTTCACAGGAGCATTCGCAACGTAAATGCAAATGATGGTCGACCCGAAATACACCTTCATGACGCACATCCAAAATCATTTGCACAGACTCAGCGGCAATCCGATCTCGAAGCGCTTTGTTATCACCAATGGTGTAGCCCAGTGCAATGGCGTCGTACACCGTCGTAATGCCCGCAGTCGCCATATGGGCATCGTGCGCAAGCAATGCATCCATATGTGGCCACTCGACGCCTGGACGGGGCTCGAAGTATTTTTCATGGTTATCGGTATGCAGTTCGATCAGCCCTGGAATCACATAGCGTTCACCGGCCTCGACGACGCCAGGACCAACTTCCAAATCATCCTGAATCTGCGTGATGTATCCGTCCTCTATGCACAGCGTTGCCGGTCGGAACACGCCATCGATCAACACATGTTTTCCTGAAATTTTAAAACTCACTGACAGCCTCCAAATGAATCAATCGATCCGCAAGACGCGTCCGTAACGCATCGTCATGAAAAATCCCCACCAAGGCAGCGCCGCGGTCACGCGCCTCTTGAATCAGTGCAGCCACAACATCTCGATTGGCTGCATCGAGCGAAGCCGTCGGCTCATCGAGCAACAGAATCGGATAATCAACGATCATGCTGCGGGCAATGTTGACGCGCTGCTGCTCACCACCAGAAAACGTGGCAGGTGCGAGCGACCACAGCGATTCTGGCAGATTCAACCGCCGCAGCATCTGCTCCACACGGCTGTTGATTTCGTCAGCCTCGACGCCCTGACGAGACAAAGGCTCCGCGACAAGATCCCAGGTCGAAACCCGTGGAATCACCCGTAAAAACTGACTGACAAATCCAAGCGTGTGACGTCTGAGCTCAAGCACTTGGTGTGGATGCGCTGCCACCAAATCTGTTTCGCCTTGATCGGCATGGATCCGAATGGAGCCACCATCCGCCAGGTAATTGCCGAACAGCATTTTTAAAAGTGAGCTCTTTCCGCAGCCTGACGGCCCGTAAAGCACCACGCACTCACCCGCGTCGACCTGAAAGGACACCTGATCGAGAACGGGTAAACGAACACCACCCTGGTTATGCAAGACAAAGGTTTTTGAAACCTGCTCCACAGTAATTCGGCGCATCAATTCACCTGCAAAATCGAAGCAACCAATTGTTGCGTGTAGGCGGCATGTGGATCGTCAAGCACTTGATCCGTCAAACCCGATTCAATGACACGACCCTGTTTCATGACCAACAAACGATCCGCCAACAAGCGTGCAACACCCATGTCATGCGTCACGATAATCACAGCAATTCCAAGGTCATGAACCAAGCGCTTCAGTGTATCGAGCAGTTTGGCTTGCACTGACACATCAAGGCCACCGGTCGGCTCATCCATAAATACCAGGCGTGGATTGGTGACAAGATTCCGCGCGATTTGCAATCGCTGCTGCATACCCCCTGAGAAATGCAGTGGCTTGCCATCGATTCGCGCGGGATCAATCTCAACCTCAGTCAGCCAAGACTCGGCGATCGCTCGGATATCACCGTAGTGCCGATTTCCAACACCCATCAGGCGCTCACCGATATTGCCGCCGGCAGAAATCCGAAGTCTTAACCCATCACGCGGGTTTTGATGGATGATCCCGAACTCAGTCCGTCCGAGATAGCGAAGCGCGCTCTCTGGTGTCTCGGTCAATTCAATGGGCGTTCCTGCACGATCAAGAAACAGAATCGAACCCGAGTCCGCTGACTCCTGGCCGGATAGCAAACGCAACAACGTACTTTTTCCAGAACCAGACTCACCAACGATCCCTAAGACTTCCCCTGGCCAGACATCCAGGCTGACACCAAGGCAGCCTTGGTCTGGCGTATACGCTCGAGTGACCTCTCGCGCGGTGAGAATTGGCTTATCCATCAGACGCGTCCCGGTTTTGGCGACAGTAATGGGTATCCGAGCAGACAAACATCCGTTCACCGGCATCGTTGATGATCACTTCATCGAGGAAGGAATCAGTCGCTCCACAGAGTGCACAGTCCTCATCCCAGCTCTGAATCTCGAAAGGATGATCTTCAAAATCCAAGGAGATCACGTCGGTGTAGGGCGGAACTGCGTACAACCGCTTCTCACGACCCGCTCCAAACAGTTGAAGTGCAGGCGACTGATGCATTTTCGGATTGTCAAATTTTGGAATCGGTGAAGGATCCATCACGTACCGACCATTCACCAAGACAGGATAGGCATAGGCTGTCGAGATTTGCCCAAACTGCGCGATGTCTTCATACAGCTTGACATGCATCACCCCATATTCAGTCAGGGCGTGCATTTTTCGCGTTTCCGTCTCGCGCGGCTCGATAAAGCGCAACGGTTCTGGAATCGGCACCTGATAAATCAGGATTTGACCTTCAGACAAAGGCGACTCAGGGATTCGATGACGGGTTTGGATCAAAGACGCTTCTTCGGTCACCTCAGTTGTTTCGACACCGGCTGTACGCGCGAAAAAATGCCGAATACTGACCGCATTTGTGGTGTCATCTGCACCCTGATCGATGACTTTCAGCACATCATCGGAGCCGATCACAGAGGCTGTCACCTGAATACCCCCGGTGCCCCATCCATACGGCAATGGCATCTCTCGCCCCCCGAATGGCACCTGCAAGCCTGGCACAGCGACGGCCTTTAATAGCCCACGACGAATCATGCGCTTTGTTTGCTCATCCAAGTAGGCGAAGTTATATCCGGTGAGCTCAGCTTGCATCCTGAGTCTCCCGTGCATCACGTAGCTTGCGAATCAGCTCGAGTTCGCTCTGGAAGTCAACATAGTGAGGCAGCTTCAAATGGGACACAAAACCCCAAGCCTCCACATTGTCACAATGCGACAACACAAATTCTTCGTCTTGGGCTGGCGACTCGATCTCTTCTTCAAACTCATCAGCGCGCAACGAGCGATCCACCAATGCCATCGACATGGCTTTACGCTCAGACAATCCGACTTGCAACCCGTAGCCACGCGTGAACGTCGGAGGCACATCAGCACTGCCTTGGAACTGATTGATCATCTCGCATTCAGTGATCAGTAACTCACCGACAGGCAACGCATAGCCAAGCTCTTCAAACGGCATCGATACAGAGACCACGCCAGATCGGATCTCACCCGCGAACGGGTGCGTGCGCCCGTAACCGCGTTGTGTGGAATAGGCGAGCGCCAACAAATAACCTTCGTCGCCGCGCGCCAAAGCCTGCAGCCGTGTCGCACGATCCACCGGGTAGTCAAGCGGCTCACGTGTTAAGTCCCGGCTCGGAACATCGGGGCCTTTGGGTGTCTCGACCAGTGTATCGCGCTCTAAAATCTCAAGAACCCGAGCCATCTGTTCCGGATCCGGTGATACCTCAGTTTCAAAAGCATGCGATGACAGATCAGACGACGGATCTTCCGTCGGCGCTTCACCTTGTGCCGCCAAGGTGAAATCAAGCAGGCGATGGGTGTAGTCATATGTTGGCCCAAGCAGTTGGCCGCCGGGGACATCTTTAAAGACAGCTGAGACCCGACGCAGCACTCGCATGTCTTTTGTTTCAATAGGCTCTGAGGTTCCATGGCGCGGCAGTGTCGTTCTATAGGCACGCAACAAGAATATCGCCTCAATCATGTCGCCTTGCGCTTGCTTGATCGCAAGTGCTGCCAATTCAGCGTCAAATAGAGAGCCTTCATTCATGACCCGATCCACCGCCAGACCCATCTGGTTTTGAATCTGCTCCAGGGTGAGCTCAGGCACTTCAGGATCGCCACGACGCATTTCAGCCAGCAACTCGTGTGCACTTTGAATGGCGCGCTCGCCACCTTTCACTGCAACGTACATCAGTCTGTCCTTACAACCAGCCGGGTCGACCGTGGCAGCCCAGTCACTGTCGATACATCCACAAAATAACTGTCATAGCCCAAGGGGTAGTCCGCAGCATTTCGAATCAACGCAAACACCAAATCCTCCCCTGCTGGGGCACGTAACTCGGTGGGCTCACGGAATCCAGGTCCCTCCGCCAACACATCTGTGCTGTCATCGCCAACAATGAACAGCACACTGGCCGACTGATCTGGACGTTCATGGGTTCCACGACGCACCTGATCCAGCAGGCTCGGTGTGTTCAACGCCTCGGCCTCGAGCACCACCCAGTCCGCAGTTTCCGGCGTTTCAACGAGTTGCGCGCGCGTATGGAATTGGATGTTGGCCCGCACTGCCGCCGATGCACTGGGGAAACATAAAGACACGTCAGCATCAATGAGCGTCAGCATCAATGCCCACAACGCAGGTGTGAGCTCTGACGGGGCCTCACAGGGTTCAATGGTGACCGGCCTCAAAGGCTCAGATAACGCGGTCAATGCCGCTCGAAACGTGTGCTGCATCAAGTGCGTTTGTGACGCCGGTGCGGGAATAATCTGATCAAGCATCATCCATCACCTCGCACCATGGTGAAAAAGTTCACCCGAGTCGCATCGACCCGCTCACTTTGCATCGCGTCGAGAGCGGCAATCTCATCTTTCCACACCGCAAGAGATTCCTCGGCTTGCGACGCCGTATCTTGGCGCTGGAGCGCCAGATCAAATCGTGCAATGGCCAGCGCTTGATTGGCATTTCGACCCAGAATTTGTCCATATCCAAGATGACCCAGCTCGTCTTTCAAGACACATCGCGTCAGTGTGACTTCGCCTAAATGAAATCCGGGACCTGAGGCATGGACGCGTGCATCGGTCATCAGCATTCCAACTTCGGGGGCTTTGAGCTCAGAGACCTCAAACGAAAACTGCTGGGCAGAATCGATGACAGCATCGGCCGGTACCCGAACCAATACACTGAGCCATTCTTGACGCGCTGTCTTCAACGCGTCAGCGGATGAAAATCGAGCTGTCATTCCGTGGTGCTGTCTACAGACAGGTTCTCAAGCATCTCACGGAAATCCTTTAACTCAAGCGAAAGCTCCAGATCCTGCTCTTTCGCCTGATCGTCCCAGCGTCTGAGCTGAATCGCCTCACGGGCATAAGGTATTTCCAGAAACTGGCGTTGCGCATCAGCAGTCATCGGGCCGCCTTGCAACTCAAGGCTGTGCTTTGAAGCGGGTGACAGTGTGTCGTAATAAGCGGGATCGTTTCCCGTTAAAAACCGCTTTGCAACGACATGCAAACG
>CAJXNQ010000017.1 GCA_913057215.1 uncultured Gammaproteobacteria bacterium
TATTCGATTCTGCCATCGGCAAGAGAGCAGTGGGAGGCCATTGAAGAGTTTCCTCCATACGAGCTCTCTATCGAGGCAGGTGAAGAGATTTACCACCGTGAATTTGCGAACGGAAAGTCCATGGCAGATTGCTTTGGACCTGAGGGCGCTGTCAGAGATCAGTATCCGTACTGGGATTCAGATCGTGGCATGGTCGTCACCATGGAGCTCGCAATCAATGAGTGTCTTGAGGCCAACGGTGAAGAGCCACTGAAGTACAAGAAAGGGCCAATGGCGGATGTATCGGCATATATGTCGTATAACTCACGCGGCCAAAAGCTCAACGTGGTTATTCCAGACGATCCACGGGCACTTGCTGCCTACGAGCAAGGCAAAGAGCACTTTTACACCAAGCGTGGTCAGCTGAACTTCGCATGTGCAGATTGCCATATGCTCACAGCCGGTGCGTTGTATCGCGCGGAGACAACATCGCCCGCATTTGGTCACGCAACAAGTTGGCCTGTGTATCGTTCAAAATGGCAGGAAATGGGTACGTTACAGCGTCGTTTTGCCGGTTGTCACACAAATATCCGTGCAAAGCCATATGCCGCCCAGGGTGAGGAATATCGGAATCTCGAGTATTTCGTGTCCTACATGTCGAATGGACTTGAGTTCAATGGCCCAGCAGCACGGAAGTAAGGAGCTGAGATGACTGTATTTAAATCAACGCTCGCGACAGTACTGTGCTGTGCAGCACCTTGGGTATTGGCCGGTAATGGAACGACCGCTGAGCATATTCAGGAGGCTGAAGCAGCTTTCAAGCAAGTTGCTTCTGAAACTGGATATCAGTGGACGACCGCCGAGAACGCAATCAAGGCAGCAAAAAAGGCGTTGGATGCGGGTAACGACGCTGAGGCGAGAGCACAAGCCCATCGGGCCATGGATCTCGTAGAAGCGACCAAAATTCAGGCAAACATCGAAGCTGAAACCTGGAAGTTGCGAGTGCCTCAATAGGGAACGAGTATCTTGAATAAGAAACGCGAACCTCGGTTCGCGTTTTTTTTGACCGCTCGATTGCCTGGGTCGACTGAGCGATCGACCACCTACAGTGTATTGCAATGTGCTGAGCTGTGCAGTGTAGCTTTTGCTCAGGTTGACGTCCTGATATTGGTCGATGACAACGTCATTTTGTAGATCAAAAAAAAGCCGCGCATGTGCGCGGCTTTTCTCCAATGATGGCTTAGGCTGTCTCACCTGGATAATCAGCCATCCCTGGATTGTCGTTCATGCCCACGACCTTGGGGTGGTTGATTTTTGGAATCCGGAGCACGTCATCGCTGCCTTTATTGGCCAACAGATAATCACGGATGATTTCCCAGATAAGACGTCCCTCTGGTGTCCGGTTGACGGTCGCCCAGCCGGTGACGCGGTAGGTTTTGTCGGCTTCAATTGCATCACCATTATCGAGCCGCGCATCAGAAATCCGCTGACCCAAGGTTTGCGTCGGAGCAATGGTGTAATCAAGTCCACCCACACGGACCATGTCGCCACCTGACTGAAGGTAAGGGTCTGGATCAAAGAGGTTGTCTGCGACGCCTTCGAGCATGTCGAGAATTTGTTGCCCGGTCATGTCCATGACGTATGTTTCAGAGTAGGTCGTGGCCACCTGAGACATCACGTCATCCATGGTGATCCAATCCCCTTCAAGAGTCGAAGGTCCCCAGCGCACACCGGCTGAAAGTGCGATATCTGCATCATACTCCCAGCGAAGCGCATTACAGATGACCTGATCCCAAGTCCCCATAAAATTGCCTCGTCGGTACAGAACCCTGTCAGCCTTTGCAAGCTTCTCTGTCAGAATCTCATCGAAGGTTTTGCCAACCCACTTGGGATTAAAGCGTGCATCTTTGCGGCGTGATTCGACAATGTCTTCGCCGTAGGTTGTTTGTCGCATTTGCGCGATGTAAGCGGCCATTTCGGGATCTTCATCGAGCCAATTAGTGATGACTGGGAACATTTTGTAATGCATGTTTTCGATTCCGCTCCCACCGAGGGCGAAATCCATGCAGCCAACAAATTTAGCGTTCGAGCCCGCATTGGTGACCCAGCATTCGCGTCCAGATGGATTTTTCACGCGGATTGGTACCGGTATGCCGTCATGCGTATGACCGCCGAATACGGCGTCGAGGCCAGGAACGCGCTCAGCCATCTTGATATCAACATCCATGCCGTTATGAGAGAGGAGGACAACGGCGTCGGGTTGCTCGTCACCACGGATCTGTTCAACAAGCTCTGCCATGTCAGGCTCGCGGAGCCCGAATGACCAATCCGGGAAGAATTCAGGCGGGTTGGCGTTTGCGGTGCGAGGGAAGGCTTGTCCAACCACGGCAATGCGCGCGCCGTTAATTTCTTTGATGACGTAGGGCTGGAATGCGTGGCCTGAATCCTCGTCATAAAGCCCGCGACCATCGAAGCGCTCAACCATTTCGAAATAGGCATCATCGAAGAGTGAATCTTCAAGGATGCGGACGTTTTGCCCGATGAAGTCACCCTTAAAGAGCGCGACGTTTGACAGCACCTCTGCCTCGGCATAGGTGAACTCCCAATGCCCAACCATGACATCCAATCCGAGAATGTTGGATGCTTCGACCATATCGACGCCACGTGTCCAAAGTGAAGTAGCGGAGCCTTGCCACAGATCCCCGCCATCAACGGTGAGTGTATTGCTCGCACCACCGGCTTGGTCACGCAGTTGATCAAGGAGGGTTTTAAGGTGAGCAAACCCGCCAGTCCGGCCATATTGTTGAGCTGCTTTCAAAAAATTGAGATAGGTATACGCATAGGCCTCTGGCGAGTCTTGCTTAAGCCCAGCTTCTTCGAGTAACTGAGTGCCCACAGTATGTGGTGGCCTTCCGAAGGCTTCGCCAACACCTAAATTCACGTTAGGTTCCCGGAAATAGACAGGCAGCAACTGACCGTGAACGTCGGTGATGTGGAGAATTCGTGCATCACCTCGCATGGGTGCATCATAGAATCCATCGGGTGCAGACTGTTGAGAAAATGCGCGCGCGCTGTACATCGCGGGTACAGAGCCGGCAGCGGCTGCAGCAGCCATGAGTTTCATAAATTGGCGGCGATTGAGTGTTGTTGTCATGCGTGTCCTTGCAGTCTAGGTCGTGGCGCTTCAACGGAACCTTCAAATGCTGTTAGCATCTCGCTCCTTTGAATCGGTGTGTGTAGATCGTTTGAAACAGATCCTTCGTCAATTGTCGTTATTCTTAACGGCTATAACCTTATATCTACCAGTTTCGGCAGATGTTGTGAAGCCTGCCTTGGTCGAAATCAGTGTCTATACCGACGAACGCGTGGAGATTGAGATTCGCACCAGTGTTGAGGCGCTTTTGACAGAGATTAATGGACGCTTTCGAAACACCACCGAATCGCCAAATGCAGAGGCATATGACCGGTTTCGTGAGATGTCTGCCGACGATCTCACGGTGGCATTTCGCTCCTTCCACGATCGGTTACTCAACGGTGTTCAATTGGCAATTGATGGCAAAGCGGTTCCTTTACAGATCGCATCTGTCGACATTCCGCCGCCTGGGTATACCAAAGTTCCACGCGCCAGCGTGATCTATCTCGAAGGCCACATTCCCCGTGATGCGCTCGCTTTGACATGGTACTACCCCTTGGCCTTTGGTGATCAAGCGGTTCGCGTCAGACAGGTGAATGAGGAGACGAATCAATGGCACTGGTCAGCACATCAATGGATTCGAGAGGATCGACCCACGGATCCGTTTTCTCTTACGGAGATATTTGGTCAGCCAAGCCAGATCAAGGTGATGAATACCTACGTGGAGGCTGGATTTTTCCATATCGTGCCCCGGGGCTGGGATCACATGCTCTTCATCATGGGCATTTTTTTAATGACGCTGAAACTAAAACCTCTCATCTGGCAGGCCACGATGTTTACCTTGGCACACTCAATTACATTGACTGCAGGCGTGTTTGAGTGGATTCGTTTGCCGGTCGCGATTGTTGAGCCCTTAATTGCGCTGTCGATTGCCTATGTAGCAATTGAGAATCTCTTCTTAAAGCACATGAGTCGATTCAGGCTGCCAGTCGTATTTGCCTTTGGTCTTTTGCATGGTTTGGGCTTCGCCAGCATGTTGACGGATTTCGGCTTACCAGAGGGTGCCTACATTCAGGCACTGTTGTGGTTTAACGTCGGTGTTGAGTTTGGACAGCTGGCGGTTCTGTTTGCCGGTTATTTTGTTCTATCGATATGGTTCAGCCGGGAATCGACGTTTCGGCGGTGGGTCACACTGCCTGGCTCCGTCATCATCGGCTGGATTGGCGTGTCCTGGTGTTATGACAGAATCCTTTACTTTTGGACCTAAGCAGCTCCGTGTCAGTGACTATAGCTCTTGATTGTTTCTTCAATCTCATAGGCGAAGAAATCAATGGTGTCTGGGACACCGAACTTGGCTTCAGCAAACGCGTTTCCGTCAGGCGTTAAAAATAAGAGGGTGGGCGTGCCGTAGGCGCCATAGCGTGATGCGAACTCGCTGGCGCGGATGGGTTGTCCGTTAAAGTCGGTAATCAGGCCATCGATACCGATGTCGACTTCGGTAAATCTGACCTGTGACACATATAAGTTTGAGGCTCGAAGTGGTTGGAGCACCTCACGCTCGAGGCGCACGCAAAAACTACACCCGGGTTGAGTGACCATAACCACCCACCCACGTGTATCTGAATCGTTGAACTCGGGTGCCTCAGGAGCACTTGCAACGGCAATGCTTGCCTGTACCCAGAATAAACATCCAAGCGCGAATCGAATCATTCGAGTGCTTCAATCATGTCGACAATCACTAAAGACACATCATCTGCATAGAGATCTCTAAAGAAATGATCAGCGCCATCAATCATTTCAAATCCGATGTTGTCGCCTAAACCATCGGTGGTCTCCATACGACCTGGTAAATCAGCGACTACATCATCTTCAGATCCGGCAACAACCACGACTGGAATATTCGAGACCTGTGTCAGATTGGTCGGTGTATCACGACGTGGATCTGGCGTGTAGTAGTCTATAAAGCTTGCCGCGGATACCTTTGCTTGCTCGCAGTATACAAAGCCTGGAACCTCCATGATCTCATCGGGCGCCATCGTGTTGGCTTGTTCCATCAAGCCTGCCAATGAGCCGCCGAAGCGATCTTCATAGTTTGGTCCTTGCGCATTTGCATCAAAGGTGGCCGGTGCAATCAAAACACCACCAACAATCGATGATGCCGGGTTGTCTGCGAGGTACGCCGACATTTGTCCGCCGCCGCGGCTGTGGGCACTGACAATGATCTGTTCAAACCCTTCCGTCTCTAAGTAGTCGACCCAGTGTGTAATTTCATTGAGCGCGTCAAAATGCTTATGCGTGTGGGTAATCCCGCAATCCAACATGCCTTCGCGTCCGGGCTGGTTATAGGATAAGTTCGGCGCAAGCACTGGATAGCCGTAATCCTCAGAGACGAGTGTTGCAATTGTCTCGATGATTTCCATTCGGTTATGGGCCAGCGTACCGTGCAAGAGAAGGACCGCCGTGTTTCCATCTGCGGGGTAGAAGTCAGCATCAAGCCCTTGGTGAGAAACGGGATTTTGTGCCCAAGACACTGAGGCACTGAGTGCAGCGCTGAACATGATCGCAATGTGAGACGTTTTCACTATTATTCCTTTTTGCAAGTTTGTTATAACCTTAAGTTTGGACGCGATGGTCAATGAGAGCAAGCGTGCCCTGCATCGTTGCGCAAATCATGAGGAACTATAAAAATACGACGCGCAACTTCGGGGCCGAATACAACTAATTGGCTAGATCAATCCACCGATCGCAGTTTTCATTGCTCTTGATTTTTCAAAGGCTAGAACAATTGTGAAGAGGCCGGGAAGTGGTCGGGTCGTGAGACAACGAACGGTGCATCTCCGTAGTGAATGAGGAGTTACGAGTCACCTGGTGCGTCTTGGAACGAATTTGCGGTGGAGTCTGTGCAACTAAGCGATGAATTTCGCCGCTCTAAGCTCTCAACATGAAGAGATATTAAAATGAAGAGGAAATCAGTATGAAAATCGTAATGGCTGCAGCGGTCGCTGCATTAATGAGCACAGGTGTGATGGCTGCTGGAGATCCGGCTGCAGGGAAAGCGAAGTCGGCAACTTGCGCCGGGTGTCATGGCGTGGACGGCAAAGCGATGGTGCCGACTTACCCAAATCTGGCGGGCCAGAATGCAGCGTACCTCGAAGGCGCTTTGAAAGCCTACAAGACCCAGGAGCGTAAGGGCTATCAAGCGGCATTGATGTATGGCATGTCTGCGAATCTTTCAGACCAAGACATTGCAGATCTTGCGGCGTATTACGCCAGCCTGAAGTGATCTCTTTATGGACCAAAATGGCCGCCTGTGCGGCCGTTTTTTATTCGACCATTGCGCTTGCCGCAGATGATGCCTTTGACCCTGAGACGGGGCTCCGGATTCATCATTACACCGATCCAGTCCCAACAACCGTTCCAGGTGGAGTCACTTTGGATACGGCAGGGGTCGTTGACTTACTTCAGTCCACGCCCGATCTCGTGTTGTTAGATGTCCTTTCGATTAACGATGTTCGTTATGATGAACTTGATGGCAGTTGGCCGGATGCACCGCTTCGAGACAATATTCCTGGAAGTCTGTGGTTGCCGAATGTGGGCTACGGACGACCTGCAGAGGATATGCGAACCTATTTGCTTGAAACCATGACAGAAGCCGTGTCAGGTGATTTAAGCAAACCAATATTAGTGTATTGCATTGCCGATTGTTGGATGGGTTGGAATGCCGTTCAACATCTTGCCAATGCTGATTTTAAAACGGTGTATTGGTACCCAGACGGGACCGATGGCTGGGCAGCGGCCAATTTGCCGCTTGAGGTCTCAGAACCTGTCCCGGTGAATGTTGATTGAGGTGATGATGCGTCAATTCATTTCGATGGAAGAGGCTTTCGCGACAGTGGAGCGTGTTGCCCGTGAGCACGCAGTCAAATCAGAGCCCATGGCGTTGGCAGCGGCTGTGGGATCGATTTTAGCGAAACCTTGTGTGGCTCAACTTTCGATTCCTCCATTTGATAATTCAGCACGTGACGGCTTTGTCGTGTCCGATGCTGGTCTCGACATGGCGCGAGCTGGTGACGCGATTCCAGTTCATGGTGAGTTGGCTGCGGGCAGTACACTGGAAGACGCGGCTAAACTCGAAGGACCCTGTGCTCGCATCATGACAGGAGCACCGGTACCACCTTGGGCCTCTGCAGTCGTCATGCTTGAGGATGTCGATTTTGATCAAGGAATGGCAACGTTGAAATCCATTCCGCCAGCTGGGGCTTGGATTCGTGCGGCGGGTTCTGACATTGCAAAGGATCGTGTCATTCTGAATGCAGGGCGGCGTTTGATCGGGGAGCATGTCCAAGCTCTGGCATCGGCTGGGGTCGCATCAGTGGAAGTCAGTCAACGGCCGCGTGTCGGTGTCTGTTCGACCGGTGAAGAATTGGCGGATCTCACAGTGGGGTCTCTTGGCTCAGGCCAGATATATGACTCCAACCGTCCAAGTCTTGGAGCCATGCTTCAGAGCTACGGGTGCGATCTGGTCCTGAGTGAGCACGTCGGCGATCGTTTGGAAGCGATGGTCGATTTTCTCAATCGTGCCATGGCGCTCGATCTGAATGTCTTGGTGTCATCCGGTGCTGTGTCGATGGGTCAATATGATTTTGTCAAACCTGCGCTTGAGGCAATCGGTGCTGAGATTGTGTTCCACAAGGTGACTCAAAAACCCGGAAAACCGCTGTTATTTGCTGTGTTGCCCAATGGTACTTTGTATTTTGGGTTGCCTGGAAATCCTGTCTCAAGTACGGCGAATTGTCGCTTTTATGTGCAGGCGGCATTGGCTGCAATACAGGGGCAGCCGCGACAACAACCGATGAAGCTTCCAGCGGCTGATGCGATTGAAACGCCTGACGGCTTGGCAGTCTTTTTAAAAGCACGCTGTGAACAGGCGCCAAACGGGATGCAAGCACGCGCTCTTGAGGGACAGGAGTCGTTCCAAACAGAACCGTTATTGCAGATGAATGGTTGGATTGTGTTGAGTGAATCGACGTCCGCGGTCAAGGCGGGCGATCTCGTTTCGTTTTACCCTGCTGATCCTGAGGGTGTACCCGATATATTTTGACGAATATAACGGTCTATGCGATGCTTCACGAAAATAACTGAGAATGGCTGTGGGGCATATGACACACGAAATCTTGACTGATCGGTTTGGTCGATCGTTCCCGTATTTGCGGTTATCAGTCACGGATGTCTGCAACTTCAAATGTTCGTATTGTTTACCTGATGGCTATGAGGGTGATCCAGACGGGTTCCTCGCAGTCGATGAGATTCGGAGATTGGTCGCAGGGTTTGCAGAGCTCGGTACGCGTAAAATTCGTTTGACCGGGGGAGAGCCGACACTTCGTAAAGATTTCATCGATATTGCGCGGGTTGTGTCTTCAACACCTGGGATCGAAACGGTGGCAATGACCACCAATGGATATAAGTTACCTCAGCGTGCGCAGCAGTTTTTCGATGCCGGCGTGTCTGCGATCAATGTCTCGATTGATGGCTTGACTCCACAGAAATTTGAATTAATCACTGGCAAGAACCGGTTTGAAGAAGTGATGGAAGGCCTCGCACTGTGCCATGAAATCGGTTTTTCGCCCGTCAAAGTCAATGCGGTGTTACTGAAAGACCTCAATCACACTGAACTGGACGACTTCATCCGTTGGGCCGGTGAAGGTATCAATTTGCGATTCATCGAATTGATGGAAACCGGTGACAACACTGCATATTTCGAAAAGCATCATCTCTCGGGTGAGATTCTTGTGAAGAAACTTGAGTCTGAGGGCTGGATTGAGGCGCCACGTGAGGCTATGGCCGGGCCCGCTCGGGTTTGGAAACATCCAGATCGGCCGGGAAGTGTTGGATTGATTGCGCCCTATTCAAAAGATTTTTGCACCACCTGCAACCGATTGCGCGTGTCCGCCAGAGGTGGTCTGCACCTGTGTTTGTTTGGTGATGGGGGGCATGATCTTCGCCCCTATCTGCAGCGCGACTGCGACAAAGACGCGCTCAAAGAAACGATCTGTCAGTTACTGGATCTGAAAGTTGCCGGCCATGGACTGCATGAACACGACACAGGCGCAACTCCACACTTTGCATCCATTGGGGGCTAGGTCTTGAGCCGTGAATTAATCTCAAACTTTTCAATGATCGATGTGGGCGGCAAGCGCCACACCGATCGCCGTGCAGTGGCTGCCGGATCCATCGACTTGGGCCCCAACGCATTTGTCAAAGTCCGCGATAAAACATTGCCGAAAGGGGATTGTTTCCCAATGGCAGAAATTGCCGGCGTCAATGGCGCGAAACAATGTGCAGCGATGCTGCCCATGTGCCATCCCTTGCCTCTGGATCAGGTGCTGGTCACCTTCGAGCTTGATCATGACGCACAGGCGGTTCGTGTCTTTTGTGAAGCTGCGGCCCATGCCAAAACAGGGGTTGAAATGGAGGCTTTGGCGGGCGTCAATGCTGCCTTACTGTGCATTTGGGATTTGTGTAAGGGCACCGATCCAGTGCTTCGGTTACGTGATGTTGAGTTGTTGACCAAAACCGGTGGCAAGTCCGGTGTCTGGATTAATGCAGATGCGCAGATCCCGGATTGGGTGATGGAGCGACTGCCGACTCAGACACCGCTTGAAGGTCGAAGCATCGCCGTAGTTGTCATGAGTGATCGAGCCAGTGATGGGACCTATGCTGATGAGAGCGGTCAGTATCTGGTCGATTCGTTGGCCGAGATGGGCGCGACGGTCTGCCAATACACCGTGATTCCGGATGATGCAGAGGCGATCGAATCGACGGTCCTCGGAATCTCTGAAGCGCATGACCCGCATGTCATTCTGTGTACGGGAGGAACAGGGCCTGGGCCTCGTGATCTGACGCCGGTGGTTCTCAAATCACATCTGAATCCGGAACTTCCTGGGCTGGGTGAGTGGCTCCGCGGTGAAAGTGCGGTTTACACGAAAACCGCATGGCTGTCTCGGATGGGTGGCGGCTTGATCGGCCGTTCTCTGATCATTACATTGCCGGGCAGCCTCCAGGCTGTGAAAGAGTGTTTTGGAATATTCATGGAAGGCCTCCCCAAGGCCATCGTGATGATCGAGAAACAAGGCCGTAAAGGACGACTATGAGGCGCGTTCAGATTGAATGCCTGGGTGTGTTTCGTGAACTCGGTGACAGCATCGAAGTGGATGTGGCGGGTGAAACAATCGGTGATGTGCGCGCGGCGCTGTCAAAGCATCTGGAGCAAGCGAGTCAATCCGAGTTGACAAGTACATTGGCGCGTTCTGTGTTCGCCTCCGGTGATCAAATGTGTCGAGACGGTGACCCATGTCCCGATACGGTGATTGCTGTGCTCCCGCCTGTCGCTGGGGGCTAGTGTGGAGCTATTTGAGCGCACTGACGGTGAGCATTTTAGTTGTGGCCTCATTGACGGGCCCTGTCCACAAACCGGTTGGGACGTCCGGGTGGCCGATCCAACACACGGAGCAACGTCGATCTTTCTCGGGGTTGTTCGAAATCACAACGCAGGCGAGTCGGCGGTCGCTGTGGATTATGATGTGCATCCAGGACTCGCTCAGAAAGCCCTCACTGAACTCTGTATTGAGTTAACGGCGCGATTTCCGGTCAAGCTCTGGATGATCCATTCACGTGGGCTTGTGCAGGTCGGAGAGGCCAGTGTTGTGATCGCAGCCAGTAGTGCCCATCGTCAAGACGCGATAACCTGTGTCTCCGATGCGATTGATGCCCTCAAGGTCCGCGTGCCTATTTGGAAGCGAGAAATCGCACCCGATGCCTCGCATCGGTGGCTTGATGGGCACTCTTTGCGAGACGACACCTAGATTTGGAGGCAACCGCATGGATGCGGCGACGTTTTTTATTGACTCTCAACTAACGCAAACAAGCTATCCAGTGGTCTCGCTGGAGGTCTCAGAGGTGCGTCTTGTCGATGACATGCGCTGGCCGTGGCTTTTGGTCATTCCGAGGGTTCCACATGCTGTCGAGCTGATTGACGTATCACCTGAGATTCGGTCACAAATTTGGCTCGAAATCGATCACGTATCACGCGTACTACGCGACCAGTTGTCACCCGATAAATTAAATGTGGCTGCCCTGGGTAATCAGGTCAAGCAACTCCACATACACGTTATTGGGCGCTATCGCGACGATCCGGCCTGGCCAAATCCTGTGTGGGGCGTTGGTGAGGCGGAGCCCTACGGGGCTGAGGCATTGAATACACGTTTGTCTGCGCTGGCCCAAGCGTTGCTCTGAGTAATGCCGCGATGCGCTGGGTGAGATGTCGGATGTCTGCATTGTGCCCACAACTGAGGCCGAAATGGCTGATCCAGTGTTCGTTTTCTGCATGTACTTCGACACAGTCACTTTCGTGATTTGAATACGTCTTTGGCAGCAATCCAAGGCCAGCTCCTGTCTCCACTGCGTTTGCGACCATGTCCAGTGACCCGAGGGTGATGCATTGCCCGTATTCAGCAAGCGCGAGGTGTTCGATGGACGGACTCTCCAGCGTTCTAAAAAGTGGCTGTTTACAGATGTCGTAGCGCAATGTTCGGTGGGCATAGATACCCCAAGGAAGCGAACCGACTGCGAAATGAAAAGCATCGATTGATCGTAACTGACCCTCGTAGACGAAGCCAATATCAGCCTCGAGCGGGTGAGCTGGAATCACCTGGTGGCGTGAACCGGCAAGCTGAGTAAGGCTCGAGGTCAGAGCTGGCAAAATCTGATACGCAGTGGATGCCAGCGTCACCCATTGAGTGTCGCATGTAAGCGAAAGCTCATTGACCGCGCGTTCAATGCGGTTGAGATGAATTTCAATGTCTTTAAATAGAGCCAATGCTTTGTCAGTTGCCATGACGCGGTGCCCACGGCGGTCAAACAAATCAACGCCCATTTTCCTTTCGAGGTCGGTAATTTGGCGTGACACTGTGGCATGGTGCATACCAAGTTCGGCAGCGGCTTTTCTGAACGACCCACATACATGGGCGCGTAATGCGATATAGCTCGCATGAAAGGTTGTTTTGTCTTGCATATTCATCCTTGAATAAACACTACAAATGCCGCGGGCTGGTCAGCCGCGCGGCAACCTTGATTTTAAATGCCCGTTACGCCCCTGGATAAGGCCGTTGCGGCTCCCCTGAATACAGTTGGCGTGGCCGACCGATTTTATAGGGGCTCGAAATCATTTCGTGCCAATGTGAGATCCATCCAATGGTCCGAGACACCGCAAAGATCACAGTGAACATACTGGTTGGAATCCCGATCGCACTCAGAATGATACCTGAGTAAAAGTCCACGTTCGGGAACAGTTTCCGTTCTGCGAAATACGGATCTGACAGCGCAATCCGCTCAAGCTCCATGGCAACTGCCAGTCGAGGGTCTGTAACACCGAGCTCGGCGAGTACCTCATCGCAAGACAGTTTCATGACCTTGGCGCGCGGATCAAAGTTTTTATACACCCGATGCCCAAAGCCCATCAGTTTGAATGGATCATCCGGATCCTTGGCTTTTTCGATAAAGGCTGGAATGTTCTCAACAGTTCCGATTTCGTCGAGCATTTTCAGCACGGCTTCGTTTGCACCCCCATGTGCAGGTCCCCAGAGGGCCGCGATGCCAGCTGAGACGCATGCAAACGGATTTGCGCCCGTGGATCCGGCAAGGCGCACAGTTGATGTGGATGCATTTTGCTCATGATCGGCGTGCAGTAAGAAAATACGATCCATCGCGCGCTCAATTGCGGGGCTGACCTGATATTCCTCGCAAGGTGTGCCAAACATCATGTAAATAAAATTAGCCGCATAGGACAGGTCGTTTCGTGGGTACATAAACGGTTGGCCGATTGAGTGCTTGTAGCACATGGCGGCGAGGGTTGGCATTTTTGCAACCAAGCGATGCGCCGCAATCTCTCGATCGCGCTCTGAGCGGATGTCCATGACGTCGTGATAGAAGGCAGACAGTGCGCCCACGGCACCGCACATCATGGCCATGGGGTGCGCATTGTGATGGAATCCATCAAAAAAATGTGCCAACGATTCATGCAACATGGTGTGGCGCGTGATTTGACTGACAAATTGCGCTTTTTCGTCGGCCGTTGGTAACTGGCCGTACCACAACAGATAACAGGTCTCGAGATAATCTGAATTTTCTGCAAGATCTTCGATCGAGAAGCCCCGATGCAGAAGAATGCCTTGGTCCCCATCGATGTAGGTGATCTTCGATTCAGTGGCTGCTGTCGACATAAACCCAGGGTCATACGTGAAATAACCAGACTTTAAGAGCCCGGACACATCAACCACATCGGGTCCAGTCGTACCTTGATAGACGGGTAATTCAAGTACCTCGCCTGACGGAAGGGTCAATTTGGCGTGTTCTTCAGCCATCACAGTCGGCTCCTTTCTTTGAAAATCCGCGAGTTAGCTATGCTTCATAACGCGTTTGTGCGGCGCACATAAAATACGGAAGCGTCGCCCACTATAATTCCGGGTCTGCCGGTGTCAATTCGCCATAGTTGATTTAGTCATAAAGACGAATGCGTTACCCTTTGTAACGTTATAAGGTCCGTCTTATACTACGCACTAGATTTTTCTAGCGAACTGAAAGGTATCCGCGACATGGCACTGTCTACTGATCGTCCGGTCAATCTTGATCTCGGAACATTCCGATTCCCGATTACCGCAATTGCATCCATCATGCACCGTATCAGCGGTGTGATCTTATTTTTCGGAAGTTTCATCTTATTGGCGTTGCTTGGCATGTCGCTGGAAAGCGAGGCCGGTTTTTCTGACACCCTGGCTTTATTGGATCATTGGTTGATGGCGTTTGTGGTGTGGGGCGTGTTGGCAGCGCTTGCCTATCATTTCGTCGCGGGTGTGAAACACCTTCTGATGGATATGGGCTATGGAGAGACGCTTGAAAGCGGTCAGGTGTTCGCCAAGGTTTCGCTTGCAATTGCAGCTGTATTGATCGTGTTTGCGGGGGTTTGGGTATGGTAACAAACGTTCTGAATTACGGTCGAAGTGGCGTCCATGACTGGGTCATGCAGCGCTTTTCAGCCTTGGTGCTGGCGGCATATACCCTCGTGATGGTTGGTTGGTTAGTGCTGAACGGCAGTGATCTGACATTTTCCCAGTGGCAGGGCTTTATGTCACAGACTTGGGTCCGCATCTTTACCTTGCTGGCGATTCTCTCGCTAGCCGGGCATGCATGGATAGGCTTGTGGACTGTTGCGACGGATTATTTGAAAAAAGGCGCTGTGCGCGTCGCATTCCTTGGCGCAGTTGCGATCAGCTTGTTCGTGTATGTCGTCTGGGGAATCAGTATTTTGTGGGGGTTTTAAGGTATGACAGCGTTACGCAAGTTATCGTTTGATGCAGTCGTGATTGGCGGCGGTGGTGCGGGTATGCGCGCATCCCTGCAAATGGCGCAGTCTGGGTTTAAGACGGCCTGCTTGACGAAGGTATTCCCGACACGTTCACACACCGTATCGGCGCAGGGTGGAATTACCTGTGCAATTGCCAGTGCTGATCCAAATGATGACTGGCGTTGGCACATGTACGACACGGTCAAAGGGTCTGATTACATCGGTGATCAGGACGCCATTGAATACATGTGCTCAGTCGGGCCGGAAGCGGTGTTTGAACTTGAACACATGGGACTGCCATTTTCTCGATTCGAAAACGGACGGATTTATCAACGTCCTTTTGGTGGTCAATCAAAAGACTTCGGCCATGGTGGTCAGGCAGCACGTACCTGTGCCGCTGCTGACCGGACTGGTCACGCCCTGCTACATACGTTGTTCCAGAATAACGTCAAACACGACACGACATTCCTAAACGAATGGTTTGCCGTCGATCTGGTCAGAAACCAAGACGGTGTTGTCGTTGGTGTCATTGCTATTGAGATCGAGACCGGTGAAGTGGTCTTTGTCGAATCGAAAGCAACGGTGCTTGCCACCGGTGGAGCGGGTCGGATTTATGCATCCACGACCAACGCTCATATCAATACCGGTGATGGCATCGGTATGGCATTGCGCGCTGGGTATCCCATGCAGGACATGGAAATGTGGCAGTTCCATCCAACCGGCATCTACGGAGCGGGTACCTTGGTCACTGAAGGCTGCCGAGGCGAGGGTGGATATCTCATCAATAAAGATGGTGAGCGGTTTATGGAGCGGTATGCCCCCAACGCCAAGGATTTGGCCGGTCGCGACGTGGTTGCACGGTCGATGATGACCGAGATCCTTGAAGGGCGCGGTTGTGGCGAGCAGGGTGATCATGTCTTCCTGAAGCTTGATCATTTGGGCAAAGACATCTTGCACTCGCGTCTACCCGGAATTACCGAGTTGTCGAAAACCTTTGCGCACGTCGACCCAGTCAGTGCGCCGATCCCTGTCGTGCCGACCTGTCATTACATGATGGGTGGCCTTCCAACCAACATTCACGGGCAAGCCATTATGCAGGTTGATGGTGAGGACCAAGTGATTCCTGGGCTGTATGCCTGTGGTGAGGCGGCCTGTGTGTCTGTGCATGGTGCCAACCGCCTTGGTGGAAATTCATTGTTGGATTTGGTGGTCTTTGGTCGTGCGGCTGGGCTCTTTATCGAGGAGCAACTTCAGCAAGGGATTGAATACCGTGCTGCGTCTGAGGACGATGTCGATCGTGCGATGGGTCGGCTGAATGCGCTTGACACCAATGAAAACGGCGAAGATACAGCCACGCTGAAACGTGAGCTCCAAAACTGTATGCAGAACTATTTCGGGGTGTTCCGTGATGGCGAATTCATGAAGAAAGGGCGTGATGAGCTGACCGGTCTCGGTGAGCGGATTGCCAATCTGTCGATTACAGACAAGTCTAAAGCCTTCAATACGGCTCGAATGGAAGCGTTGGAGCTGCAAAATCTATTTGAGGTTGCTGAATCGACTGCGATTTCTGCAGATGAGCGTACAGAGAGCCGTGGCGCGCATTCACGTCGTGACTTCCCTGTGCGTGATGATGCGACCTGGTTGTGTCACTCGCTGTATGATCCAACGACGAAGTCCCTGTCGAAGCGTGGTGTGAATTTCACACCGAAGACAGTTGAAACCTTTGAACCGAAAGAACGTACGTATTAAGGGAGACGTCACTATGTTAGTCAGTGTGTATCGCTATAACCCTGAAACGGACCGTGAGCCCTATATGCAAAACGTCGATGTATCACTTCCTGAGGGAAAGGATCTGATGGTTTTGGATGTGCTCAACCTGATCAAGGAAAAGGATCAATCACTTTCATATCGTCGTTCATGTCGTGAGGGCGTTTGTGGCTCTGACGGTATGAACATGAATGGTAAAAATGGACTGGCCTGTATTACGCCTGTCAGTGAGGTTGTCAAAAACGGGAAGTTGGTGGTTCGCCCCTTGCCAGGATTGCCTGTGGTGCGTGATCTTGTCGTTGATATGGCTATCTTTTACAAGCAATATCAGCGAGTTAAGCCATATTTACAGAATTCGAGTCCGGCCAGTGGTCGCGAGCGTCTTCAATCACCTGAAGAACGTGCAAAGTTGGATGGGTTGTATGAGTGCATTCTGTGCGCATGCTGCTCAACCAGTTGTCCATCGTTTTGGTGGAATCCTGAAAAGTTTGTTGGCCCTGCCGGCTTGTTGCAGGCCTATCGGTTCTTGGCGGACAGTCGTGACGAAGCGACCGATGAGCGCTTGAGTGAACTGGACGATCCGTTCAGTGTGTTTCGTTGCCGCGGGATCATGAATTGCGTATCGGTGTGTCCGAAAGGGTTAAACCCGACAAAGGCGATTGGCCATATCCGGGATATGTTGTTATCGAGGGCAACCTAAAGTTGTGGTTGTGCTCGTGAGGGGGCACCCCTCACAATCACGGCATTTCTTGTGATCCAGGAAATGCCGTTTTTACAGGCTGATGTGTGACTCACGCAGCCATAGGTAAGTAAAGGTCGAAATGACACTGGCCAGGGCGTATGCCGACATGAATATTTTCGGGTCTCACCACCCGCACAGGCACCATGTTGATGACAGCCCTCGCCTGAGGGAGAACATCAATGTCTGAAGGCTCAATGGAGCAAAGCCTGAAATCCTCGCATCTTGCTGGAGGAAATCTCACCTATCTCGACGAACTGTTTGAACAGTATCTCGCCGATCCCAACAGTATCCCAAATCAATGGCGCGACTACTTTGACACCTTGCCGAGGGTTGAAGGTGCTGTAGCGGGGGATCTGTCGCATCAGACCGTGCAAGCGCAATTTCTTCTCATGGCTAAAGATCGAAATCGCGCAGTGTCAGCAGGCAGTGCGTCGGTGTCGGCAGATTTCGACCGCAAACAAGTCCAGGTTCAGCGTTTAATCAATGCGTACCGAATTCGAGGCCATCAACGAGCCACTCTCGATCCGCTTGGGCTGATGACCCGCAGTCATGTGCCCGATCTTGAGCTACGCTTTCACGATCTGAACGAAGCGGACTTAGATACCTCGTTTCAAGTGGGCATGCAGAACTTCAACATGCCAGAAGCCAAGCTGAAGGATATTATCCAGGCACTTGAAAAGACCTATTGCGGCAGTATCGGTGCAGAGTACATGCACATTGTTGATACCGAAGAGCGTCTCTGGATACAGAACCGACTCGAGGCAGTGCAGGGCAAACCTACATTCCCAGATGACATTAAAACCCATCTGTTAGAGCGACTCACGGCGGCTGAAGGGCTTGAGAAATATCTTCAGTCACGCTACCCAGGGACGAAGCGGTTTGGACTCGAGGGTGGTGAGTCTTTAGTGCCCTGTGTGGACGAGTTGATTCAACGGGCGGGCTCACACGGTGCCAAAGAGGTGGTCATCGGCATGGCACACCGCGGGCGCTTGAATCTTTTGGTGAACACCTTCGGCAAAAACCCGCAAGATTTGTTTGATGAGTTTGATGGGAAAGCGACCTTTGATCACCACGGTGACGTGAAATATCACCAGGGATTCAGTTCAAATGTCTCAACGCCCGGTGGCGAAGTGCATCTTGCGATGGCGTTCAATCCGTCGCACCTAGAGATCGTTTCACCAGTGGTCGAAGGCAGTGTCCGTGCGCGACAGGATCGTCGCAGTGATCCATCCGGTGACCGTGTGGTGCCGATCTCGATTCACGGGGATGCTGCATTTGCAGGCCAGGGTGTGGTGATGGAAACGTTCCAGATGTCACAGACTCGGGCCTACCGCACGGGCGGTACCATTCATCTCATTGTCAACAATCAGGTCGGCTTTACCACATCGCGCCAAGAGGATGCGCGCTCGACTGAGTATTGCACAGACGTCGCAAAGATGGTGCAAGCACCGATTTTCCATGTCAATGCGGATGACATCGAGGCGGTGCATTTCGTGACGCAATTGGCCATGGATTATCGATATGAGTTCAAGAAAGATATCGTCATTGATCTGATCTGTTATCGACGTCGTGGTCATAATGAGGCCGATGAGCCGAGTGCGACTCAGCCGCTGATGTATGCACAGATCAAGCAGCAAAAGACCACGCGCGCACTCTACGCAGATGCCTTAGTCAGCGCAGGCATCCTCGATGCCGAAGGCTTGAAAGTCATGGAGAGCCAATACCGCGATGCGCTCGAGGCCGGTGAGCCGGTCGTCAAAACATTGGTGCGCGAACCCGATTCGAAACTGTTTGTGGATTGGAATCCCTACCTCGGTCATGAGTGGACTGCCAATGCAGAGACCAGTTTTCCACTGGAGCGTCTCAAGGAGTTGGGGCAGCAGATCAACACTGCGCCCGAAGGCTTTGTTATGCAAAAACAGGTTGAAAAAACCTATGACGATCGTCGAAAAATGGCGGCCGGCACCCTGCCGTGTAATTGGGGTTTTGCTGAAACACTGGCCTATGCAACGCTCATCGATCAACAGATTGGGGTCCGATTTACAGGTCAAGATGTGGGTCGCGGGACCTTTTCACACCGCCAGGCCACGCTGCACGATCAAAAGACAGGCGAAGCCTACACACCCTTACAGCACATTTCTGAAGAGCAACCGCGCTTTGAACTCTTTGATTCGTTGTTATCAGAGGAGGCGGTGCTGGCCTTTGAATACGGCTATGCGACCACGGAACCCAGAAAACTGGTGATTTGGGAGGCGCAATTCGGTGATTTTGCCAACGGTGCGCAGGTTGTAATTGATCAGTTCATTACCTCCGGTGAATTAAAGTGGGGTCGTTTGTGTGGTTTGACGATGTTGCTGCCACATGGGTATGAAGGACAAGGCCCCGAACACAGTTCAGCACGCCTCGAGCGATTCTTGCAGTTGTGCGCAGAGCACAACGTTCAGGTCTGTGTTCCGTCAACGCCGGCTCAGGTCTTCCACATGCTGCGTCGGCAAATCATTCGTCCGCTGCGTAAGCCACTCATTGTGATGAGCCCGAAGTCTTTGCTTCGTAAAAAAGAGGCCGTTTCAACACTTGAAGAATTGGCACATGGCAAGTTCCAGACTGTGATTCAGGACACCAGCGACTTGGATCCGAAGGCGGTTAAAAAAGTCGTGCTGTGTTCAGGGAAGGTGTATTACGACCTCGAGCAACATCGCCGGGACAGTGGCATCAATGATCGTGCAATTCTTCGCATCGAGCAATTGTACCCCTTCCCAGAAGATGATCTGGTTGAGGCGCTGAAGCCCTATGAAAATATGGAAGAAATGGTGTGGTGTCAGGAAGAACCCATGAATCAGGGTGCTTGGTTCCAAAGCCAGCATCACATGCTCAATGCCATGTGGCGCCATCTCCCGAATAAATTTTTGCGTTATGCAGGTCGGCCGGCTGCAGCCACGCCGGCTGCAGGATATATGGCACTGCATGTGTCACAACAACAGGCATTGATACAGGATGCATTGGAAGGGTAACCCTCGCCGTCAGCGAGTATTAAGGAAAGAGAATGGCCATAGAAATTAAAGCTCCGCAGTTTCCAGAATCTGTTGAAGAAGGGTCTGTCGCGACCTGGCATAAGCAGGTCGGTGATGCGGTCAGTCGGGATGATTTAATCGTTGATATCGAGACCGACAAGACCGTCTTGGAAGTGGTCGCAACAGAAGACGGTGTTCTGACTGAGATTTTAAAGGCCGAGGGCGATACCGTGCTGTCTCAGGAGCTTGTGGGTCGGATTGAGGCGGGGGCACAGGCAAGCACAACGCCAGCGAGTCCATCAAAAACGGCCGTGAGCGAATCGACATCAGATGCCTCAATGGCAGCCGCGGTGAATCCGGCCGCGAAAAAGCTCGCAGACGAGGCAGGCATTGAATTGGCGTCTGTCACCGGCACCGGTAAAGACGGACGCATATTGAAAGAGGATGTGCAGGCAGCGATTGCCAACCGTGGATCTACACCCAAAGCAGCCAGCCCGAGCACGCCTGCGCCAACACAACCTGCGCTGACTGGTGAGCGCGTTGAAAAGCGGGTCCCCATGACCCGGCTCCGTGCCACCATTGCGAAACGCCTGCTGGACGCTCAACACAATGCAGCCATGTTGACTACCTTCAATGAGGTCAACATGAAACCGCTGATGGAGCTTCGTAAACAGTATAAAGATCTATTTGAAAAGACTCATGGTGGGACTCGTCTTGGCTTTATGGGCTTCTTTGTCAAAGCCGCCGCTGAAGCATTGAAGCGATTCCCTGCGGTCAATGCGTCCATTGATGGAAACGACATTGTCTACCACGGGTATTACGACATCGGTGTGGCCGTTTCGACCGAGCGCGGACTGGTTGTTCCGGTGCTCCGCGATTGTGACCGCATGTCGATTGCTGAAGTCGAAGGCGGGATCCGGGACTATGCGGTGGCTGCGAAAGACGGCAAGTTGGCTATCGAAGACATGACCGGCGGGACATTCACGATCACCAACGGTGGCGTGTTCGGATCATTGTTGTCGACGCCCATTTTGAATCCGCCGCAAACCGCAATTCTTGGCATGCACAAAATTCAGGAGCGGCCCATGGCTGTCAATGGAGAGGTGTGCGTGTTGCCGATGATGTATCTCGCGCTGTCATATGACCATCGTATGATCGATGGAAAAGATGCCGTTCAGTTCTTAGTTACGATGAAGGACATGCTGGAAGATCCAGCACGGATGTTACTGGATGTATAAGGAGTCTCCATGAGTCAACAATTTGATGTGGTTGTCATCGGGGCAGGCCCTGGCGGTTATGTAGCTGCCATACGGGCTGCGCAACTTGGAATGAAGACCGCCTGCATTGAGAAATGGATTGGAAAAGATGGTAAGCCGTCGTTGGGAGGCACCTGTTTAAACGTCGGATGCATCCCATCCAAAGCCTTGCTTGAGTCGTCGTACAAGTATGAAGAAGCGGCGCATGAACTGGCGTTGCATGGCGTTGGTGTTGGCAAGCCTAAAATCGACGTGTCTGCAATGATGAAGCGCAAAGACACCATTGTTGGAAACCTCACAGGCGGAATTGCTGGCCTCTTTAAAACCAATGGAGTGACACAACTCGCTGGGACGGGGCGGTTGCTGGCCAATAAGCAGGTCGAATTCAAACCACATGACGGGCCTGTTGAGATGATTGAGGCCACCCATGTGATCTTGGCCACAGGGTCTGTACCAGTGAATATCCCACCGGCGCCACTGACCGACGATCTCATTGTCGACTCGACCGGTGCACTTGAGTTTACGTCCGTTCCCAAAAAGCTGGGCGTCATCGGCGGGGGTGTGATTGGCTTGGAACTGGGATCTGTTTGGAATCGACTGGGGTCTGAGGTCGTTGTGTTTGAGGCTCTTGATTCGTTTCTTGCAGTCGCAGATCAACAAATCGCCAAAGAATCGCAAAAGATCTTTACGAAACAAGGATTGAATATTCTCACGTCGACCTTGGTCAAAGGGACTGAGGTCAAAGGCAAGAAAGTGCATGTGACCTATGAAACGGGTGATGGTGAGAACACAGATGTGTTCGACAAAATCATCGTCGCGGTTGGCCGCAAACCGTTTACAGACGGTCTGCTGGCAGATGGGTGTGGTGTCGGCCAAGACGAACGTGGGTTCATCGAGGTCAATGAGGTCTGTGAGACCGCAGTACCGGGCGTGTATGCGATCGGTGACGTCGTGCGTGGACCGATGCTTGCACACAAGGGCTCGGAAGAGGGTGTCATGGTGGCTGAGCGGATCGCGGGCAAGCATGCCGAGGTCAACTACAACACCGTCCCGTCAGTCATTTATACGCACCCTGAGGTGGCTTGGGTTGGCCAGACTGAAGAACAGCTGAAACAAGCAGGCGTGGACTATAACGTGGGGGTCTTTCCGTTTGCCGCTTCCGGTCGTGCGATGGCGCAAAACGAGACGGCTGGTATGGTCAAAATGATTGCGGACAAGGCCACAGATCGGATTTTAGGGGTGCACATTGTTGGACCTGCTGCCGGTGACATGGTTGCCCAAGCTGTGATTGCGATGGAATTCGGCTCGTCTGCTGAAGACATCGCGATGACAATGTTTGCACATCCGACCGTTTCTGAGGCATTGCATGAAGCGGCACTCGCTGTTCATGGTCATGCAATCCACATTGCCAATAAGCGTAAGCGCGCTTAATGACTCGGGCGCTCCGAATCAGGGGCGTCTGCTACTCCGTGGCCGGCCACAAGCCGGCTTTTTACTGACCTGACAACAAAGTGACATTGATATGAATCTTCATGAATACCAGGGAAAGGCACTGTTCCGCGAATATGGCCTACCCGTTTCACAGGGTATCGCGTGTGATACCACCGAAGAGGTACTGGCTGCTGCCAAGCAAATTGGCGGCGATATGTGGGTGGTGAAAGCCCAAGTGCATGCCGGTGGGCGAGGCAAAGCTGGCGGCGTTCAGTTGGTGAAAACAGAGGCAGAGATCCGTGAATTTTGTGATCGACTCATCGGGACACGTCTGGTGACCTACCAAACAGACGCCGATGGACAACCGGTCTCAAAGATTCTCATTGAGTCTTGCACAGACATCGCCAGTGAGCTTTACCTCGGTGCCGTGGTTGACCGCTCAAGCCGACGCATCGTGTTTATGGCGTCAACCGAAGGCGGTGTTGAGATCGAGAAGGTCGCGCATGAAACGCCTGAGAAGATTTTGAAGGCCGCTGTGGATCCATTGGTCGGCGCGCAGCCCTATCAAGCGCGAGAGATCGGTTTCAAGCTCGGTCTAAACCCAACGCAGCTGAAACAGTTCACACAGATTTTCCTCGGTTTAGCGAAGCTCTTTGAAGAAAAAGATGTCGCCTTGATTGAGGTGAACCCGCTCGTGATCACCGATGAGGGCAATCTCCATTGCCTGGATGCGAAGGTTGTGATCGATTCAAACGCCATGTATCGACACGCAGACCTGGCGGCCATGCATGATCCATCACAGGACGATGCGCGCGAAGCCAAAGCCGCGAAATGGGACCTCAACTATGTCGCATTGGATGGCAATATCGGTTGCATGGTCAATGGCGCAGGCCTCGCGATGGGGACGATGGACACAGTCAAGATCCATGGTGGGGCGCCTGCAAACTTTTTAGATGTCGGTGGTGGGGCGACCAAAGAGCGTGTTGCTGAGGCGTTCAAAATCATCCTGTCAGACACTAACGTCAAAGCTGTGTTTGTGAATATCTTCGGTGGAATTGTCCGCTGCGACATGATTGCTGAAGGCATTATTGGCGCCGTTGAAGAGGTTGGCGTGACGGTGCCGGTGGTGGTTCGATTGGAAGGAAACAACGCCGAAAAAGGCGCTGAAATCTTGAGTCAATCTGATCTCAATATTATCGCGGGTGAGAGTTTGACTGATGCCGCGCAAAAAGTAGTTGCAGCTGCTGGAGGTGCCGCATGAGTATCCTGATCAATCGTGAGACGAAAGTCATCTGCCAAGGTTTCACGGGCAAAAATGGAACTTTCCACTCAGAGCAAGCCATTGCGTACGGCACTCAGATGGTCGGTGGTGTGACTCCAGGTAAGGGTGGAAGTGAGCACCTCGGTCTTCCTGTTTTTAACACGGTCTCTGATGCGGTATCACAAACTGGAGCTGATGCGTCTGTGATCTATGTTCCCGCACCCTTCGTCTTGGATTCCATCATGGAAGCTGTCGACGCCGGTATACAAATCATTGTGTGTATCACCGAGGGCGTGCCAACGCTTGATATGCTGAAAGCAAAGGTTGCGTGCGATCACGCTGGGATTGTTTTGATCGGCCCGAACTGTCCCGGTGTCATTACTCCTGATGAGTGCAAGATCGGCATCATGCCGGGCCACATTCATCAAAAAGGAAAGGTTGGGATTGTGTCGCGTTCGGGGACCTTAACCTATGAAGCGGTGAAACAGACCACGGACATGGGATATGGACAGTCGACCTGCGTTGGTATTGGCGGTGACCCCATTCCAGGCTCTAACTTCATCGACATTTTGGGACGCTTTGAAAAAGACCCAGAAACTGAGGCGATCGTCATGATCGGCGAGATCGGTGGCACCGCCGAAGAGGAGGCTGCAGACTTTATCAAGGCAGAGGTGTCCAAGCCGGTGGTGAGCTATATCGCGGGCGTGACCGCGCCTGCAGGGAAGCGAATGGGGCATGCCGGTGCGATTATTTCCGGTGGTAAGGGGACGGCTGCTGAGAAATTTGCGGCACTCGAGGCCGCCGGCGTCACGGTGACTCGAAATCTCGCAGAGATCGGTCAGACCCTCAAAAGAGCGACGGGCTGGTAAGATCTCCCGTGCCCTCTGTATGAACTCATACAGAACGCCACGAAGCGCCTTGCCATCGCTGGTAAGGCGCTTTTTTATGCTTGGAATTGATGCGCTTGACCCCACATAGGCCAACACAATGATCCACTGCAAGGGACTGTGATTAAAGAACTATGAGCACAAACGAACAAACGCTCGGTTTCCAAACCGAAGTCAAACAACTGCTGCACCTGATGGTGCATTCTCTCTATTCCAATCGAGAAATCTTTTTAAGGGAACTGACCTCAAACGCAAACGATGCGTGCGACAAACTGCGTTTCCTCGCACTCGACGCTCCAGATCTCATGGAGGGCGATACTGACCTTCAAGTGCGGATCTGGATTGATCCAGACACCAAAGAGTTGGTGATTGCCGATAACGGGATTGGGATGACGCGTGATGATGTCATTGAGAATCTGGGCACCATTGCGAAGTCTGGAACCGCTGAGTTCATCAAGAACCTCTCCGGTGACTCCAAGGCAGATGCCAATTTGATTGGCCAGTTTGGTGTTGGGTTTTACTCAGCCTTTATTGTCGCAGACAAGGTGTGTGTTCAGACACGTCGTGCTGGAGTGGAGACCAGTGAAGGTGTGGAGTGGGTGTCTGAGGGAGATGGCCAGTACACTATCAAGACCATCGAGCGAGCCGAGCGCGGCACTGAGATTCGATTGACCCTCAAAGAGGATGCATCTGAATTCGGCGAAAGTTATCGAATCCGTCATTTGGTCACGAAGTATTCAGACCACGTGTCGATCCCTGTGTATCTTAAAAATGATGTTGAAAAAGATGATGATGCGGAGAATACCTCGGAATGGGATCAGGTAAACCAGGCCACTGCACTGTGGACGCGGCCTCGGTCTGAAATCACCGATGAGGAATACACCGAATTTTATAAGCATGTCGCACATGACTTTGAAGATCCGATGACCTGGAGTCATCATAAAGTTGAGGGCAAAACGGACTACACCGGTCTTTTATATCTTCCAAAGCGGGCGCCCTTTGATCTTTGGAATCGCGAAGCACCCCGCGGATTGAAATTGTACGTGCAACGCGTGTTCATCCTCGACCGTGCCGAAGAGTTTTTGCCGCTGTATTTGCGGTTTATTCGAGGCGTCGTGGACTCGCAAGATCTGAGTTTGAACGTGTCACGGGAAATTCTGCAGAAAGATGCTCGTGTTGAGGCTATGAAATCCGCGGTTACACGCCGTGCCCTCGACATGCTCGCAAAGCTCGCAAAGGATGATGCTGACAAGTATCAGTCGTTTTGGGACACCTTTGGCGAGTGTCTGAAAGAGGGCCCTGCCGAGGATCATCAGAATAAAGAGCGCATCATCAAGCTGTTGCGGTTCGCATCGACACACTCAAGTGACACCAAGCAAACCGTCGGTGTTGAAGACTACATCGGTCGAATGATTGAAGACCAATCGGATATCTATTATCTGGTCAGTGAGTCGCATAATAATGCGCTTGGATCACCCTATCTTGAAGCGCTCAAAAAGCGGGGAATCGAGGTGTTGTTGCTGTCTGATCGGATCGATGAGTGGCTGATGGGGCACTTGGATTCGTACAAAGACCATAAATTTGTGGACATCACCCGCGATGGTCTCGAATTGCCCGGTGAAAGCAAAGACGAAGAGAAAGAGCAGAAAAAAGAGGCGAAAGCACATAAGGCGTTGTTGAAACGCCTGAAGGATACGCTTGAAGCGCAGGTGGCGGACGTGAAGCCATCGGTGCGTCTCACGGATTCAGCTGCAGTGTTGGTTCTTGGTGATACGGATCTTGGACCTCAAATGCGCCAGATCATGGAAGCGGCTGGACAGGCCATGCCTGAGACAAAACCAATTCTTGAAATCAACACCGGTCATGGTTTGGTCAAGCGTTTGGAGAGTGAAGAGGACGACTCTCGATTTGCTGAATTGGCGCGGTTGGTGTTCGACCATGCGCAGCTCGGCGCTGAGGGTAAGCTTGACGATGCACCAGGCTATTTACGCCGCGTGAATGCGCTGTTGACCGAGCTTGCCGATTGATGGGGCGCTATCTGGCAGGGATCGCGTGTGTCATTGTCTTAAGTGGCTGCGCAATCCCTGTCAAGGCGCCTGAAGAAGTTCGAAATCTCGCAAAAAGTGACACGGCCTTTTTTGTCGAAGCGGCGCGCGAGGAGCTTGATGGCGGCTTGCGCGAGCTTTTGGTGAAGCTGTACAAGAGAAATCCGGTTCAATTGCCAGACGGCATGCAGGTTGCAACACGGGTTGAGCAGCTCAAAGCACCGCGACTCAATCTCCAGGAATTTGGGAATCCACAGCCCGATGCGCTGATTCGGTTGGCCTTTGATGATCAATTTTCAGGGGACCGTGTCTATGCCTTTGTCGCGGGCCTTCAATCGATGGTCAATCATGCCTTCGATCATCGCCGCGAATTTTTACTCTTGGATGATTTGCCAACGGCCCAGTTTATCTACAATTCAGCGCGCAATGTCGAAACTGCAGCCTATCTCTTACGAACGCGCGTGACGGATACCGGACAGCCGGTAATTTATGCAGACGGAATCAGTGGTGATGTGCTGAACGCCAGTTACTCTCAGTTGTTAGGCCAACTCATTGGTGTGCAGGATACACTGGCCATCACATTGGCCAAGAAAGATCAGCGCACACTGAACGCAGTCGCGCGTGGCGTCGCTTCGACGCTCTTTCTACCGGTTGGATTCTAAAGCACGGGCACAGCTTGAATCTCAGGCCACAACATCCGTGCTTCCTGATAAATGTCTGGGCCTGCGGCCATCGTGACCTGCGGTGTGGTGCGCCAATCTGGGGCATGAAGATAATCGCTGACAATCGCACCTGCTTCATGTGCGATCAGTAAGCCTGCGACTGAATCCCAGGGTTTGAGGTGTTGATCGTAGAGAATATCCAAACGGCCCGATGCCAGATCACAAAGCATCAGCGCAGCAGCGCCTGGCTGTCTTAGAATTGCGCCGCGACTCAAAGCCCCGGTAATACGTCCTGCGAGCGCCTCGGCTGTAAGCTGTGAGCTGTGGCAAATACCGACCAGACCGGTCGCAAATGAGCTCCGCCACTGTGGTTTGAGCGGCTGGCCATTGGCGAACGCGCCAGCACCGCGCTCGGCGGCGTACAGCACATCGTGAATCGGATCATAAATCCAACCACCAAGGACGCGCTCGTTTTCAACCAGCGCCAGCGTGGTACAAAAATAAGGGATCCCACGAGTGAAATTGGTCGTGCCATCGATGGGATCAATCACCCATTGCCGGGCACCGGGCGTAATCCCAGACTCTTCGCCGACAAAGCCATCATCGGGGAACGCGGTCTGTATGGTGGTGATGATGGCATGTTCGACGTCGCGGTCGGCTTGACTGACATAATCTTGTGGACCCTTGAGTTCAATCGTGAGCGCGTCACGTGCATGAAAGTACTCAAGCGCTTTTTGACCACCGTGGCGCACAGCGTGTGCAGCCAGCTCAGACGTATGCATAAAATTCCCCTACACTAGAGTCCCACAGTAACAGAACCCAATCCCGTGAGTGTGTTAACCGACGCCACCAAGCAAAGTATTCAGGCTTTGTATCGAGACTTTTTGACGGCCAAGGGTTTGAAACCCCGTTTGGGCCAGAAGCAAATGATCGCTGAGGTGGCCCGAATCCTCAACCGGATGGGCGATGAATCCAGTCCGCCGATTGGGCTCATTGAAGCGGAAACCGGGACCGGTAAGACCTTGGCCTATCTCATTGGCGCGCTGCCGGTTGCGCTTGAGTTTAAAAAACCATTGGTCATTGCCACGGCAACGGTGGCATTACAGTCGCAGATCGTTGAAAAAGACTTGCCTGCGCTTCTTGATGCAACAGATCTCATGCTGACCTGGGCGCTCGCCAAGGGTCGCAGGCGTTATCTGTGTCCTCTCAGACTTGAAACGGCTTTGGAAACCGTCACTGGAGCGGATGCGCTGTACCCAGATGAGTTAACGCTGGTCTTGGATGCCGATGAACGAACCTTTGTGGAGCATCTGAGTCGTGCTTGGATTGATGGTACATGGGCAGGTGACATGGACCAGATCCCTGAGAGTATCCCAGACACGGTACGCCAAGCCGTAACAACAGATCATCGTCGCTGCCAGGGTCGCCAATGCCGCAGTTTTTCAGTCTGCCCTTATTTTAATGCGCGGGAAACCTGGCTTGAGACCGACGTCTTGGTCATCAATCATGATCTCCTCATGTCAGATTTGAAACTCGGCGGCGGGGTGATCTTGCCACCGCTTGAAGAGATCGTGCTGGTCATTGACGAAGCACATCAGTTGGCCAGTACAGCGGCGGATCAATTCACAGATCAGATTCGGATTGCACAATGCCTTGGTGCGATAAAAACGCTCGAACGTGTTGTCAATGCCATTCAGACGCAGATTCCAGGAGATCATCGATTGAGCAGTGATCTGCGCGCGCTGCCGCCTGACTTGGATCGACTGGGTCACCTGATTGCGCAATGGGGCAGAGATACACTGTCTGCGCTTGCGCATGCGGATGCCTCGCGGTTTGGCTTTCAAAATGGAGGCTCACGGTATCGATTGGCAATCTCTGAGAGTTTTGCACCGGCAGATGCTGACAGCGTGCAGATCGACCCAGTGTTCGCAAAAATTCGCAAAATTCAAGATTGGTTGAAAAGCCTCACGACCGAGGGCGAGGGTGTCTTATCTGAGACCGATGCAGAAACACTCAACGAACAATTGGGGTTGGCGATGGGGCGATTGGATGCGCTGCCTCGCGTGATCATGGGAATGTCGGATGCCAGTTCAGAACAATCCAATGCCCGTTGGATTCGAGTCGGTCAAGACGTACGGTATGCCACACCCGACGACCCCACAGATCTCGAGTACTGGGTCAGTCCGATGACCCCAGCAGACGCACTGGCTGAGCAACTGTGGGGGCGCATTGGGGGTTGTATTCTCACATCTGCGACCCTTGCAAATCGGGGTCAATTTGATGTGGTTGCGCGGGCGCTTGGCATTGCCGAGTATTCGAGTCTGTGCGTTGAGGGTGCGTTTCACTATGCGAGCCAAGGTCGATTGGTAATCCCTGATGAGGCAGGGGATCCGCGCGATGAGACAGCGCACGCCGGTCGTATCGCCAATTACTTGGATCAACGGTGTGACTCCAAGGCTGGCATTTTGGTCTTATTTACCAGCTGGCGGTTACTGTTTCAGGTCGAGGAGTTACTCAGCCGAGAGACACGTGACACCGTCCTAGTGCAAGGAAGCCAGTCACTCAGCACGCTCCTTGAAAACCATGAAAACAAGAGAGTGAATGGACAAACATCCATGTTATTCGGATTGCAGTCCATGTCAGAAGGTTTGGACTTGCCGGGCGACTTAGCCAACGAGGTCGTCATTACGCGCTTGCCATTTCAACCGCCGGATGATCCGCGCGAGGCAACTCTCGCTGAATCTTTAAAACTGCATGGAAAGGACCCGTTTACTGAATTATCGCTGCCTCAGGCAACGATTCGGCTCCGGCAGGCAGTGGGCCGCCTCATCCGTTCTGAACACGACCGGGGTCAAGTCACGGTGCTTGATCGCCGTTTGGTGAATACCCGTTGGGGTCGAACCCTGATACAAGAGTTACCAGCATTTCAAATGGAAGGATGACCCTATGACTCAAATTGCGATTGTGGCAGCGAAACGGACCGCTGTTGGAAGTTTTGGTGGCGGACTTGCCTCGGTCTCGGCTGATGCGCTTGGTGCCACTGTGATCCGTCAATTACTTGCAGATACTCAGGTTTCAGGCGAAGACATCAGTGAAGTAATCATGGGTCAAGTGCTAACCGCTGGCCAGGGACAAAACCCGGCGCGGAAGGCAACAATAGACGCCGGTCTTCCAAACACCTGTCCCGCCATGACCATCAACAAGGTCTGTGGATCGGGTTTAAAGGCAGTCGCGCTGGGCGTTCAGTCGATTCTACTCGGCGACGCTGAAATCGTCATCGCAGGTGGGCAGGAAAACATGAGCCAGTCGGGGCATGTGCTCCTTGGATCCCGTGATGGGTTTCGGATGGGCAATGCGTCGCTCGTGGATACCATGCTCAAAGATGGCTTGACTGACACCTTTGGTGGCTACCACATGGGTGTGACGGCTGAAAACGTCGCAAAGAAATATCAGATTTCCCGTGAAGAGCAGGATGCGTTCGCAGCCGCCTCACAACAAAAAGCCTCCAAGGCGCGTGCTGAAGGCCGCTTCGCTGATGAGATTGTGCCTGTCATGGTGCCGCAGCGTAAAAAGGACCCCATCGCATTTGAAATCGATGAGTTCATTCGTGACGACGTGACCGCAGAAGCGCTTGGGAAATTGCGCCCGGCGTTTGATAAAGAAGGGACCGTCACAGCAGGGAACGCTTCAGGGATCAATGATGGGGCAGCTGCCGTGATGCTGATGCGTGTTGAAAAAGCAGACGCGCTCGGCCTGCCCATTCTCGCGCGTGTTAAAGCCTACGCATCGGCAGGTGTGGATCCGGAAATCATGGGCACAGGACCAATCCCGGCCACAGAGCGTTGTCTAGAGCGCGCGGGTTGGACGCATGAAGACTTGGATTTGATCGAGGCCAATGAAGCCTTCGCGGCACAGGCAATGGGTGTGAATAAAGGATTGGGTTGGGATACCAGTAAGGTCAACGTCAATGGCGGTGCAATCGCAATTGGTCATCCAATCGGCGCCTCTGGCTGTCGCGTGTTTGTGACGTTGCTGCACGAAATGCAAAAGCGCGATGCAAAAAAAGGCTTGGCGACCTTATGCATCGGCGGCGGTCAGGGCGTTGCATTGGCGGTCGAACGTTAATTAGCGGCGCACATGATCCCTCGTGTACACTCTCGCTTTCGATTAAGCGCTGCGAGGGATCATGACTGCATCGAACACCGACACCAACTGGACCATTGAATCGTTTGACGTGCCACCCGAAGAGGGAAAGGCACGGTTTCATGACTTTGATCTTCCCAAAGCCTTGATGCACGCGATTGAAGATCTTGGGTTTCGGTATGCCAGTCCAATCCAAGCGGAATCCTTGCCCATCGTGCTCGATGGCGAGGATATCGTTGCCAAAGCGCAAACAGGCACGGGTAAAACTGCTGCGTTTTTAATCGCCATGATTGATACCTTCTTGAGAGAACCGCTCGATGGGAAGCGACGGACGGGTACGCCACGTGCTTTGATTTTGGCTCCCACACGAGAATTGGTGGTACAGATCGCCTCGGATGCTGAAAATCTTTGCAAATACACGCGCTTATCGGTTGTTTCGATTGTCGGTGGCATGGATTATCAGAAACAGCGCGACGATCTGCGGCAAGCGCCCTGCGACATCATGGTGGCGACTCCTGGGCGGTTGATCGACTTTCTCGGTCAAAACGAGATCAATCTCCGAAAAATTGAGGTTTTGGTTCTCGATGAAGCTGATCGGATGTTAGATATGGGGTTTATGCCAGATGTCCGGCGGATCGTTCGGGCCTGTCCGCGCAAAGAGTTGCGTCAAACGCTTCTGTTCTCTGCCACTTTCACACCACAGATCATCGAGCTCTCCGAGCGATGGACGTTTGAACCGACGCGGATTGAGATCGAACCCGACAACGTTGCCACAGACACAGTTGAACAATTGGTCTACATCACAACGACCGAGTCTAAATACAGTTTATTGAAAAATCTCATCCTCACGCGTGACTTGAATAAGCTGATGGTGTTCGCAAATCGACGTGACTTGTGTCGCAACCTGGTCGATAAACTCACCGCAGATGGCATCGATGCAGCTCTCCTCAGTGGCGAAGTGCCACAGCGCAAACGGATTCAGACCTTGGATCGGTTCAAAGAGGGTAAGACACGTGTCTTGGTAGCCACGGACGTCGCCGGACGTGGCATTCATATTGATGGCGTGGGACATGTGATCAATTACACCCTGCCTGAGGATCCAGAGGATTATGTCCATCGGATTGGCCGCACCGGACGGGCAGGGACAGAGGGCACATCGATCAGTTTTGCCTGTGAAGATGATTCCTTTATGCTGCCCGACATTGAAGCGTTTATCGGACGCTCACTGCCTTGCCAACAGGCCCCTGAATCATTAATTGCCGAGACCAATGACGGCTCGTGATGCAGTGTCATGGTCGGCTCCCTATCGGGCGCTGCCTGAAGACATATTTTGGAGTCCGGTCAGTCCAGAACCACTCACGGGCGCGTATTGGGTTGATAAAAATGAGTCGCTCATCGAAGCGCTGCAACTCGAACCCTGGCTGTCTGATGATCTCATTGATGCGTACGCAGGCAGTACACCTTTAGCTGAGTGGTCGCCGCTTGCTCAGGTCTATTCGGGCCATCAGTTTGGTCAATGGGCCGGGCAACTCGGCGACGGCCGCGGTCTCTATCTCGGTGTCAGCCAATCTGGTGAACATGCCTTTGAGTGGCATTTAAAAGGGGCGGGCCAAACTCCGTATTCACGCTTTGGCGATGGCCGTGCAGTGCTCCGGAGTTCGATTCGAGAATACCTCGGCAGTGAGTACCTGGCTGCACTTGGAGTGCCAACCACGCGTGGGCTTTGTCTGGTTGGCAGTCAAACTCCCGTGCGACGTGAGACCATGGAAACAGGGGCGACACTTGTCCGCCTCTGTCAAAGCCATCTTCGAATTGGTCATTTTGAGCACTTTTATCACCGGCAAGAGCCTGACCATCTGCGAACGATGATTGAGTTTGCGATCGCGCAGCTCGATCCAGACCTGTCTGACGTTGCCGACCGGGATGCCTTATTTTTTGAACGTGTACTGAATCGATCCGCCCGCTTGGTCGCGGAATGGATGGCGATTGGGTTCGTGCACGGGGTCATGAATACAGACAATACCGCCTTGTCGGGTGAAACATTGGATTACGGACCCTACGGGTTTTTAACGCATTACAATCCAGATTTTGTGATCAATCACACGGATCAGACCGGCCGTTATGCGTATGGGCAGCAACCACGCGTGATGCAATGGAACCTCGCATGTCTCGCAGAGACGCTTGTTGGTTCAGTGTCTGTTGAGACCTTGCAGGGATTGCTAAAGGAATTCCCGGCACGTTACATGCAGGCCTATCAACATTCGATGGCGCGCCGGTTTGCATTTGCTGAAGATAATCCAGCACTGGCTGAACTGCTGAAGTTGCAGCAAACTGCGTTTGCAAAGCCGGGAACCTACTATCCCGAATCCTTTGCCTTAATCTCTGGATTTGAAGGGACCTATTTATCTCATGCGGCGGTTGATCGTGATGTGCTCGAGCAAGCGAAACGTCTGTGGGAGCGTGAACATGAGCCAGGATTACGTGGGATTCAAAACCAAATCACGCCGACGTGGATGCTCAGTCATTGGATGTTGGATCGCGTCATTCAGAGCGCCGAAGACGGTGACTGCGCTCCAATACGACGATTACGCCAGGGCATGCATCAGGGTGTATCCCAACAATTACCTGAGGCTGTGCGACTCAACAGTCAACCACCGCCTGCCGATGGCGGGTTTCATTTAAGTTGCAGTTCATAGGATCTCGCATGCGTGTTGCTGTATTAGGTGCTGGAAGTTTTGGAACCGTGTTGGCGGATATTGCCGCACACAATGGATGTGATGTCCGTATTTACGCCCGTCGTCCCGAATTGTGTTATGCGATCAACCAATTTCATCAAAACCCGCAATACCATCCCGATCTTGAGTTGCATTCAGACATTCAGGCCTTTGATCGAATACAAGAGACCGTGGCCGATGCAGATCTTATCTTGCTCTCAGTCCCCTCGAAGGCGATGCAAGCGGTCTGCGAGGAGTTGTCGAGTGCGATTGACTCGCACGTCGCACTTCTGTCGACGACCAAGGGGCTTCAGGCGGACGGATTTAAATTGATGAGTCAGGTCATTGAAACCCATTGTCCACACAATCCAATCGGGGTGTTATCCGGCCCAAATCTGGCGCATGAGATCGCCAAGAGACATCTCACGGCTTCAGTGGTTGCATCCAAGGAACCCGCTGTCAGAGAGCTTGCGCGGAATGCATTTGCAACCAAGTACTTTCGGCTATATAGCTCAGAGGACCTGATCAGCGTTGAGCTCGGCGGTGCGCTGAAGAACATTTACGCCATCGCGGCAGGCCTCGCCGATGGACTGGGGGTCGGTGAGAACACCAAAGCACTGTTGATTACCCGTGCCCTGGCAGAAATGTCTCGACTGTCTTCGCAAATGGGTGGCAACCCATTGAGTTTTTTGGGTTTGGCAGGGGTTGGGGATTTGTTTGTGACCAGTGTTTCACCATTGTCACGTAATTTTCGTGTTGGCCGTGCGCTTGCAGATGGTTTGGACTTAGAGGAGGCGCAATCTCGTCTTGGACAAGTTGCCGAAGGCGTGAATACGCTGCAACTCGTTCATCAACAGTGCGTGGAGGCCGGTATTGCCATGCCGATCCTCGATGCGCTCTACCAGGTCATTTTCGGTGGTCGCCCGGTACGACAGACCGCACTGCAGATGATGCAGGCGGCTCATACCTCGGATGTCGAGTTCCTCATGCCAGACAAACAGCCTGCGCCTTAGGCATTAACTGCGGCGTGACTGCAGGTGCCCCTTGAGTGTTTCTGCCATCTTGATCAATGATTTTTCGGTGGTTTCCCAGTTAATACAGGCATCGGTGATCGATACACCGTATTTAAGATCAGCCAAAGACTCCGGAATGCTTTGATTACCTTCATTGATGTTTGATTCGAGCATTACGCCACAGATGGACTGGTTGCCGTCTTTGATCTGATGCGCAATATCATCGAGCACTAACGGCTGCACATTGTGATCTTTGTTGGAATTGGCATGCGAGCAATCCACCACGATATTTTTAGAAAGCCCCGCTTTATCAAGCGCTTGCTCACACAATGCAATGCTCACTGAATCATAGTTTGGCTTGCCTCCGCCACCGCGAAGTACAACATGGCCGTATTGGTTTCCTTTGGTCTTCGTAATTGCAACCTGTCCATCTGGATTGATTCCCAAAAACGCATGGCCGTGAGTTACAGACTTCATGGCATTGACGGCAACATCTAACGAGCCATCGGTTCCGTTTTTAAAGCCAACGGGCGAGGACAGGCCAGAGCTCATTTCGCGGTGGGTCTGCGATTCAGTTGTCCGTGCGCCAATCGCGGTCCATGTAATGGTGTCCTGTAAATACTGCGGTGAGATTGGGTCCAGCGCTTCTGTTGCCAGTGGTAAGCCCATGGCCGTCAAGTCAATTAACAACTGACGGGCGGTGCGAAGGCCGGTTTCAATATCAAAGCTGCCATTGAGGTGCGGGTCGTTAATCAAACCTTTCCAACCAACGGTCGTCCGCGGCTTTTCAAAATACACACGCATGATGACGAATATTTCGTCACGCACCGTATCAGCCAGTTGCTTTAACCGCTTGGCATAGTCAAGTGCAAGCGCGGTGTCATGGATCGAACAGGGGCCAACCACCATGAATAAACGCTTGTCCGTACCGTCTAGAATATTTTTGACGGTTTGACGTGATTCAGTGATGAATTGTCGCGCGTCTTCTGGGAGCGGGAGCTCGGCTTTAAGAGCCGAGGGGGAGATGACGACTTGGTAATCCTCGATGTTCAAATCTGAAAGGCGCATAGTGCTCAACATGGTCATGAATGAAGGGCGTCTATTGTAGAGTCCGTGGCGGCTTTCGCAAGAAAATCTGTTGACACATATTCTGGAGACAGTATTATGCGCCCCCATCGTGCATTCGGGGTGGATAGCTCAGTTGGAAGAGCATCGCCCTTACAAGGCGAGGGTCGGGGGTTCGAGCCCCTCTCCACCCACCATGTCCGATGCATTCGACCGTATGGAGCGGTAGTTCAGTTGGTTAGAATACCGGCCTGTCACGCCGGGGGTCGCGGGTTCGAGTCCCGTCCGCTCCGCC
>CAJXNQ010000018.1 GCA_913057215.1 uncultured Gammaproteobacteria bacterium
ACCCGACAAGGAATTTCGCTACCTTAGGACCGTTATAGTTACGGCCGCCGTTTACCGGGGCTTCGATCAAGAGCTTCGCATACGCTAACCCCATCAATTAACCTTCCGGCACCGGGCAGGCGTCACACCCTATACGTCCTCTTTCGAGTTTGCAGAGTGCTGTGTTTTTAATAAACAGTCGCAGCGGCCTGGTTACTTCGACCGGCAATAGCTTAGGACGCGAAGTCCATCACCGTCACCGGCGCACCTTCTCCCGAAGTTACGGTGCCATTTTGCCTAGTTCCTTCACCCAAGTTCTCTCAAGCGCTTTGGTCTTCTCGACCTGACCACCTGTGTCGGTTTCGGGTACGATCCCACGTGACTGAAGCTTAGAAGCTTTTCTTGGAAGCATGGCATCAATGACTTCGTGTCCGTAGACACTCGACATCAGATCTCAGCATTAAGAGCCCGGATTTGCCTAAGCTCTCTGCCTACATCCTTGAACCGGGACAACCAACGCCCGGATCACCTAGCCTACTCCGTCCCTCCATCGCATCACGTGGTGGTACAGGAATATTAACCTGTTTCCCATCGACTACGGCTTTCGCCCTCGCCTTAGGGGTCGACTCACCCTGCCCCGATTAACGTTGGACAGGAACCCTTGGTCTTTCAGCGAGGGGGTTTTTCACCCCCTTTATCGTTACTCATGTCAGCATTCGCACTTCTGATATCTCCAGCAAACCTCTCGATTCACCTTCACAGACTTACAGAACGCTCCTCTACCATCTCTTACGAGATCCGCAGCTTCGGTACTAGATTTAGCCCCGTTACATCTTCCGCGCAGGCCGACTCGACTAGTGAGCTATTACGCTTTCTTTAAAGGGTGGCTGCTTCTAAGCCAACCTCCTAGCTGTCTGTGCCTTCCCACATCGTTTCCCACTTAATCTAGATTTTGGGACCTTAGCTGGCGGTCTGGGTTGTTTCCCTTTCCACGACGGACGTTAGCACCCGCCGTGTGTCTCCCATGATTGCACTCCTCGGTATTCGGAGTTTGCATCGGTTTGGTAAGCCGGGATGGCCCCCTAGCCGAAACAGTGCTCTACCCCCGAGGGTGATACATGAGGCGCTACCTAAATAGCTTTCGAGGAGAACCAGCTATCTCCGAGCTTGATTAGCCTTTCACTCCGATCCACAGCTCATCCCCATCTTTTTCAACAGATGTGGGTTCGGACCTCCAGTCAGTGTTACCTAACCTTCATCCTGGCCATGGATAGATCGCTCGGTTTCGGGTCTACTTCCAGCAACTGTTCGCCCAGTTAAGACTCGATTTCTCTACGGCTCCCCTAAACGGTTAACCTTGCTACTGAAAGTAAGTCGCTGACCCATTATACAAAAGGTACGCAGTCACCTTGCGGCTCCCACTGCTTGTATGCACACGGTTTCAGGTTCTATTTCACTCCCCTCTCCGGGGTTCTTTTCGCCTTTCCCTCACGGTACTGGTTCACTATCGGTCAATCAGGAGTATTTAGCCTTGGAGGATGGTCCCCCCATATTCAGTCAAGATTTCTCGTGTCCCGACCTACTCGATTTCACAACAAGTGCCTTTTCGGATACGGGGCTATCACCCACTATGGCCAGCCTTCCCAGACTGTTCTCCTAAAACACAAGTTGCTTAAGGGCTACTCCCCTTTCGCTCGCCGCTACTCAGGGAATCTCGGTTGATTTCTTTTCCTCCGGGTACTTAGATGTTTCAGTTCTCCGGGTTAGCTTCCTTTCGGATAGTCCTAAGACTGGGTTTCCCCATTCGGAAATCACGGGATCAAAGCTTGTTTGCCAGCTCCCCCGCGCTTATCGCAGGCTACAACGTCCTTCATCGCCTCTGATTGCCAAGGCATCCACCGTGTGCACTTCGGTACTTGATCATACAATCCTGGAACTCACCGAGTGCCAGTCTTGAATATCTACCGTTACACGATAAATGCTGATTTAAAATCAGCATCACCAAACGCGCCTGTAATCTTTGAAATTGATACATATGTATCCAATTTTGTTGATTACAAAACTTGTTAATCCAACTTGTTAAAGAACACTGACCCAATGGTCATTGAGAAACGCAAACCGCTTCTCAATAACCACTTCGGTATAGAAAATGGTGGAGCTATGCGGGATCGAACCGCAGACCTCCTGCGTGCAAAGCAGGCGCTCTCCCAGCTGAGCTATAGCCCCACGGTATGGTGGGTCTGGGCTGACTTGAACAGCCGACCTCACCCTTATCAGGGGTGCGCTCTAACCAACTGAGCTACAGACCCGTTCACTGCTATACCGAGTCATCTGATCAAGCAATGCGTGTGAGCACTTGAACTGTCTGCCGACAGGTCGTTTAAGGAGGTGATCCAACCGCAGGTTCCCCTACGGTTACCTTGTTACGACTTCACCCCAGTCATGAATCACACCGTGGTGACCGTCCTCCGAAGTTAGACTAGCCACTTCTGGTGCAACCCACTCCCATGGTGTGACGGGCGGTGTGTACAAGGCCCGGGAACGTATTCACCGTGACATTCTGATTCACGATTACTAGCGATTCCGACTTCATGGGGTCGAGTTGCAGACCCCAATCCGGACTACGATCGGCTTTCTCGGATTGGCTTCCCCTCGCGGGTTCGCGACCGTTTGTACCGACCATTGTAGCACGTGTGTAGCCCTACACGTAAGGGCCATGATGACTTGACGTCGTCCCCACCTTCCTCCGATTTGTCATCGGCAGTCTCCTTAGAGTTCCCGGCCGAACCGCTGGCAAATAAGGATAAGGGTTGCGCTCGTTACGGGACTTAACCCAACATCTCACGACACGAGCTGACGACAGCCATGCAGCACCTGTCACTAGATTCCCGAAGGCACCAATCCATTTCTGGAAAGTTTCTAGGATGTCAAGGCCTGGTAAGGTTCTTCGCGTTGCATCGAATTAAACCACATGCTCCACCGCTTGTGCGGGCCCCCGTCAATTCATTTGAGTTTTAACCTTGCGGCCGTACTCCCCAGGCGGAGAACTTATCGCGTTAGCTGCGCCACTAAACATGCAAGATGTCCAACGGCTAGTTCTCATCGTTTACGGCGTGGACTACCAGGGTATCTAATCCTGTTTGCTCCCCACGCTTTCGCACCTCAGCGTCAGTATTGGTCCAGATGGCCGCCTTCGCCACTGATGTTCCTTCCTATATCTACGCATTTCACCGCTACACAGGAAATTCCGCCATCCTCTACCATACTCTAGCCTAGCAGTTTTAGATGCAGTTCCCAGGTTGAGCCCGGGGCTTTCACATCTAACTTACTAAGCCGCCTACGCGCGCTTTACGCCCAGTAATTCCGATTAACGCTTGCACCTTTCGTATTACCGCGGCTGCTGGCACGAAATTAGCCGGTGCTTTTTCTGTAAGTAACGTCAATCCCAGCAGGTATTAACTACTGAGCCTTCCTCCTTACTAAAAGTGCTTTACAACCCTAGAGCCTTCTTCACACACGCGGCATGGCTGGATCAGGGTTTCCCCCATTGTCCAATATTCCCGACTGCTGCCTCCCGTAGGAGTCTGGACCGTGTCTCAGTTCCAGTGTGACTGATCATCCTCTCAGACCAGCTAAAGATCGTCGCCTTGGTAGGCCATTACCCCACCAACAAGCTAATCTTACGCAGGCTCATCTAATAGCGAGAGCTTCAAAGAGAGGCCCCCTTTCATCCGTAGATCGTATGCGGTATTACCCAAAGTTTCCCTTGGCTATCCCCCACTACTAGGTAGATTCCTACGCGTTACTCACCCGTCCGCCACTCGTCGCCCACTAGCAAGCTAGTGTCGTTACCGTTCGACTTGCATGTCTTAGGCCTGCCGCCAGCGTTCAATCTGAGCCATGATCAAACTCTTCAGTTAAGAGTACCTGGATAATCCCAGGTGATATTTTGTGCTCAGACAATCGCAAAACTGCTAAATAAATTTATACAGGTATGCTTGTCTGAAAATCTTGTCGACATCCAGCTCAAGCACCCACACGCATTGCTTGATCAATTTTTTAAAAAACGCTTCAAGGGGCTGCCTTGAAGTGGACGCGCATTCTATCGAATCTCGCGTTGTTTGCAACCTCTTTTTCGCAGTTCAGCGTAGAAGTTGCTGAAGGTCACCCTTCAAATTTGGTTGGCGCATTCTAGAGAGTGCCTCGTCGATTGCAACCCGTTTTTCCATCCCATTTTCTCGGCGTGCTTTGTGGGCCCGCCTTGATTGGGAGCGCGAATAGTACAGTGTTCTTTTCGCGACGCAAGCGCTTTGTGAAATCTTTTTTTCACACGGTGTGCTTGCAACCGTCGCCCTGAAGGGTGGCGCGCAGTATAGGGCGCCGCCACAGACTGTCAACGTTTTTTCATGAAAACGTCATTGATCTGTCACAGTGACCCGCACAAAGCGCTTCTTACCACATTGAAAGACATGGGTTTCACCGCGCTGTACACGATACGCCGGGTCCTGCTCGAGTTCGCCGTCAATGCGGACTGCCCCCTGGGTGATGAAGCCGCGCGCCTCTGATGCGCTTTTGGCGAGTCCACTTTCACGCACCAAGATCGCAAGCGGAACGCTGCCCTCAGCATCACAGGCAACCGCTGCCTCTGGCATCTCATCGGGAATCTCACCTGCTTTAAATTTGTTGCCCGCACTCCGACTGGCGCGTTCTGCCGCCTCTGCATCGTGAAATCGTGTAATTAGTTCGCGGGCAAGCTCCGCTTTGGCCTGGTTCGGTGACATCTGCTCAGAAGCCACATCCGCTTTGAGTGCGGCGATTTCATCATTTGATTTTAGACTCAACAAATCGAAATATCGCCACATCAGCGCATCACTAATTCCCATCAGTTTGCCGTACATCTCACCGGGCGCATCGTTCAGGCCGACATAGTTGCCGAGCGACTTCGACATCTTTTTCTCGCCATCGAGCCCTTCAAGAATCGGCATCATGAGAACAACCTGTGGATCTTGGCCCGCATCTCGCTGCAGTTCGCGCCCCATCAACAGGTTAAATCGCTGGTCTGTTCCTCCCAATTCCACATCGGCCTCAAGCGCCACCGAGTCATACCCCTGCATCAAGGGATAGAGAAACTCATGAATTGAAATCGGCTGCTCGGATTGAAAGCGTTTACTGAAGTCGTCTCGCTCCAGCATCCGCGCAACAGTCAGCTTCGCGGCCAATCTGACAAAATCCTGAGGCGACAACGCATTCATCCAGCGACTGTTGTATTCAACGCGCGTTTTTTCCCGATCGAGAATTTTAAACACCTGACTGGCATAGGTTTCAGCGTTTTCTCGAAGCTGTGTCTCGGTGAGCGGCTGCCGCGTGGCATTCTTCCCGGTGGGATCACCAATCAACCCGGTGAAGTCACCGATCAGAAAGATGACCTCATGCCCCAAATCCTGGAACTGACGGAGCTTATTAATCAGTACGGTGTGGCCAAGATGCAGATCCGGAGCCGTGGGATCAAATCCAGCCTTGATCCGAAGTGGTCGACCCAGCGATAACTTCGCCTGCAGATCATCGCGCGGCAAAATTTCATCGGCACCGCGACTGATTAAATCAAGGGCTTGGTTCACGCTCGTCGGATCCACCGTCGTCATGGTCTTCATCTCTATATATCTCGAAAGCGCCGTATTGTACGCAAACCGAGGGTGTTTTTTACATGCAAAGCGCGAACGGTTTCTGTAAACTCTGAAAAACCATGCAATGAGGACCGCATGCGCGCCCTACTGAAACGTCTCGACACACTTTGCCATCCGTTCCCCGGGATCCATGTTCTGGGAGTTGCCACCTCCGCCCTTCTGATTACAGTCGTGATGTTATGGCCTGAGACCTCCGAGTCAGAGACAAACGCACCTGGACTACCCATCCCCGCAATCGCCAAGACAGTCGCGAAAACAATCTTGAATGACGACCCAGTATTTCGGGTCGAGACAGAGACCGTGCAGACTGGTGATTCGCTGAGTCGTCTGTTTTCTCGCCAAGGACTGAGTGCACAGCAATTGTTAGAGGTCACCCGCGCAGAAAGCAAAGCACTGAAGCTAAGCCGTCTCAATGTCGGACAAACCCTCGAGTTTCGATATGACGGCGAGGCGCTCAAGGAGCTTGCAGTCATTAAGACCCCCTTTGAACAACTGGTTGCTGTCCAAGACTCAGAAGGGCAGTGGCAACTCGAAGAACGAGTCAAAGAAGCCGACATTTATATCGAGCACGCGCGTGCTCGTATTGACAGCTCCCTCTTCTTGGCCGGCGCACGTGCTGGACTTCCTGACAATATGATCATGGAGTTGGCAAACATTTACGGCCACGTGATCGACTTTGTCTACGAAATCCGTCAAGGCGATGAATTCATTGTTACCTATGAAAAACGCTACCTCGACGGCGAGTTTATTGAGTATGGCAATATCATCGCAGCTGAATTCATCAATGACGGTGAGCGCTATGTCGCGATTCGCTACACCGACACGGCAGGTGACACAGGCTACTACGATGAATCCGGCGTCAGTCTGAGAAAAGCATTCTTGCGCGCTCCACTGAACTTCCGCCGAATCAGCTCGAATTTCAAATTGGCACGCAAGCACCCAGTATTGGGTTTGATGCGCGCACACAAGGGCACAGACTATGCGGCATCAACAGGCACGCCGGTCTATGCCGCCGGTGATGGCAAAGTCACCTATCGGGCACGCAATGGCGGCTACGGCAAATTGGTTGTGATCAAACACGGCAACAACATCGAAACGCGTTACGCACATCTGTCGCGGTATGGAAAATACCGTGTCGGCTCAAAGGTGAAACAAGGCCAAGTGATCGGCTATGTTGGTGCAACCGGTCTGGCCACTGGACCGCACCTACACTATGAATTCGTCGTCAACGGATCGCACCGCAATCCGCGCACCGTTCTCGATCAACTGCCAAAAGCGAAAACGCTTGCCAGTGATGAGCTTGCGCGATACCGCGCCGTTGCTGAACCGTTGATTGCATCCTTAGAAGCACAACGCACGCATGCTGAATTGGCTCTTCAAACAACCGCCCGCTGATCCACCTCGACTGTGTCTTGGCTTGATGAGCGGGACCAGTCTCGATGGTCTCGATGCATGTTTGGCCGAGTACCACGCCAACGGCGAACTGCATATTCTCGACACCGACTCGCGCGCGCTCTCTGAAGAGATTCATGAGCGCTTAGAGCGCGCAGTCGCACCTGATGCATCAATCAAGCTCGCCGAGCTATTGGCCATTGAAACGGAGTACACCGCCCAAGTCAGCGCGCAATGTGAAACGCTGATTCAACGTGCGCCGAGACCGGTGGATTGCATCGGGTTTCATGGACAAACACTGTGGCATGCGCCTGAGCTTGGCAACACACTTCAAATTGGAATGGCCGAACAGCTTGCAGTGGATACAGGTACCCCTGTCGCACACCAGTTTCGACGCGGTGACATGGCGCGTGGCGGCCAAGGGGCGCCCTTGGCTCCACTTTTCCATCATGCCCAGTTTGCTCGGGAGACAGAGGGTGTCGGTGTCTTAAATCTTGGCGGCATTGCAAACCTGACTGAACTCATTCCGGGTCAACCGGTGCGCGGCTATGATCTAGGCCCTGCCAACACCTTAGGTGATGTGTGGTATCGCCAGCATCATATGGCGCCATTCGATCGTGACGGCGCCTGGGCTCAGACCGGGACAGTGGATACAGCGCTCCTGAAGAGTCTAAAAACTGATCCATTTTTTGCCAAAGCGCCACCGAAAAGTACGGGACGCGAGTATTTCAATCTGGATTGGCTGAATCGGCATCTCGTTCATCATGCCAATCTCAATGCCGAGGATGTACAAGCCACCCTCAATCAACTCACAGCGGACATCGTCGCCGATGCACTCTCAAGCGAGATTGATATTTTGGTGGTGGCCGGTGGTGGTGTGCACAATGCAGATTTGATGGATCGACTCGATGATCAAGTCGACCCCTTGGTGGTCACATCAGAGACCTTCGCCATTGATCCTGATTTTCTAGAAGCCGCCTGTTTTGCCTGGCTTGGTATGCAGTGTATGGATCAACACCGATTGGACACAACGCATATCACGGGTGCTCGTGGCACCGGCATCCTAGGCTCAATCGTCTATCCATAACCTCGCCATCATTCGGACTTGGCTCAGAGACTGAAGCTTGCACCACATCCGCAGGTGCTGGATGCATTCGGGTTTTCGACCACGAACTGCGATCCTGTCAGCGACTCTGAATAGTCCACGGTCGAACCGACCAAATACTGATACGACAAACCGTCAATCACCACAGTCACACCATCTTTTTCTACGCGGGTGTCATCGGGTTGCTCGTCGGAGTCAAAACTGAATCCATACTGAAACCCAGAGCAACCACCGCCTGTCACAAAGACCCTCAGCTGGAGACTTTGATCACCCTCTCCCTCAATCAACTCGCGCGCCTTACTGATCGCACGCTCTGTCAACTGAATCGGTGTGGGCACAAAACGTTCTGTCATGGTTTCCTCCCTATGGACTCAATGCATGCATCGGAACAGCCAGTGTCTCATCCAAGCCCAGCATCAAATTCATATTCTGTATGGCTTGTCCCGCGGCACCCTTGACCAAGTTGTCAATGACACTTGAGACAATCAACTGCCCAGGTCGCTGGCTATATAGCCCAATCGTACAACGGTTTGAACCCCGCACCCAGCGGGTTTCTGGATGCACTCCCGAGTCAACAACGCTGACCAAAGGCTCTGATGCATAGCGTGTCTGATACAGATCACGCACTTCCTCTATGGGCATAGAAGTGGAGACATAGGCCGTCACTTCAATGCCTCGAATCATCGGTAATAGATGTGGCACAAAGGTCACTTCAATCGACTGGCCTGCAATGTGTGTCAGTTGATCGGCGATTTCAGGGCCATGTCTGTGGCCATCGGCACCATACGCGTGAAAATTATCAGATGCCTCAGCGACGATTAAATCGGTCCGCGCATTGCGCCCCGCACCGGATGCACCACTTTTACCGTCTAAAATCACCTGCGTATCTGAAAGCAGTCCTGCCTCAACCAAGGGCAGCAGCGCCAGAATCGAAGCCGTTGGATAACACCCGGGATTCCCTACTAGAGACGCGTTCGCGATCGTCTCACGATAGCACTCCGGGAGCCCATACACCGCCTCCTTGGCAAGCTCAGGTGCCGCATGCGTCGCCTGATAGGTGTGCTCCCACACCGACAGATCGGAAAACCGAAAGTCTGCCGCCAGGTCAATCACGCGACATCCAGCTTCAACCAGCGCAGGCGCGTCGTGCATGGCAATCTGATTGGGTGTTGCATAAAACACCAAATCACATGCGCTCAATGCGTCAGCACTTGGCGCCTCAAACATCACATCTGAATACGCGTGTAACCAGGGATAGAGCGCACCGACCAATTTACCCGCCTCTGAGCGCGAGGTCAGGCAGTTGACTTCGACCTCCGGATGGACAGCCAGCATCCGAAGCAGTTCAACGCCCGTGTACCCGGTGCCACCCACAATCCCAATTTGTTTCACCTGTGTTTCCATCTATTCGCTAATTTTGCGCATAATACGCTACACCGCGCACAGTGCGCAGTCGACAGGGAAGGATATGAATCACCGATTAAAGGATACGGGCATTGAATTGCTGGTTGTGTTTGCCATTGGCGGATTGATCGGTGGATTGATGGCGCTCACCTCCAACGCGTACGTCGGCGGAGTGCAGTTTTTTACCGATTTACGCGAACACAGCACCCTGTTGCAGATCAATCTCGCCGGCAGCCAATTTGCACTCACCAGCGTCATCTTTTTGTGGGTCGCGGCAGCCTTGGTCATTGTGATCCGACGTGTTTTTGGCGTCGTGCGTTGGCACGGCCCGGCCGACTCGATCTATTGCGCACAGCAATCCAAAGAACCTTTAGATATCAAACATGGCATTGCATCCACGCTGACGGCCTTCACCAGTGCTTCAGGCGGTGGTTCGGTCGGCCAGTACGGTCCACTGGTTCACTTCGGCGCCACCATTGGAATCATTATCAAACGCTACGTCTCCAGTCGCCTGTCTCACGAAGTGTATCTCGGCTGCGGTGTGGCAGCCGCCATCTCGGCCGGTTTTGGTGCGCCGATCGCGGGCATTGTTTTCGCCCATGAAGCGGTGCTTCGCCATTTTTCAGTGCGCGCCATTGCGCCCATCTCTGTCGCCTCTGTGACGGCCTCAGCGGTCAGCCAACAGATCTTTGCAACCAGCGAAGTCTTTTCAATCGATGCCGTCGCGCCTGATCTGGCCACACTCATCCCAGTGCTGATCATTGCCTCGCCCTTGATTGCCATGGCTGCCATTGCATACATGCAGGCATTACGGCGATCTGCACAGTATGCAAAAGCCAGTGGTTGGTCCGCTGAGCGGCTGATTATTGTTGCTGCCACCGTTTGTGGCGTTGTCGGGATCTGGATCCCAGAAATCCTCGGACTCGGTATCAGTACAATCAACGCCATGCTGGACGGCCAGTACGGTATTGCTGCCCTGATCCTGTTGTTATTTGTCAAAATCGCGATGACCGCGCTCTGCGTCGGCTTTGGCCTTTTCGGCGGTGTGTTTTCACCGGCATTGTTTGTCGGCGTGGCTGCTGGTGGAGCCATCGGCCAGCTGGTCGCACTGCTCGGCTTTGCGGATCTCTCAGTCGCCATCAGTATTGCCGCCATGGCGGCCGTGGCTGCCAACGTCATCGGCGCACCGGTCGCAGCCGTACTCATTGTGCTTGAACTCACACAAAGCTATGCCTTTGCTGTGGCCGCACTGATGGCTGTGATGGCCTCCATGCTGATCACCCATCGGCTCTTTGGTCATTCATTTTTTGACCGTCAACTCCTCGACCGCGGCATCAACTTAGCCGACGGGCGCGAGGCCATTGCCTTGAACCAACATACGCTGGAATCTCATATCAGCGATGACTTTGTCCGCATCTCTGAAGAGACCAGTGGTCATGAGGCGCTTGAACTGATGCGCGAGAAAGAACAAACCGAAGCCTATGTGGTTGCAGACAGTGGACGTTTGGCAGCCAAGCTCTCAGTGCATCAAGCCATTGAAGCGGGCGATGAGGCCGTGTTTCGTTTTGCCGATGCCGATCCGGTGTTACTGGCTGTGGACGATTCGCTGGGTCATGCCATGCAAACCGTCAGTGATTTTGTCGGCGAATCGGTCCCGATCATTGACGCGGATTCACGGCACTTACTCGGTGTGATTACTGAGGGTGATTTGTTCAAAGCGGTGATTGATGTGCAGTCGAATGTGAGGCATCAAGAGCGGGACTAACGCCATGATTCATGCGACACTTCGGTTTTCGAATTGAGGAGACGGCATGTTGTATCTGTGGGTTCAAGCCTTTCATATCATTGCAGTGATCACCTGGTTCGCGGCGCTGTTTTATCTGCCGCGTCTGTTTGTGTATCACGCCATGGCAGACGCCTCAGATACAGTCGGAATCGAGCGATTTAAGGTCATGGAGCGAAAGCTCTTAAATGGCATCATGACACCCTCGATGATTGTCACCATTGCCCTTGGTCTTTGGCTGTTGATCATCAATCCAAGTTGGATGTCACAGGGCTGGATGCATGCCAAGCTGACCTTGGTTGTGCTGTTGGTGGGCTATCATCACTGGTGCATGCGAATCGTCAAAACCTTCCGCGAGGATGCCAACACACGAAGCCACGTGTGGTATCGCTGGTTTAATGAGGCACCCACGGTGGTGTTGATTGCCATCGTCATCTTGGTGGTCGTCAAACCCTTTTAATGCGCGGCCTGTACGTCATCACGCCGTCGACGATCACGGATCCTGAACTGATGTATCGTCAGGTCCATGAAGCGATTCAGGGCGGCGCGGTCTTGGTTCAGTTTCGACACAAGGGTGCCGATGCCGCCCGTCACAAGCGACTCGCTGAGTCCGTTCTCACCGCATGTCAGCAAAATCGCACGCCGGCTATCATGAATGATTCAATTCAACAGGCTCAATTGCTCGGCTTTGATGGCGTGCATCTGGGCCAGACCGATGGTTCCATCAAAGCGGCACGTCAACAGCTCGGTCCAGACGCCATCATCGGGCGGACCTGTCACGACTCCGCCAAGCTGATGCAAGAGGCGGTCCTCGACGGGGCAAGCTACTGTGCCTTTGGCCGGCTGTTTCAATCAGAAACCAAACCCGATGCACCAAAATTGAGTTTGGATGCCCTGGCGCATTTGGTCAGTGCGTGCAAGGTTCCGGTCGTGGCCATCGGTGGGATCACGTTGGATAACGCACCTGAAGTACTTGCCCAAGGCGTCGACATGCTGGCAGTCTCAGGGGCTGTATTTCAAAAAGACGATGTTGGCCAAGCCGCATCGCACTTTCGTTCATTGTTTTAAGGAAGATTCATGCGCGTCTCAGAACACCTGTTCCACGAAGCCTCAAAATCCATTGCTGGCGGTGTGAATTCGCCGGTCCGTGCGTTTCGAGCCGTTGGTGGAACGCCGGTCTTTTTTGCCCGTGCAGAGGGCCCGTATCTCTATGACGCCGATGGCCAAGAGTACATCGACTACATCGGCAGCTGGGGTCCAATGATTGCGGGGCATGCAAACCCACAGGTATTGGATGCGGTTCGCAATGCAATCACCAACGGCCTCAGTTTTGGCGCACCCACAGCCATCGAGACGGACATGGCTGAACGTGTCAAAACCTTCTTTCCGTCTATGGACAAGCTGAGATTCTGCTCGAGTGGCACCGAAGCGACCATGAGCGCCATTCGGTTGGCGCGCGGCTACACAGGTCGCGACACCATCGTGAAATTTGAAGGGTGCTATCACGGCCACTCCGACAGCTTACTGGTGAAGGCCGGATCGGGTGCGTTGACCTTTGGGGTTCCAAGTTCCCCGGGCGTACCGGCTGATCTCGCCAAACATACGCTGAACCTTCCATTCAATGATCTTGATGCAGCACGCGCTCTCTTCGCTGAGCAAGGCGACTCAATCGCCTGCCTGATCATTGAGCCGATTACCGGCAATATGAACATGATCATCCCGCACGAGGGCTATCTCGAGGGCCTACGCACACTCTGTGATCAGCACGGTGTCGTGCTTATTTTTGACGAGGTGATGACTGGGTTTCGGGTGTCTCGTGGAGGTGCCCAAGAATTATTAGGTGTCACGCCCGATCTGACCTGCCTCGGTAAAATCATTGGCGGTGGCATGCCAGTGGGCGCCTTTGGAGGGCGCGCTGAGATCATGGACATGTTGGCACCCACAGGCCCGGTTTACCAAGCCGGCACATTGTCTGGAAATCCAGTTGCAATGGCGGCTGGACTGGCCACACTCAATGCACTCAACGCAGATGGGTTCTATGATCGACTGGCTGAAACCACCCACAACATGGTCTCGGGCGTGGTGGATCTGGCTGCTGAAGCGGGAATCGCCATGCAGGGTGTCTCTGCCGGCGGCATGTTTGGGCTGTTCTTCGCTGACAATCCGGTGACATCCTTTGCCGAAGTCACGGCCTGCGACGAGGATATATTCAAGCGATTCTTCCACGCCATGTTATCGCGCGGCGTCTATCTGGCCCCCTCCATGTATGAAGCAGGCTTTGTCTCCTCGACACACACCGAGGCTGTGATCGAGAAAACACTGGACGCAGCCAAGGCCTCCTTCCAGAGTCTTTAAGACCCAAACGAGCGCGCCATTTGGCGCGCCTGGCTTGCGCCTGCTGTATCGCCAGCTGCTTCACGTGCGCGCGCGACCAACGTATACAGGTCACGCTTCATTGCATTGTCCGACCCCGCCAGATCAACCGCCTGTGTGGCGATGTTAACGGCCTCATCAAAACGACCTTGCTCGAGTCGTACGCCCGCCAATTGGAAATACACTTCAGGCTCATCCGGGGCAATCCGCTGGGCACGCTCAAGCCGGCTCGAGGCACCTGTGAAATCACCTGCCGTACGCAACTGATCCGCTTGCTCAAGTAATGACAGCACGGCAGGCGACATGCCCTCAGCATCCGCAGGCTGGTCGATCGGCTCAATCCGTGCAATGGGTTCAACCGGCACGACCACATTGGTCTCACCTTGCTCACGCGTCCGATCCGGTCCAGAAATAATCCGCGATGACGCTGAATTCACATCAGTGCGTGACAACACCCGGTCATCCTCGGTTGCACGCCAGGATGCATCCACCACAGGCGGACGCGCCACCGGTGCCTGAGTACAGCCTGTTACAATTACCGCGACACCTAAGATCATTCCGAAACGCATACTTACCCTCCAAACCAGCGGTCTAGCCATGCACCGCCGCGTTCTGTTGAATTCGATGGACTGCATTGTCCGGCCGGTACCGCATCAAAGGCAACTGGCACTGGACGCTTGGCAGTCTCAGGACACCCGGCTCCGACAATCTGTCCTTGCGGGTTTAACCACACATAATGTAACCCATCTGGCAAGGCGCTCGGTCGATTGACACGACCCACGTGGGCAAATGCATCTGAAATCACCGGCAATGCCGCCAATGCGCCAACAAGCCCTGCCGAGCGGTTGTCATCAAAGCCCACCCAGGTCACGCCCATGCGTCTGCCATCGGCACCGACAAACCAGGCATCACGGCCGTCATCTGTAGTGCCTGTCTTTGATGCAAGCACTTGGTCATAGCGACGACCAAACGCTTGGCCAGTTCCTGAAATTGCACCAACACGCATCATGTGATCGACCATCACAGCCACCTGGACCGGAATCTGCCGCCTCGACTCAAACGAGCGACGCGTCAGCGTATTGCCTTCGGCATCAATCACCGTCCGCACTGCCTTCAGTGGTGTGCGATACCCTTGATTGAAAAGCGCCTGATATTGCGATGCAACCTGAAACGGCGACATCTCAGAGACGCCCAAGACTGAAGCCGGTGGGCGTGAGGGCCCAATCGGAATGCCATACCGATCCATCCGATCCAGAATGCCATCTAAACCGATGCCGAGCGCTAAATGTACTGTCGCCTGATTGATACTCTGTGCGACCACACGCTCAAGCAGTACCACGCCCTCCTCGGTCTCATCGTAGTTTCTGGGCGACCAGGTCCGACCCTGGTCATCCGTCATGGCAATGGATTCATCCCGCACCAGTGTCCCGGCATGCAGACGTGGATCCATATCCAGGGCTGCTGCGACGACAAAAGGCTTGGCGAGACTGCCAATTTGCCGACGTGCATCCAATACACGGTGAAACCCAGGCCGGTCATTGCGACTGGCCACAACCGCTTGGATTTCGCCAGTCGGAATATCGACCATCAGGGCGCCAAGCTCTACCTCCTTGTCGGGATCTAATCCACGGGCATCCAATCGCTCCAACATGGTTTGGCGCCCCTCAATCAGGCCACGATGCACCTGTGGATCCATGGCTGTGTAAATACTCAAGCCTTCCTGGGTAAGCTGTTGGCTTGAATAATCTTGCGTCAACTCGCGTTTCACCAATGACACGTAGCCTGGAAAGCGACCGATGCGATCAGCCGGTCCACTGGGCACATCAAGCGGCCGCGCCTTGGCTTGATCGGCCATCGATTGCGAGTACAACCCCTGCGCCAACCCAAGATCTAATACGAGATTGCGACGCGCTAGTGCGCGCTCTGGATGGCGTCTGGGATTGAATGCACTGGGCCCTTTGACAAGTCCAATTAAGAGCGCGTGTTGTTCAAGTGCAAGCTCACCAAGGGGCTGACCAAAATAAAATTGCGCGGCCGTTGCAAAGCCATGAATGGCGCGATTACCCCACTGGCCGAGAAATACTTCATTGATATAGGCCTCAAGAATCGCATCTTTGGAGAAATTGGCATCAAGCAGCAATGCATAAATCGCCTCAACGGCTTTTCGGCTGAGCGTGCGTTCCCGGCTCAAATACAAATTTTTGACCAACTGCTGAGTAAGTGTACTGCCACCCTGAGCAAAGCGCCCGGCCGCCAGGTTGTTCCAAGCCGCCCGGGCAATGCCAGTCCATGAGAGCCCCATATGCTCGTAGAATTGCTGATCTTCAACGGCCAACAGTAACTGAATAAATTCAGGTGGGACCGCATCGAGTGTTGCCAGTTCTCGATCGGCATATGTCCCTGACAATTGAGCAAGCATCACAGGCTCGAGCCGAATCAAATCAACCGACTCTGCGGTGTCTGTTTGAATCAAGCCAACCTGATCATCGGTAAATGCAATGCGAACGCGACGCGCAGGCTCATCCCCGTCCGGAAACACATGCCCGCGCGTGCCAATGATCAAAGCATCTGCCAAAACTCGGTACTGACCGGGCTCAGGTAATTGATCCACCACCCGATAATTGAGTAGATCGAGTTCATGACGCACCTGCTCTGTGCTGAAAGGTGCACCCTGATACAGCTCAAGTGGGCGTGCAAAAATCTTCGCGCCAACCGCCCATGAAAGCGATTCAAATTGTTTTGTCAGGTTCGCATTGAGATAGACTAGAACCAACCCAACTGCAACAGTCAGGGTCAAAGTCAGTTTTAAAAACAGTCGCCACCAAGATTTCATGACGGCGAGTATAACGGGAGGACGCCGTGAGCGAGACGCTCATCGACGCATTGAACAATCCAGCATGCTATCCACATCCTGTGGACGGCATTCAGGTGATCGAATCCGACCTCGCCTGGATCGTCCTCACCGGTGATTTTGCCTACAAAATCAAAAAACCATTGGACCTGTATTTTCTCGACGCCAGTACGCTCGAAGCACGCCGCACACTGTGTGAAACTGAGTACCGGCTCAATCAACGAACCTTCCCAGAGCTCTACCTTGAAGTGGTTGCACTGACCAAAGCTGATACCGGCATTGCCATCGGTGGAACCGGTGAGCCGATTGAGTACGCAGTCAAAATGTTGCAATTCGATCCCGCTCGCACCCTCGATCGCATCCACGACCGGGAAGGTCTCAATCACGCGCGTCTCGAAGAGCTTGCCCAAGCCGTCTTCCGACTACATGACCAAGCACCCGTGTCTGGCATTGAGATGCCCTTTGGTGAGCCGAACTCGCTCTACGTGCCCGCACAGCTCAATTTTGATCAGGTCCGGCCACGCCTCAGTGAGGCCCGCGACTTGGCGCAACTGATTCAATTGGAAGCCTGGGCACATGAATACTTGAAACGCCTCTGGCCTCGATTCGCCGAGCGCAAAGATCTCGGCATGATTCGTGAACTCCACGGGGATCTGCATCTTGGCAACGTGGTTGAAACCGACGCCTACGGGCTCCGGCTCTTTGACTGCATCGAGTATCGCTCTGAATTTCGATGGATCGATGTGATCAGTGAAGTCGCCTTTCTGACAATGGACTTGGAAGCGCGCGGTGACTTTGCATCCGCCTGGCATTTATTGAATCGATATCTTGAACTCAGTGGTGATTACCACGCGCTCTGGGTCTATCAGGGTTACTCCGCCTATCGCGCAATGGTGCGTGCAAAAGAGTGCCTGTTGTCTCTCAACGCCCCCATGCTTCCCACTGAAACAGAAACAGATCCGCTCAATCGTTACCGGCGTTATGCGCGGATGGCTGAGCAGGCCACCATGATCCGACCGCGCGTATTACTGATCACCCTCGGCTTGGATCCAGAGATCCGACAGCAGGTCTCGCATCAATTGATTGATGATTTTGGCATGATCCGCCTGCGTTCAGATCTCGAGCGTGCGCGTCTCTTTGACGGCGACGACGACTCGAAACCACAAACCTATCGGCACCTTTTGGAGTTGGCCGAGCTGTCATTGCGCGCGGGCTTCCCGGTCATCTGTTCGGGAAGCTTTGTGGATGCAACCGACCGCGAGCGGTTCCGTCGCCTCGCCGAATCCCAGGGTCTGTTATTTGGAATTCTGACCGATGCGGACAGCGCCGATGCATCCGATCTCTCAGATGAAGAGTTGGCTGCGACTCACATCTTACGGCTCGATGATCCCGACCGATTGGTGCGCGAAGTGCGCGATCTGGGGCAATCATTTGGCATGCAACTGGGGGCTCGTTCATGAACCGAATCGATCGCTTCATTCACGGCTTTGACGGGTTACTCCGCACCATCGCGCGCGTGAAACCCGAGTCTCGTCAGCCCTCACCTGCGCACGCAGCCTTGGACGATCCGTTAACAGATGCAGAGACTGAGCGTTCCGCTCAACTGATGCGGGTCAATCACACCGGTGAAATATGTGCTCAAGGCCTGTACAACGGTCAAGCCTTATTTGCCTCCGATCAGGCGACATCGCGAGCCCTTGTTGAGGCCGCCGAAGAGGAGCTCGATCATTTGGCCTGGTGTCGTACGCGACTGGATGAATTAAAGGCCAAGCCGAGCATCTTTGATCCGATTTTTTATCTGTCGTCCTTTGCGCTTGGCGCGGGCGCCGCACTGATCTCAGATAAGGTCTCACTGGGCTTTGTGCATGCCACCGAAGAAAACGTGGCTCGCCATTTGCGTGACCATCTCGATCAACTGCCAAGGAATGATCACGCCTCTCGGCAGATCCTCATGCAAATGCTCGACGACGAAACACGTCACGGACAAAGCGCACTGGACCAAGGTGGTGCGGAGTTACCTCAACCGATCAAAGCACTGATGTGGCAAGGTGCTAAGGTCATGACCAAAACGGCTGCACGGATTTAGCGTCGGCGTTTGTAGCGCGCGGCAATGAGTTGGGACTGCGTATGGAAGTAGTGCTCGACACTGATTGTGACAAGCACAGCGACTAAGAGTCGTGCACTGAATACAAGCCAAACTGCTGTCGTCAATTCTCCAAATTGAGTCACTGTGAGCACATCGATCAACAGATAGATCATCAAGTAGGCAATCACCACGCGAGTCATCAGCAGAACATGGCTGTTGGCGATCAAACAAAAGGCAAATAAGCCAATCACACACAGTGCCAACACCGCGCGCAGTTGGATGTATGGGAGCCACAGGCTGCCCTCGGCCACCGGGATATGAAATGCGCTTAAGATCTGAATCGGTTGCAGAATGGCGGTTAGATTGACCGGCACCGACACGACGATCAGACAGGCGGCAATGACATAAAAGTGCGCGCCCAAGCGATCCCAAATCCGTGCGAAAAAGAGCCGCTGTCCGCGACGATCTTCAGTGGTGTAGAGCTCCATGCAGTGATCCTCCTTGACTAAAAACGACGCTCGAGTGTCAGCTCCGTGCCGAGCTGACTGTGGCGAGCGTCCTCACCGATCAACGACCAACTCAAGGTGGTCGACTCATCCGAATTCAGAGCGCGTCTGTATTTCAGCGCATAGGTTTGAAACTGTCCGCCGTCTGTATCTTTTGTCCACTGTGCGAGGACATCCCAGAGACTTTGGCCTGACTGTATTCGGAGCCCGACACCCAGATCGAGCGCGTGTGTAAAATGACTGGCATAGGGAGCGGTATAGGTGGTGTGAGTGGCATCCGCATAGCAGACGTTCAGATCACTGGCATCCTGAAAGGTGGTTTTGACCCCCATCTCAAAGCGCGGTGACCATTGGCTTGTCTCCCGTATCCAGCTGCGCTCCCCACTGACACCCAGCTTCACACTCGATGCCACCGCCGTCTGCTCCTGATAGGTCAATGGATTCAAACCGCCCGTTTCGGTATAGCCACCAAGCGTTGTGACAGAGACATCACCGTCTGCAAACACAGACCACTGCATGTCGGCATCAGCGTCTGACATCCGGTAGTCATAACCCACCTGACCGAGCACTTGGAAGGCCTCGCGCGTGCCTTGATAAGCGACTGTTCCAGAGCGACGCAGCGTCTCCATGGTGAAAACACCCAAGCCAACGACTGCCGACACATGTGCGTGCTGCCCGAGCTCGCGCTGTCCGTACACCTTGACATGTACAGCGTCACTTTTGACTTCGCTCGATTGATCAACGTAGCCCGCGTCCTGATTTGAAAGACTGACAGCCGCACCTGCCACCCAATCTGAACTCACCCGCTGGTCATAGCCGACCGTCAGTTGTTTGATTTCGATGTCGAGATCCAGAGCGTCCGAGGCGCCGTCGCGCGAGCCAACGACGAGTGTGCCTGCACTCCAGAGCGCACTGTCATCCCCAAAGAGATCGCAGACATCGGAGTTAAACCAATCCAAGAGACCGGCATGCGATGCAAATTGCGTGATGGCTGGGTTCTTGATGTCCAACTGCACACCTTGCTGTGAGACGGCTGTGCACTGTTCTGATCCGCTTTGTAAGGCCACCAACCGATCAGTCACCGGCGCCAATGTCTGTGCGGCTGTCTCGACCACATCATCAATACTGGATTGAGCCACCTCATCCACAGGCATGGTGCTGATCGGATTGCCGCGTTCGACATCGACAAGGACCGACAGTGCCGATTGATTACCCGCCCCATCGGTTGCAACGACAGAAATCATGTAGCGGTTGTCACGGTTGTGATCATTGGGTTGTTCGGCGTTTGGAGCGTCATTCATCGTCAGACGCCCATCGACTGAAATCGAAAATAACGCCGCATCCATGGCTGATAATGACCAAGTCACAGGCTCATTGGCAGAATAGTAGGTGGGCTCCATCGATACACCAGACTCAACACTGAATTGAGTCGAGCCAGTAATCATAGGGGCACTGGCATCAGCAGGCGGTGACTCGCTCACATCAGTGACTGTGACTGAGATTGACTGGCTGCTGGTGTTGCCCGCTCCGTCTTCGGCTGTGACTTCGAGTAAATAGATATTATTGTTGTCGTCATCCGACGGTGCTTCGAAGTCGGGCGCGCCGCTGAACACCAGGTCGCTGCCGGAGACACTGAACCGACTCATGTCTGCACCACCGGTGATCGACCATGTCACGGATTCATCGGCAGACAGGGTTAAAACCTCTGTGGTGTTCTCAGGAACTGAGGCGGTATTTGACGAAGTAATTGTCGGTGCTGTGGTGTCCGCAGGTGTTGACTCACTGACATCCGTAACTGTCACCGTGATCGACTGGCTGCTGGTGTTGCCCGCTGTGTCTTCAGCTGTAACCTCGAGTAAATAGACATTGTTACTGTCGGCATCCGACGGTGCTTCGAAGTCGGGCGCGCTGCTGAACGCCAGGTCGCTGCCGGATAGACTGAACTGACCCACGTCAGCACCGCCGGTGATCGACCATGTGACGGATTCATCGGCTGCTAATGTCAGTACCGCCGTGGTGTTTTCGGGAACCGATGCAGTATTCGACGAAGTGATGGTGGGTGCTGTGGTGTCGGCGACTTCATCGTCTTCATTGGTCGCTCCAACCGTTATGTCACTGAGCGAGTCAAAGGCATCATCTGACTGCGCGGGATCGACCGATAATGTAAGAGTGACAGACTGGTCGCCATCGAGGTCAGCGTCATCAACGCCAGTGATTGTGACGTGTTGCCCAATATTCCAGTTTCCTGATGTAAACGTGAGCGAGGATGGAGAGACCGTGGCCTCGGTTGAGTCTGACACACTGGCCTGAATCACAACATTGCTAAGCGGCTGAGATTCAAGGGCGACCTCAACCGAATCGGTTCCACCAGCCTCAGTGGTTCGCGTTGAACCATCGGTTTCAACAACCATCAATCCCGGCAAATCATTGTCTGAATTTGTAACGGTCACCACGTGGTCAGGTAAGCCATCGAACGCATCATCCGAGCTCGCATCATCGATAGACACTGTTACAGTGACTGACTGATCCCCATCGACAGCCGGATCATTGACGCCCTGAACGGTGAAGGTTTGCGGTGTACCCCAGTTTGCCGAAGAAAATGTGAGCGACGATGGACTGACAGACACCTCAGACGTCTCGCTGCTTAAGGCCTGAATTGTGACGTGACTGTCCGGCTCAGCCGAAAGCGCGACCTGAATCGTATCTGAACTGCCGGATTCGTCCACAGCGGTCGAGCCGCCACTTTCAGATACTGAAAATCCAGCCGATTGAATCCGACTGCTCGCAAAGCAGCCGTCGAAGTTGAGCCCATTATTGGACGAAGAAAACAGAGAACCTGTGTCGGCCAGGCTCACTGTCGCCAGCGGAGGTGTGGTGACCTCCCCCACAATTGGAAGGTTGAAACTGACTGAGCCAACTGAAACGCTCGAATCACAAAGGCAGGCATCAATATGTGCTGTGCCCGCCGAGAGTACGCTCACAGATATATTAGAACCTGCGGTTCCGCTTGGCGGACCGAGAATCCCATTGGGATCGCGAACGCCTAAGCAGATTTCAGTGGACTCAACAGGGATATTGAGCCCAGCTGCTGTCAAAAAGACTCGGAAATCCTGAGTATTGACCGAAAGAATGTCTCCGCTCTGTGCATCAATATCGCCCAGTGAATTCGCCGAGAATGCGGTGTCAACGTCGGCATCAAGATTGAGAAGCGTGAGTGACGCGTTGATTTCAGACAGGCTCAGCGAACTGCCATCCGTATCAGTGATTGAGATGGGTACACTCACAGTGGTCTCAGGGAAATCGAGCGCCGCCGATGCAGTCGATGCAAGCGAAATAAGACCCGAGAAAAGAAGCCGCCTGCAAAGACGCGGCATCAGACAGCGTCGACTGGCCATATGACACCGCGCGCTTAAAGACAGGCGTTGACAGTGGCAATCAGCTCAGATCGCCGAATGGGCTTACTGCAATAGCCGGTAAAGCCATCAGCCAAAAATCGTGCACGATCTCCCTCAATGGCATTGGCGGTCAGTGCAATAATCGGCAGTGTGGCACCGCGCGTGTCCTCAGCCCGGATCTGTTTGAGAGCGTCAGTCCCACTGAGCTCAGGCATCTGGATATCCATGAGGATCAGATCACAGGAGCTGTCGGCTTGATACATGGCGACTGCCTCGCGTCCATCATGGGCCATCCGTACATCTCCACAGCCCAACCGATGCAACAGCTTCGTGATCACCAACTGATTGGTCGCATTGTCCTCAGCCACCAAGATCGAGAGCCCGTCAAAAGGTACGCCAGGCGTATCCTGATCGAGCGTACGAGCAGTGTCGGCTACGCGCTCGTTTTGGCTCTCAGCACATGCCAACCGAGGATGTTCAGATCGAGATTCAGAGACCGTGCCTAGCTCACCAAGCAGCGACTGCAGTGCAGGAATCAGTTGTTTTGCCCGTGCGGGCTTATGTAAAACGCGATCCGGTGCAGCCATTTTGAGATCATCCGAGTGCCCACCGCTGGTCAGGATCAGGATCGGCAAATCAGGCTGTAGCGAGCGGATCCGTGTGACCACGTCGGCTCCTGATAACCCAGGCATGTGATGATCGCAGATCACGCCATGCAAAGGCGTATCGAGAGCCAATACACGTTCTGAGGCCGCAATGGCCTCAAAGCCATCGTGGGCTGCGATGACCTCGGCACCATGAGATTCCAACAAGGCGGTCAAGATCTTCAGATTCAAGGCAATGTCATCCACCACCAAGATACGCGCGCCCTTGAGTGACACACCATCTACACGAGCATCACAACGCGCATCAGATGCTGTCGGCAATTTCAAAGTCACAGAGATACAGGTGCCCTGATCGATCTCAGAGCGCACATCAATCTGTCCACCAAAGGCCTCAACCAATTGTGCAACGATGGACATACCAAGACCCGTCCCACCATATTTTCGGGTGATCGACGTATCAGCCTGACTGAATTTTTCAAACAGCCGCGCAATCTGTTCATCCGACATGCCAATCCCGGAATCCTCGACTTCGATCTGAATGCTCTCGGCATCGACTGCGCACAGGCGGATGCAGACATAACCGGATTCGGTGAATTTGATCGCATTACCCGCGAGGTTATAGAGAATTTGAGCGACGCGCGTGGGATCCCCAATGACCGCTGACGGAAAGGTGGGGGCCACCTCAACAATTAAATCAATCTGCCGATCGGCTGCTTTTTGTGCCAAGACCTCGGCGACCTGTTCCACCTCTGTTTTCAAACAAAACCGAATCGCCTCATATTGCATCTGGCCGGCTTCGATTTTTGAAATATCCAGGACATCGTTGATGATGCCCAATAACCCCTCAGCACTCGACAATAAGGTGTTGAGATACTCCCGTTGTTCGCTGCCAAGCGCCGTCTCACTTAAAAGCTCCCCCATGCCAATGACACCATTTAAGGGCGTCCGAATCTCATGGCTCATATTGGCAAGAAACTCAGACTTAAAGGCCGCCTCGGCGACTGCCTCGCGCCGGCGTGTCTCCAGTTCCGCCATGGCCTCACACCGCAGTTCACACTCCAGTTGGTACCGCCTGGCCGTAATCCGTGCTGTCATCTCGTTCATGACAACCGCGGCCAAGTCCTTGAGAAGGTCGATTTGCTCGGTCGTCATGCCTTCGGCATGGCTTTTTTGATCAAGTACGCACAGAGACCCCAAGGTGATGCCGTCTGCATTTTGGATCGGTACACCGGCATAAAACCGAAGTCCCAGTTCGCCGGTCACCAAGGGGTTATCCTGAAACCTGGGATCGGCGGTCGCATCTGTCACCACCAAGAGCGCATCATCCGCCACCACATAATTACAAAATGCCTGTTCGCGGGGTGTTTCAGAGGCCTCGATCCCGTAATGCGAGAGAAAAAACTGACGCTCGCGATCGACCAGTGAAATGGCACACATGGGCATCTCAAGCAGTTTTGCTGCCAGTTGAGTCAGGCGATCAAACCGCGGCTCGCAGGCCACATCAAGGACCTCAAGTTGAGCCAAGGCCTCAAGGCGCTCCGCTTCATTTGTCGGCAAGGGGTAGTGTGGGTATGTCCAGCTCTGTGCATTCATGTCTCAACCATCCGTGGCAGTCAGACATCAAACCGTAATGAGCGGTCATTACAGTTCGGCGGCAACATTGGTTCACAAGGAGTGTGAACTGAGTCACGTATAAACCACTGACTGAGCAAGGACGCAGGATGGTCACCACCGAGAATCCACAACATCTGCAATTTTTTGCAGAACTCTTTCGTCTGCGCAGTCTCAGAGCCACCGCGCGTCACTTTCAGGTCGGCCATGGCGTCATCAAGCGGGCCGTCCAACAACTCGAAGACAGCTTTGGCCAGCCCTTGATTCAGCCGGGTCATCCGCTGATATTTACAGATCTCGGAACGCGCCTTGGTCATCGCCTTCTTAATGACCACACGCATTGGCAGCAACTGCAAACCGATCTCGATCAGCTCAGAGCAACACCCACACAGATCGTCATTGGCATTCCGAGCTCTGAATACAGTCAAACGCTCTACACTCACCTCGCCAAGCTTGATCAATCCAATCCAGACTTTTGCCTGCAATTTGTCAGCGATGCTTCCATGCATCAGGTTGAATCAGGCGCTGTGCATGTGGCTTTGGTGATTGATCGTCCGGCACATCAGGCATCGATTGCGAACCAGGATGTGATTGGAGGCATCCGGATCGATATTGAGCACAGCCTGTTTGAAGGTCGTTTAAACCGCGATCATCGGCTGCTGGGCGGCCATACGGAATTGGAATGGGAACAACTCGCATCGCAACCGTTTCAAGATGTGGCTGTGGAGTGCACACCCTGCATTGGTCCGCGCTTAGAGCGTGACCGGAGTCTTCTGGCCTCACTGGGTCAGGGCGTTGCCTGCTTACCAACGGCCTACCACGCACACGACCCAACCTTGCAAGAACTCGCAGGCATTGCGCGCTTTCCGCTCTACAGTCTGCATTTGGTCATGCATCGGGCGTTTCGCAACTCACCCGCTCATCAGCAAGTACGACAGCATCTGATCAGCATCCTCACAGAAGACACACAGGTCCCGGCTTCACTCAGTCTGAGTCAATCCAAGCGACGAGGCACTCGAGCTCCGCTTCAAAAGCGACGAGCATCTCCTCAAATGCACGACATACCGCCTGATCGATCTGGGTTGATTGCTCAATGTCCCGAAACCGCTTCGATGCCATCGTAAACCCAAGCATCCCGGCAATGGACAGCAACTGATGTGCGCCGCGGCGGACGGCTTCCTCAGTCATCCATCCTTTGCGTGCCTGACAGACCGCGTCCTGAGCTGCTTTCAAGACCTCTACCTGCTCAGGCCTCGGAAAATCCGCAAAATTTTCAGACCAGATACCGAGGTCATGCTCCCACATCCGCTTAGGCAACCCGGTCCAGCAGCGTTTTCAGCTTGAAATGAATCGCCGGTTTGGACAGTGGCTTGTACAAAAACTCAGAGGCACCACGTGCCTCATACAGCACCCGCGTGCGCTCTGAGGTATCGGCTGTAAAGACCACCAACTGCGCTGCTTTGAGGTGAACCATCAAATGATCCAAAATCTCATAGCCGGCGATCCCATGCACATCATGGTCGACCACCAATAAGTCATACCGACGGCGCTTTAATTCATCCATCGCCTCAGTTGGCGTATCGGCGACATAGACTTTCAAACCCATCGCATGGCAACAACCGGCTGCGAGTTTCAGTGCAACAGGATCGTCATCAATGACCAAACAATTACGCTGCGAATACACCCTTGAGTCCTCCTGAATCCATTGGGCGATCCAGTGTTACGCTGCCATGTGACAAATCCATGAACGCATCTTTGAAAAACGTCGTAGTACTCAGGTGCTGTGGTTCAGTTTCACCACCGGGGAACTCACGCGTGAGCCACATCCTCAGAGACCGTGACGCGATGTGAGAGGGCTACACCGGCCTCTTCGAACATTTTGGAAGCTGAGCAGTATTTTTCAGCCGACAAACTGACGGCACGCTCAACTTTGGCATGATCAAGACCTTGCCCACTGACAGTGAAGTGCATCACCACCTCGGTGAACACGGCCGGTACGGTATCGGCACGCTTGGCTTCAAGCGCACATTCACAGCCGCTGACCTGCTGGCGCTGTTTTTTTAGGATGGTCACGACATCAAAGCTTGCGCAACTGCCAAGTCCCATCAGGATCAACTCCATGGGACGTGGTCCGAGGTTCCGTCCACCGTGATCAGGTGACCCATCGACCACAAGTGCATGCCCAGAGCCGCTCTCAGCCACAAAGGCCACCTCTTCATGCCAACGCACACGTGCTTTCATTGTGTGATCCACTCCTTCAATTGCGTCAGCTCACGCGCCAGTTCCGGTTCATGCATCTGCAATAACTGACGTCGGGCGCCGTCTTGCGCTCTCCGCGTTTCGCCATCCAACTTTGCCCGCGCCTCACCATAGGGCATGGCCAAGATGTGATCAGAGACTGTTAATAGACTTTGACTCTCAAGGTGCTGTGACCACTCCGGAAAACGCCCGTCGAGCAAGACCCGAATCCGTAACAAACATTCGGATCGATCCACCTGCGCGTCCAAATACGAACCGATCAGGATTACGATACTCTGCGCGGCATCCTCTCGACTGGCCGCCGTCTCAGATTCGAGCGCGCGTACTTGACGCGTTAATGACCAGGCATACCACCCGAGGACCGCGACCACGGTCAGGCCGCCGAGGCCTAGCGCCCACCACACCATCAAGCCAGATCCTGAAATAGAGCCGTCAAAGCCAGTCCAGGGTCAGGCTCTCGCATGAAGGCCTCACCGACGAGAAACCCATAGACATCCGCATCATGCATGGTCTTGACATCCTTAGCCTCTAAAATCCCAGATTCTGTGATCAAACATCGGTCACTCGGGACGGCATCGATGAGCTCAAGCGTGGTGTCTAATGTGGTCTTAAATGTGTGTAGATTTCGGTTATTGATGCCAATCAGAGGCGTTGGGAGTGCCAGCGCACGCTCAAGTTCACGACCGTCATGCACCTCAACCAATACATCCATGCCAAGAGCATGCGCCTCCGTCGACAGCGCCATCAATTGCGAATCGCTCAAGGCCGCCACAATGAGCAGCACACAGTCCGCACCGAGTACCCGCGATTCAACAATCTGATAGGGATCCACCATGAAGTCTTTTCGAATGACAGGCAGTGCACAGGCGCCGCGCGCGGCTTGGAAGTCGGCATCAGACCCTTGGAAAAAATCCACATCGGTTAAAACCGACACACAGGTGGCACCGGCAGCTTCATATTGAGCGGCGTGGACTGCTGGCTGAAAATCAGCGCGCAACAGCCCTTTGGATGGCGACGCACGTTTAATCTCTGCAATCACAGCAGACTGCTGCTTTGCGACCTGTGCCTGCAAGGCTCTCGCAAATCCGCGGACGGGTGAGGCATCCTGCAGCATGGACTCAAGATCGGCCTGCGGGGTCTCAGCACTTCGAGCCGCCACCTCTTGACGCTTTCTGGCGATAATTCGATCGAGGATGGTCGTTGAACAACTCACACAGTGTCTCCGGCCAACGATTGAGTCAGATCAGCCAGGGCTTCGAGTTTGCCAAGCGCCTCTCCTGACTCCATGACATCCCATGCCGCCTCAACGCCGTCTTCCAGAGAGCGTGCGCACCCGGCTGTGTAAATCGCCGCACCTGCATTTAAGGCGACGATATCCGAGGCGCCGTGATCATCAGCGACCAAGGCCATCCGGATCATGGCCAGCGATTCATCGGCCGTTTCAACGACCAGATCATCGCGATCACTCAGATCCAGATCAAAATCCTGCGGCTTGATGCGGTACTCACGGATCCGTCCATCTTTGAGTTCGGCCACTCGACTGGCGGCGGACACACTCAGCTCATCCAATCCATCCTCTGATCGCACCACCAAGACATGCCGGGAGCCAAGGCGATGTAGGACCTCAGCAAGCGGTGTCAGTAAGCTTTCATCAAAGACCCCAAGCACTTGATTAGGAGCGCCGGCCGGGTTCGTCAGTGGGCCGAGCACATTAAAAATCGTACGCATCCCCAACTCTTTTCGGGGTCCAATGGCATGCTTCATGGCTGAGTGATGTGCCGGTGCAAACATAAACCCAACACCCAGGGTCTCAATGCAGTGCGCCACCTGGCTGGCTGAAAGGTCCAGACGGACGCCGGCGGCTTCAAGCACATCTGCCGATCCAGATTTCGAGCTGACCGAGCGGTTCCCATGCTTTGCAACACGCCCGCCTGCTGCTGCAACGACAAACGCGCTGGCCGTTGAGACATTGAACACGTTGGCGCCGTCACCGCCCGTGCCACAGGTATCAACCAAAAATTCAGTGGGCACCTCGACTTTTTGAGAGAGCTCACGCATCACAGTCGCTGCACCGACAATCTCATCAATGGTTTCGCCCTTCATGCGAAGTCCGGTCAACAGCGCACCGATTTGTGCATCTGTGGCTTCACCGGTCATGATGGTCCGCATCACCTGCACCATTTCATCGGCATACAGGTCCCGTCGACTGCACACGGCGGCGATGGCATCTTGCATGTTCATGTCCAGTGTCCCCCTTGAACGGCTAAAAAGTTGCGCAGAAGATCGTGCCCTTGGTGACTGGCAATCGACTCAGGATGGAACTGAACGCCCTCCACCGTCAATGTTTGATGGCGAACGCCCATGATGGCCTCGGGTTCATCGAGTGCATCATGACTCCAGGCAGTCACTTCAAGCACATCAGGCACGCGGTCGGGATCAATCACCAAGGAGTGATACCGCGTTTGCACGAGCGGTTGCTCAAGCCCCAAGAACACGCCTTGACCGTCGTGATAAATCGCACTGGTTTTACCATGCATGATACGCGGCGCTCGGATGATGGATCCTCCAAATGCCTGACCGATCGCTTGATGTCCTAAGCACACGCCAAGCACAGGGATTTTTCCAGCGAAAGCATGCACTGCCTCTAAACTCACACCCGCTTGATCTGGATCGCACGGCCCTGGACTGATCACCACGTGATCCGGTGCCATCGCCACCAACTCCTCAATATGCGCCTGATCATTGCGAACCACAGTGACTTCGGCACCCAGCTCACCGAAATATTGCACCAGGTTGTAGGTGAAGCTGTCGTAATTATCGATCATCAAAAGCATGAGTCAGTTCCGCACCAAAGGACCTTTTAAGTCCGAAAAACCAGTCAATGCAGCATTGGCAGCCCGGATCACCGCACGCCCCTTATTCAATGTTTCGGTCCATTCTGACTCAGGCACAGAATCGGCGACCAAGCCAGCACCGGCTTGGATATGCATCATGCCATCTTTTAAAACAGCGGTTCGGATGGCAATGGCGGTGTCCATGTTACCCGCCCAGCCAAGGTAGCCAACGGCACCGCCATAGATCCCGCGCTTGACCGGTTCAAACGTATTGATCAACTCCATAGCCCGGACCTTGGGCGCACCGGAGAGCGTTCCGGCCGGCAAACAGGCCTTTAAGACATCGAGCGCCGAGACGGTCGGCGCCACTCGGCCTTCGACATGACTGACGATATGCATCACGTGTGAATAACGCTCAACCACCATTTCATCGGTCAATTCAACCGAGCCTGTGTCTGCAACGCGACCGACGTCATTGCGTCCCAAATCGATCAGCATCAGATGCTCAGAGCGCTCTTTTGGATCGGCTAAGAGCTCCTGCTCAAGCCGCATGTCCTCTTCGATGGAGTGTCCTCGAGGTCGAGTACCCGCAATCGGCCGCACACTGACCTTGCCATCTTCAAGTCGCGCAAGGATCTCCGGTGATGAACCGACGATGTGCGTGTCGTCCAAATTTAAGAAATACATGTAAGGAGATGGATTCGAGACACGGAGCGCCCGATACAATGCCAGCGGACTTTCAGCGTAGGGGACCGAGATCCGTTGGCTCAGCACCGTTTGCATCACATCGCCGGCTTCAATATAGCCTTTGACGGCTTTGACAGCCTGCTTAAAGGCATCTTTTTCAAGGCTGAACCGATACTCTGAAGGCTCGATTGGTGCATGCACAACCGGCTGAAATGCGCTTGGATCCATGGCTGCATCGAGATCCTCACGCATCTGCTCGAGCCGCTCGCGTGCCGCCTCAAAGGCATTGTGTTCTTGCGGATTTGCATGCGTGATCAAGGTGAGCATGCCGGACAAATTGTCAAACACCACCACGTCATCTGAACGCATCAAGACAATATCTGCCGACCCGATCGGATCCTCTGTTGGCAGCGTTTTCTTCACCCGCGGTTCGATGTATTGGATTGTCTCGTAGCCAAAATAACCCACCAAACCACCGGTGAATTTTGGAAGTCCCAACTCGTCGATCACCCATGTCGGTGTCACCCCGAGTCGCATCTGATAGTCTGCGATCCAAGCCAACGGGTCGCTTGTTTCAATGATCTCTGCGACCGTATCGCGCTCAAATCGAGTGATGCGTTCACCACGCACCTCGATCCGCTCGCGCGCGGGTAACCCGATGCACGAGTACCGACCCCAGGTCTCACCCCCAGTCACCGACTCAAGTAAATAGCTCCACGGACGATCTGCAAGCTTTAAATAACAAGACAAGGGCGTCTCAAGATCAGCCAAGTGTTGCTCAGCAACCGGTACTCGGGTCAAGCCCAGCGACTGATAGCGGGTCATTGCATCAGGTGTCATGCAACAAATCCGTAAGCTGATCAATCACACGCGAAGCCCCCGCCGTCGACACATCTAAATCGCCGCTGTAGCCAAAACTCACCAAAATCGAGGCCACACCACTGGCTTCGGCTGCACCCAGATCCGCTTGGCTGTCACCCACTAAACAGGCCATTTCAGGAGCACAATCCAACTGCTTCAAGGCATGCCAAACCATGTCTGGCTGTGGCTTTTTAACGGGCAGATCATCACCGGCCACGATCACATCAAAGTGGCTATCGAGCCCCAATGCGGGAACCATGCGCTCCACAAAACGCCGCGGCTTATTGGTCACCATGCCAAGCTGCTTACCCTGAGCCGCCAGCGTCTCCAAAACCTCGATGGCACCTGGATACAGCACCGAGTTCTCAGTACAAATCGGTTCGTACAACTCTAAAAATGTCGTCAACATCAATCGACCGAGTGGACTGTCCATCCGATGTGAAGGATCTCCTGTCGTATGGATTAACGCCCGTTCGACCAATTTGCCAGCACCCTGGCCAACCATGGCAGTCCCGAGCTCGAGCCCAACCCCCGGAAGCCCAGCACGTGCGAGTGCTTGATCCAACGCACGGGTGAGATCTGGCGCGCTGTCTACCAAGGTGCCATCAAAATCAAATAAGTAGGCGTGCATGCGAGGTCATTCCAATTCAGAGAAGGCGAAAACATATCATTGTTTAGCGACTCAGGCATCCAGAGGCCTAGGCAATCCGCCCCTGTGTCCTCTATGATCCGATTTCAGATTCAAAAGTATTCATATGAAAATTGTCAGCCAAAGACTCCAAGTGACCGCACTGTGCGCTCTGACATTCGGCACCTCGCAGGCGTTCGCCATCGAGCCCGGTGAAGCCGCTTTAACAGACTGGGTGGTCGATACCTCTGGAACCTATCTCTGCAATGGGTATTACAGTCCACCCATGCTGACCGGCACCCCAGGTGATGATGAGCTCACAGCTGAGGCTGAGAACACAGACTATGACGGCGCCGATCGGGTCATCTTGTCCGGTGATGCCTATCTGACGCGGGGCGATTTTCAGCTCGAGGCCGATCGGATATCGTTTTTGAATTCGACCGGTGACGGCGATGCGGAAGGCGGTGTCAAAATCAGGCGTCCGGGCAGCCTCTTAATGGGCGATTCTGCCTCAGTGAATGTGCGGACCAATGCATTTGATTTGAGAAATTCAAGCTTCGTGACGCATGAAAACCGGCTGCGAGGCGATTCCGAGTTTGCTATCGGCGCACCCAATGGCGATATCCGAATCGTCAACGGGGTCATGACATTTTGCGCACCTGAGTCCAACACCTGGGACTTGAAAGCCGAACGCATCTTTTTGAACGATTCATCCGGGCGCGGTTGGGCCAACAACGTCATTGTGCGCGTCAAAGAGGTTCCGGTGTTTTACACACCAGCGCTCGGTTTCCCGCTCGATGACCGCCGCTTAACTGGCTTTTTGTTTCCAAGCTATTCGGTCGGATCTGAGTCTGGAACAGAAATCGTGACGCCGTTTTATTGGAACCTCGCGCCCAACTATGATGTGTTAATCCAGCCGCGCTGGATGACGGCCCGTGGACAAGCCGTTGGAGTGCATGGACGGTATTTGTTTGAAGATTTCAGTCTGCTCGATGTAAAGACAGAGCAACTGCCAGATGACAAGATCACCGGCACGGATCGGCATATTTCGAGACTGACACTCGACAGCGATCCATCAAAGGCCCTGATTTGGAACCTGGCGTACGAGGATGCGTCAGACGACACCTATCAAGATGATTTGGATAATTTCGCAGATCTCTCCGACAAACAACAGCTCACGTCGTCGGCATCGGCAACCATGCGCGGCGACAACTGGACGGTTGGCTGGCTGATTGACCAAGTGGATGTTGTCAATCCGGCGGTGACCGGGTCATCGGTCAAATTTTCTCGTCAGCCCCAACTGACCGGTACCTGGTCACACTATGGGGAACAGTGGAATCTGTTTGCATCGGGTGATCTCACTGAATTTACACGGGATACAACCGGTTTGGCCGCCACCGATCCCTCAGAAGGGCGGCGCGTCTCTTCAGATCTCAAGGCAGAGTATCCACTCAGTGCATCCTATGGCACGCTGACTCCCTCTGTATTGCTGTTTCCGCGCTGGTCTGAGGCGACAACAGCCAATGGCGCCCAAGACAACCAATACGTGACCTTTGGTTCGGCGCTGGATGGCAGTCTCACTTTCGAGAAATTTGGTACGAACGGCTCTCTCCACGAACTGATCCCGCGGGCACGACTCCTCATTCGAGAACCGAATAAGGATCCAACCGTGGTGAAGTTTGATACACCAGAGACTGAAAACGACACAGATACCGTCGGCCAAATCTTTTTGGACAACCCCATCTCGGGCGGCGACTTCGTCGGCGATACCCGCGAAGTGGCTCTGAGCTTGACATCACGGGGCATTAACAACACGGGAATCGAGACCTATCGAGTCACCGCTGGACGAACGGTCTATCTTGCCGATCGTGACATCACCCTATCCGGCACCCCTGAGACGACAGACCAAGGACCCTTGGTTGTGGAATCCGCGGTGCGTTTGGCTGAAAGCCTTCGGTGGAATACGCGATTTAGTTCAGTCGCTGATAACGAAACCATGGCAAGCGCAACCAATGAGTTCAAATACCGCACCTCAGAGACGGATTACATCACCCAACGGGTGGTCTGGGATAACGATCAAGCCGTGCGGACAGACCTTTATTATTCGAATCAAATCGGCGCTTTTCGGGTGCTCGCGGGCCTGCAATGGGAGCCCGATACAGAGGAACGCGTCAACCAAGTACTCGGACTTGAATACGAGAGTTGCTGCTGGCGCGCCGCCGTCGTGCATGCCTATGAGCGAGATCAAGTCACGGAGACCAACGGCGGCAACTCGGTTAAATTGCAACTTGAACTCAAAGGACTCGGCGCACTTGGTCGCGGAGCCTCTACCCTGATGGATCGACTCCTGGAGGACTATGAACTCTCTGAAGCACGTTTCTAAATTGCTCGCCTCAAGTGTTGTCTGGCTTGCCTGCACAACGGCTTCGGCCCAAGCGTCTGTGCTGGACCGGATTGTGGCTGTTGTCGACTCAGGTGTTGTGCTCGAGAGTGATGTGGAGCGGAGACTCAATGACCTGAAAGCACAAGCTGATGCGCGCGGTAACACGATTGAGATAACAGAGGCGCTCAAAGAACAAGTTCTGGAGCGATTGATTCTCGAGCAGGCACAGCTTGAGATCGCCAAGCGCCGTGGACTGGAAATTGATGACGCACGGGTCAACGAAACACTCACTCAGATTGCTGAAAACAGAAATACCGACTTATTGGGCTTGAAATCATCCATTGAGGCTGATGGGCAAAGCTTTGCTGTGTTTCGCGAGCAAATTCGTCGAGAACTGCTGATTAATGCGGTGCGTGAGCGCGAGGTGAGAAGCCGCATTCGGATCAGTGAATCCGAACTGGCGCGCTTTTTAGAAACCACTGGCGGACAGATCAGCACAGCCCCTGAACTCCTGCTCAGCCAAATTGTTGTCGGCTTGCCGAATCGCCCCAGTCCAGAGGCCATCGATGCGGCGCAAACGAAAATCATCCAGATTCGTGATGCATTGCTTGAGGGTGCACCCTTTGGACAGATGGCGGTCCGCTTTTCAGATGCGCCGGAAGCCAACCAAGGCGGGGATTTGGGCTGGCGCAACGTGCTCGAACTGAATCCCGTTTTCGCAGAGGCCTTGGCCGACGCCAAGCCTAATACACTGATCGGGCCAATTCGCTCACCGGGCGGATTTCACCTGATCGCAATTCGTGATCGTCGCGGTGATCAAGAGGTGGTTGTCACGGAATACAAGGCACGCCACATCCT
>CAJXNQ010000019.1 GCA_913057215.1 uncultured Gammaproteobacteria bacterium
AAAAAAATGGTGGGTCGTGCGCGATTCGAACGCGCGACCAATTGGTTAAAAGCCAACTGCTCTACCAGCTGAGCTAACGACCCGCCGACTCGGATCAGAAGATCCGGGATAGGGCGCGTATGATACCGGCCAACACAGATTCTGCAAGTCATGGGCTGACTTTTTTAAACTTGTGGAATCACACCGGGTTGATATCGCGTGGGATCCTCAATTTCGGCATCGAAGAAGCCCTGTCTGCGCAAACGACACGCATCACAGACTCCACAGGCCCGACCCAACGAATCGGCCTGATAACAGCTCACTGTCAGGCTATAATCAACCCCAAGACTCACACCGGCTGCGATAATCTCGGCCTTACTCATGTGCATCAAGGGCGCGTCCACTGTCCAGGATGCACCACCGTCGACCGCAGTGGTCGCAACATTGGCAAGCTTCTCAAACTGCTCGATGAAGGCAGGTCGACAATCCGGATAGCCAGAATAATCCACAGCATTGGCACCAATCATCAGATGCGTCGCGCCCAAGACCTCGCCATAGCCCATGGCGATCGATAAAAATACGGTATTCCGAGCAGGTACATAGGTTACAGGGATGCCTTCGGCCTGCACGCCAGCGGTTGGCACCTCGATCGCATTTGAGGTCAGTGCCGAGCCACCAATGGCACCGAGATCAAGCTGAATCACCTGATGCGGATGATCGGAATACCGCGAGGCAAGTTCGCGTGCTGCATTGAGCTCTGCCGTATGCCGTTGTCCATAATCAAAGCCAAGCGTAAAACACTCAAGACCCCGTGCTTTAGCCATCATCAAGACGGTTACAGAGTCCAACCCACCAGACAGGAGCACCACGGCTTTATCGGCCTGACTCATCGCCCAGGCTCCTCTCCCCAGATTGCTTTATGCAACTGGATTTGCAAGCGATACGGATGCTTTGAGTGAATCACATGCTCAGCCAACACACGCACATCCATGGTGTCATGCGCAGGTGATAACCACACGTCTCCAATCTCACCAAGCTGTGGATATTGATCCATCGTCAAATCGATCCAATCCAGATCTTGCGTATCGGTCACCACCACCTTGATTTGATCTTTTGCAGCCAGATGCACGAGATTCTCAAACCGGTTTTTTGAGACTTCACCAGAACCGGGCGTTTTTAAATCCATCACGATGGAGACGCGAGGATCCACCGCCTTCACATCCATGGCGCCAGAGGTCTCAAGTGAGACTGAAAATCCGGCATCACAGAGCTTGGCCAGAAGATGGATGCAATCAGGCTGTGCCAGGGGCTCTCCACCAGTCACGCACACGCGTCGGGGCCCTCGATCAATGCAGGTCTGCACCAACGTATCGACAGACATCTGCTCGCCGCCTGTAAAGGCGTACTCACTGTCACAATAGACACACCTCAATGGACAGCCGGTCAATCGAATGAAAGTGGTTGGATACCCCGCATCACGGGCCTCACCTTGCACACTGGTAAAGATCTCCGTGATACGAAGTGAAATCGGCACTGTCACACCAGAGCCCTCAGTTGGCGGTTTCGAGTTCGCGTTTCGCCAAATCAGCCTCAACACTCTCAGGTGCTTCGGTGATGACTTCCTCTAGGATCTTTTGTCCTTCAATCACCTGCTGATTTTTGATCAACAGCTTGCCGAGCTTAATCTTCACCTGCAAGATTCTGCGATAATCAGGCGCGATCAGGGTCAAGGCCTTGAATTCCTCAATCGCTTCAACATCGCGACCTAAGACATCAAAGACTTGACCGCGCCAAAATTTGGCATCGAGTACAAGCTCACTCTCCGGATAAGTCCGCGTAAAGGACTCCATCGCGACCAACGCATCTTCAAACTGACGCTCGCGGATGAGCTGAAACGCTGTGTCGTAAGCCTCTTGATCAGAAACCTCAGGCACACTGGGTTGGCTGGTTTGACTTGTGCCCTCAGCCCCACTGACACCATCGGGCGTGTCTAATCTCTGGGAGTCAGTCGCTGACGCGACGGGGCGCTCTTTTTGCACACGCACGAGCTCACCCAGTCGTTCATCCAAATCGAGATATCGATCTTTTTGATCAGAGCTCATTTCCGTGATTTGAAATGACAACTCTTCAAGAAGTCCACGCAGTTGTTGTGTTTCTTGGCGCAACTGTTCAATCTGCAACAGTAATTCCGCCTGAGATTGCCTCAGACTGTTGGCGTCAAACTCTTGTGCGTTGGACACAAAAGACGCCGCAGCCAATACAACTGCGGCGCCCGTCGTCACATATCGATGCATTGTTTACTGGTAAATCAGCTCAACGCGACGGTTACGTGACCAGCCCGAATCATCACGAACCAGCGACAGTGGACGCTCTTCACCATAGCTCACAGTCTCAATCTGTGAGCGGTTGACGCCCTGGATCACAAGGTAGCGAGCCACGGCATTCGAACGACGCTCACCCAAGGCTAAGTTGTATGCCCGTGTACCACGCTCATCCGCATGTCCTTCCAAGCGGACTTTTGCGTTGCGATCTGCTGCCAAGAACTTCGCATGCGCGTCCAAATCATCCAGTGCGTCTTGGCTTAGATCTGACTTATCGAATTCAAAAAAGAACAGCGTGTCTGCTGCCATCGCCTCTGATTTCAGCTGTTCAGCAGTTACACGTGCTGCGTCAGCTGCAGAGGATGCTTGTGTAGAAGCCGTAGTCGATTCGCCGGCTGTTGCAACTGACGCCTCAGATGCCGCTTCTTCATTCACCTGCCCGGCACAACCTGCAAGCACTGCTAGTACCCCTGCAATTCCCGCAATCTTGGCTTGCTTCAACATATTCATTCCGTCACCCCTGTATTGGACATCAATGATCATTCAAAATTTTAATTAAAAAATGGGCTCCACGCAGGCTCCCGCACACTTTCAGTGACAGAAGGTAACCGAACTCGCACCCTGCCGTCCATTGAAACGAGCCCTAAAAGGCCTCGTCCCTCATCTGACGTGGCATAAATTAGCATAGTTCCGTTCGGTGCAACACTTGGTGACTCATCCAAATCTGTTTCTGTCAGGATCTGCATTTCTCGAGTTTCGAGGTTCATCCGCGCAATATGGAATCGATTGTTGGTTCGATGTACAAACACGATACTCTCGCCGTCAGGAGTAAAGGCCCCATTGGAATTGTAATCCCCATCAAAGGTCACACGTTTCACGGATTGATCGGCCACATTGAGCATGTAAAGCTGTGGCTTACCGCCTCGGCTCGACGTGAATAAGATGGATCGGCCATCTGGAGACCAACTGGCTTCAGTGTCAATCGCAAAGTGATTGGTCATCCGCTCGAGCTCGCCGGTTCTCAAGTTCGCAACATACAACTCCGGATTTCCATCCTTAGACAGAGTCATCACAAGCTTCCGACCGTCGGGACTGAATGCAGGCGCACTGTTCAATCCTGAAAAACTGGTGACCTGCTGCACTTCGCCCGTGGCGAGCGTTTGTACATAGATGCCGGCGCGTTTACCTCGAAAACTCATGTAGGCGACCCGTGAACCATCGGGTGACCATGCAGGCGACAAGATCGGCTCAGAGGATTGGAATACAGTCCGCGGTCGCCCTCCGTCCGCATCGGACAGAATTAACTTAAAGGTCTGATCTTTTTCACTGCGCCGCTCAGCAGACACGTACAAAAGGCGAGTCGAGAAGAATCCCTTTAAGCCAGTCAGTGCCTCATAAATCCGATCCGAAACGTAGTGTCCGATGTCCCGAAGCGTGTCTGGAGCACCGGGTACGCGCTCTTCAAACAACAAGCGCTCCCCATACACGTCATGAAGCCCGTAGCGAACGACCAGCTCATTGCCCTCTTTGACGACCGAGCCAATGACTGTGTATTCGGAGTCAATGGCACGCCAATCACGATAAAATACGGTGTCATCAGGGCCAGGCAGAGACAGCATGGTGTCACGACGCACCCGAATAAATTGCCCCGAACGCTCGAGATTGGACTCAATCAATCGCGCCAAATCCACATCAAACGCACCACCTCCGGTCACCTGAAACGGGACCACTGCGATTTTGATCGGATTCTCAGCACCACGAGTGATCTCAATGACCAACTCAGCACGCGCAGGCAGTGCTACAAAAAACGCCAAAACCAGCCACATTAGGGGTCGCATTAATCCTCCGGTCTGAACTTCACAGTCAGTGTTCTAAATTTTTCTTCAAAGGTCCGCGCATCAAACTGCTTCACCTCGTCAAAAGGTGCAGCACGTTGCACAGCTCTTAAACCCGATTGATCAAACAATACATCACCACTGCTTTGAACAATACGAACATCCACGAGTTCTCCATTCGAAGCCAGTGACATGCGCAAATACACCTCAAGCCCGCCCTGGAAAGATACCGGTCGACGCCAAGAACGCGTGATACGCGTGGTCATTGCATCCAATACATTCGCAGCTGCTTTTTCGCTGGCCAGTGCATTCAATACAGCAAGTTCCTCGGCTTCTTTATCGGCCTCTAAATCTTCAAGCGCTCGTGCCTCAGCCTCTGCACGCTCAAATGCTTCTTCAATGGCACGCGCTTTTTCCTGCTCAGCGGCTTGAGCCGCTGCCTCGGCTTCCGCCTGCGCTTTGGCTTCAGCTTCGGCCCGTGCTTTCGCTTCTGCCTCTTCACGCGCCCTGGCATCTGCCGCCGCTTTCGCTTCTGCCGCCGCTTTCGCTTCTGCCGCCGCTTTGGCCTCCGCCTCTTCTCGTGCTTTCGCTTCTGCCCGGGCTTTTGCCTCCGCTTCGGCCTGTGCTTTCGCCGCGGCCTCTGCTTCGGCCTCACGCTGTTTTAAAAGCTCAGCTTGACGCTTCTTTTCTGCCTCTTCCTCGCGTTGTCGTTCAAGCTCGCGCTGACGTTCCGCCTCAGCAGCCGCCTGCTGCCTCGCTTTTGTTTGCGCCGCTTCACTCGGTGCAAAGGTCAACTCGGTGGCCTGAATGACCACAACCTGTGGTGGGGTGATTGTTCTGGCCTCTGGAGATACAGCAACAAAAAAAGATGACAGGATGATGATGTGCAGCACCAACGCCAGCACAAAGGGACGAACAATACTCTCGCCCCGCCGATCCATCAGGGTGTCTCCGCCACGAGTCCAATGGAGGTCACACCGACCTCTTGCAACGCACCCATGACCTCCATCACCGTGCCGTAATTCAACGTCGTATCACCACGCAACTGCACCGGCGTCCGCGGCTTGGCCGCCAACACTTTCATCACACGGTCTTTCACAGTACCTAAATTCACCGGCGTTTCACCATCGCCACCGACGTTAATAAAGAGCTGACCCGCATCGTTCATCGAAATCACCAAGGGCTCTTCGTCAGCCTCACTCGGCAATGGCTCAGTTGCAGCCTCTGGCAGGTTGATCGGGACGCCCGGCGTCAGCATGGGTGCGGTGACCATGAAAATCACCAACAGCACCAACATCACGTCGATGTATGGAACCACATTAATCTCTGAGACCAGGCGGCCTTTATTTCTTCGCCTCGAACGTGGCATCACTCGCCTCGCTGATGCACACGCCGGTGCAAAATCGCAGCAAATTCGTCCGCAAAATTCTCGTAGGTCACAGCCAAACTATCGACCTTGGCATTGAAGCGGTTGTAGGCAATCACCGCTGGAATCGCTGCAAACAGACCGATTGCGGTGGCGATCAAGGCCTCCGAGATCCCAGGCGCCACTGTGGCCAGCGTCGCTTGTTTGGCCGCCGCCAAGCCTCGGAACGAATTCATGATGCCCCACACGGTCCCAAACAGGCCCACATACGGACTGATCGAACCCACAGTGGCCAAAAATGGCAAATGCGCCTCGAGCCGTTCTTCTTCTCGCGCACGGGCCACGCGCATCGCCCGATGCACGCCTTCCATGACCGCATCGGGGTCTGAGCGCACATCCTGTCGGAGACGCGTAAACTCTTGGAAACCGGCTTTAAACACGGCCTCTAAGCCGATCACATTGGGTGCATTGGCAACCTGTTTGTACAGACTGACGAGCTCCGCACCACTCCAAAAGGTGTCCTCAAACATCCGCGCGTGTTTTTGTGCGCGCGACAACACACGGGCACGCTGAAAAATGACGACCCAAGAGAAGACCGACGCCAACACCAGCGAGGCCATCACCAGTTGCACCACAGGGCCGGCTTTTAAAACAAGGCTTAGAATCGACAGTTCTTCAGTCATCGGTGTTCTCTACTCGAGGTTTCAGTTGTTGCAATTGCCACGCGGACATCGCTTTCGGCTTTAAAGTATCCATACTGACGCTTGCAACTTCCACCTCTGCGTGCACAAGTTGAGTGCCATCTGATAAACACGCGCGCTGCTCAAAGATGACACGCGCCCTTGAGCACTGTTTCACGGCACAGGATATCTGTAATACGTCATCAAGACGCGCAGGCCTTTGATAATCAACGGCCACACGGCGCACCACAAAAATCTGCCCACTCTGCATGGTCTCAGACTGTGTAATCCCGCATGCGCGCAGAAAATCAGTCCGTGCGCGCTCGAAAAACTTCAAATAATTGGCGTAGAACACGATGCCGCCGGCATCCGTATCTTCGATATACACACGCACCGGAATCTCAAAGGCCATCAGCGCTCCGAAAACAGATCATCCGAGCCTGCCAAGCCAACCACGCGATATCCAGCCTCAGTCAATGTTCGACCGCGTGGAGTCCGATGCAGATACCCTTGCTGAATCAAATAGGGCTCAATCACCTCTTCAAGCGTTCCACGCTCCTCACCCAAAGACGTCGCAAGCGACTCGATGCCCACGGGCCCGCCGTCAAAATGATTGGCAAGGACACTCAAGAGTTTACGGTCCATTTGATCAAACCCACGCGCATCCACATGCAGCAGATTGAGTGCATCATTGGCGACGTCTTGGGTGATCACGCCATTGGCTCGGACCTCTGCAAAATCCCGCACACGGCGCAGCAAACGATTGGCAATCCGAGGCGTTCCACGGGCTCGACGTGCAATCTCTTCAGCGCCGGCTGCCTCAGCCTCAATCCCCAATAATGCGGCAGAGCGCGTCACAATCTGAGTCAGGTCAGACACCGCATAAAACTCCAAACGTTGCACGATGCCAAATCGATCACGCAAGGGACTGGTCAAAAGACCCGCACGCGTGGTCGCACCGATTAAGGTAAACGGCGGGAGATCGAGCTTAATCGAGCGCGCCGCGGGGCCCTCCCCGATCATAATATCGAGTTGGTAATCTTCCATGGCGGGATACAAGATTTCTTCGATTGCAGATGACAAGCGATGAATCTCATCGATAAAGAGCACATCACCCGCTTCGAGATTGGTCAAAATCGCCGCGAGATCGCCCGCGCGCTCAAGCACAGGGCCCGAGGTCGATTTCAGGGTCGACCCCATTTCATGTGCAACGATATTGGCCAGGGTGGTTTTCCCAAGACCCGGCGGCCCAAAAATCAGCGTGTGGTCCAGAGGCTCATGACGGCCGCGGGCAGCATCCACAAACAACTGCATCTGATCTCGGACCTTCGGTTGACCTTCATAATCCGCCAGGGTTTTCGGGCGGACTGCCCGCTCGATGCGTTGGTCTTCCGGTCGGCCGTCACCCTCAATCAAGCGTTCGCTCATCAGTGCCTCAACATGGATTGCAAACTGGCTCGAATCAGGCTTTCAGGCGTCGCACCTGAATCAGCAGGCAACTGATTCACCGCCTTTCGGGCATCGGATTCTTTATAGCCCAATGCGACCAAACCAAGAATCGCATCTTCAACCGGAGAATCCAGATCAGACGTGTGCGTCTGCGAGGGATCTGTCGCCAACTTATCACGCAATTCAACGATCAACCGCTCGGCCGTTTTCTTGCCGATGCCAGGCAACTTCGTCAAGGTCGCGACATCATCGCGTGAGACAGCATCGGCAAGCGCGTTTCCGGACAGGCCCGATAAAATCGCAATTGCCAGTTTCGGCCCCACCCCGGAAATCCGAATCAACACACGAAATGATGCACGATCCTCGGCACGCAAAAAGCCATAGAGCAGTTGTGCATCTTCACGGACCACGAAATGCGTGAGAAGCGTCACCTCCTGTCCAACGGCAGGCAGCTCACACAAGGTTGAGATCGGGCATTCGATTTCATATCCCACCCCTTGCACATCCAAATTGAGCCAGGGGGGATCAATACTTAAAATACGGCCTCTGAGCTGCCCGATCATGCTGATTCATCCTTCATCCGCCAACGGCTGCCACTGCGTGAACGACTCGACAGCCGAAACCGAGCATGCGCCGCATCGCCGGTTTTAGAATACCCCGCGCACAGCGCGATCGCCAAAGCATCCGCCGCATCTTCGCCAGGATTTTCAGTAAGTTTCAATGTTTTCATCACCATATTCTGAACTTGCGCCTTGGCTGCTTGACCCTGCCCACAAATGGCTTGCTTAACTGTCTTAGCTGCAAACTCGCGCAATGGAATATTTGCACGACCGGCAGCGAGCATGGCGACACCGCGGGCTTGGCCGAGCTTCAACGCTGATTGGAAGTTTTTGGCCAAAAACACCTCTTCAATGGCAGCCTCGTTGGGTGCGTATGTCGCCAACACATCTGACAAACCATCATGCAATATCAACAGACGTTCAGCCATTGTGCCCTGGCCCAGTTTCAGAATACCTGACGCACGATAGTGCGGTGTCGACCCCTCCAAGGCAATCACACCCCAGCCTGTTTTCACAGATCCGGGGTCGATGCCTAGGATCACGCGCATCAAGCCAAGGACTCGAGTAACTCGTCGGTGAAATGGGCGTTGGTGTATACGTTTTGGACGTCGTCTAAATCTTCCAGCATGTCGATGAGCTTCATCACTTTCGGCGCAGTCTCTTCGTCGAGCTCAGCCAGGGTTGCGGGCACCAATGCCACCTCAGCACTCACAATCTCAATGTCTGCAGCGACCAGGGCGTCCTTGACCTCAACCACATCATTGGGTGTGGTCGCGACGTCAAACCCACCCTCATCCGGTGTCACCACATCCTCAGCACCCGCCTCCAAGGCAACTTCCATCACCAGGTCTTCATCGGCGGCATCAATCAAAATCTGACCGCGCTTCTCAAACAGGTAGGCCACCGATCCATCGGTTCCAAGATTACCGCCACACTTGCTAAACGCATGGCGCACCTCAGCAACCGTTCGGTTTTTATTATCCGTCATCACCTCAACCAGAACCGCCACACCACCTGGGCCATAGCCTTCATAGGTCAGCTCTTCGACGTTGTCGTTATCGCCACCACCGGCACCTCGGTCGATCGCCCGCTGGATGGTGTCCTTGGTCATGTTGGCCGACAGCGCTTTATCCACGGCCGCACGCAATCGCGGGTTATCAGCCACTTCACCGCCACCAAGCTTGGCAGCAACGGTGATTTCACGAATCAACTTGGTGAAAATCTTACCGCGCTTGGCATCTTGGGCAGCTTTTTTGTGCTTGATGTTGGCCCATTTGGAATGTCCCGCCATTACATCGACTCCGCGTGCTCTTTCCGGATGCGCACACCCACTTCTTTGAGCTGGTCTTGGCTCACCTCGCCAGGCGCATCCGTCAACAGACAGGTCGCTGACTGCGTTTTCGGGAAGGCAATCACATCCCGAATGGAGTGTGCACCCAACATCAACATCACCAACCGATCCAATCCAAAGGCCAGTCCACCGTGTGGCGGGGCTCCGTATTTCAGGGCGTCCAACAGAAATCCGAATTTCTCACGCTGCTCATCCGGTGAAATGTTCAGAACGTCAAACACAGCCTCTTGCATGGCTTGGTCATGGATCCGGATAGACCCTCCACCGAGCTCTGTGCCATTGAGGACCATGTCATAGGCCCGTGACAACGCATCCAATGGACGCGCTTTGAGGGTCTCTGCATCCACAGTCGGTGCCGTGAACGGATGATGCAGTGCAGCCACCTGCCCCTCGCCTGCATCCTCAAACATGGGGAAATCAACCACCCAAAGCGGGGCCCACTCGTGGGTCAATAATCCCAGGTCATGGCCAAGTTTGACGCGCAGTGCACCCAAGGCATCTGACACCACCTGCGCGGAGTCTGCGCCGAAAAACAGGATATCGCCGTCGGCTGCATCAACCCGGCGCATCAAATCAAGGACGACTTGATCCGGCATGAACTTCAGAATCGGGCTTTGTAATCCGTCGATCCCATCCGCCAGTGTATTGACCTTCACCCAAGCCAAGCCCTTGGCACCATAGAGCCCGACAAACTTGGTGTAGTCATCAATTTCCTTTCGAGAAATCGTCGCGCCACCTGGAACCTTCAACACACTGACTCGGCCATTGGGGTCGTTTGCGGGCTGATTGAAGACCTTAAAATCCACAGTTGCCATCAGATCCTTGATATCGACGAGCTCAAGTGGGATACGAAGGTCCGGCTTATCACTGCCAAACCGAGCCATGGCCTCGGCGTAGGGCATCTTTGGAAATGCCCCGAGATCGACCTGCAACTCAGATTGAAATAATTCACGAATCAAAGATTCGGTGAGATCCATCACCGAGGCTTCATCGGCAAATGACATCTCCAAATCGATTTGTGTGAATTCAGGTTGTCGGTCGGCTCGTAAGTCCTCATCTCGGAAGCATTTCGCAATCTGAAAATACCGGTCCAAGCCCGCAACCATCAACAACTGCTTAAAGAGCTGTGGAGACTGAGGCAGTGCAAAAAACTCACCCTTATGAACCCGAGACGGCACTAAATAATCACGCGCGCCCTCTGGGGTTGCCCGCGTTAAGATCGGTGTTTCGGTGTCCACAAACCCATGATTGGCCAAAAAATTCCGAACAAACGTGGAGACGCGCGATCGCAGCATCAGATTCTCAAGCATCTCCGGGCGGCGCAAATCCATGTACCGATGCTTTAAGCGCACTTCTTCACCCACCTTGGCGTGCTCATCCAACTGAAACGGCGGCGTATCGGCCGTGTTGAGTACGGTGACCTCGCGGCCTAGGACCTCAATTTCCCCGGTTGGCATGTCTGCGTTAGTGGTGCCTTCAGGACGCGACCTGACAAGACCTGTGATCTGCATCACCCACTCAGAACGCGCGCGATCTGCCGTCGCAAAGGCGTCTTCAGTGTCTGGATCAACAACCACCTGTAAGAGACCCAAGCGGTCGCGCATGTCGAGAAAAATCACGCCGCCGTGATCCCGGCGGCGGTGCACCCACCCACAGACAGTGACAGTTTCGCCAATTTGAGTTGCATTCAGTTCGCCACAGTAGTGGGTACGCATGAAGATTTCCTTGTTACTCGGGCCTCGCGGCCGCTTCCGTTTTTTTCACTGAGGTGTCTTTCTTTCCACCGGACTGATCAGACGTCGTCTCTTTCGCCGCGTCTTTTTTAGAGGGCTTCTCTGCGCTGTCTGCACTGCCCAGGTTTTTCTTCTTGTCGCCGGTTTTAAAATCCGTCTCATACCAACCGCTACCGGTCAATCGAAACCCAGCAGCACTGATTCGTTTTTTCAAGCCCGGCTGCGCGCACGCCGGACAATCCACCAAAGGCGCGTCGGATAGCTTTTGCAGCGCCTCATGCGATGCACCACATTCAGTGCATTGATATTCATAAATTGGCATCTTTGTCCCTCGAGATCGTGCCAAAACACGAAAGTATAGCGGCCCCGGGCCCATCCCAGAACCCAACCAACGCAAAATGTGGGCGTTTCGGTGAAGTTAAAGCTGGAACACAGTGTTTCAGAGATGTGTCAGCAACACATCAATCGCCGCCTCAACAGTATTCTCACGAATCTCCCGGCGACTGCCGGATAAGCCAAGGCATACACTGTCACTCACAGCCGGTCCAACAATCCCAATCCACACTGTCCCCACGGGCTTGTCTGGCGTCCCGCCACCTGGACCCGCAATACCAGTGGTCGCCAATGCCCAGTCAGCACCAGTGGCCGTGCATGCGCCGCGCGCCATCGCCATTGCAACAGGCGCACTGACAGCGCCCTCGGTACGAATCACATCCTCAGACACACCCAACAATTCGATCTTCACACTGTTGGCATAGGCCAAAATGCCACCGATGAAGTAAGCCGAGGAGCCTGGCTGGCTGGTGAGTGCACCGCCGAGCAATCCACCTGTACAACTCTCAGCCACAGCCACGGTGTGATGCCGAGCGATCAACGCGCGCGCGAGTTGCTCAAGATGTGGGAATTTGTCGGAATCCATGGAGTCTCTCTATGAGTTTTCATTAGAATGCCACGATGACAGCAAAAGCCCCATCAGAAAACCACACCCCCATGATGCAACAGTATTTGGGCATCAAGGCACAGCATCCAGATGCCTTGGTCTTTTATCGGATGGGCGATTTTTACGAACTCTTCTTCGAGGATGCCCGAGTTGCCGCGCGTGTCTTAGACATCACACTCACGGCACGCGGCCAATCAGCCGGTGAGCCGATTCCCATGGCCGGCGTACCCTACCATGCGGCTGAGAACTATCAGGCCAGACTGCTCCAGGCAGGCCATGCGGTGGTTGTCTGTGAACAAACCGGTATTCCCGGTGAGAGCAAAGGACCTGTTGCCCGCGAGGTCACACGCATCCTGACGCCGGGAACAGTCACAGATGATGCCTTTGTGGACGCCTCGACCGAGCTTTGGGTTGCCGCCGTTTGCACCAACGGACTTGAAACTGCAGTGGCTGCCGGGTCTGTTGGTAAGGGGCACATTGAGCTCTATGACAGCTTGTCAGACGAAGCATTTCAGGCATTGATGACGCGACTGAATCCCAAAGAGTGCCTCACCCAAACGCCTGCATCCGTCCCAGCACATATTCGATCGGTCGACGCCCCGCCTTGGCACTTTTCTGAGGATCAATTGAGTCGTGAGCTCGATCGCACCTATGGTGTTGCCGACCTGCGCGGACTGGGGCTCGCGGATGTAACCGGCGCATGCCGCGGTGCATTGGCGGCTCTACTGACCTATTTGCATGACACCCAACGCACCGCACTCGCACATTTCTCAAGACCCCTTGTGATGCGCGAAGACGACCGGGTGGTGTTGGATCAAACCACGCAGCGGAATTTAGAACTCATCACGACGTTGAGGGGCGAATCCACGCACAGTGTATTGTGGGTGCTGAATCAAACCGCGACCGCCATGGGCGCGCGTGAACTGGCGCGGTGGGTCACCGCGCCCTATCGCACCGACGCCATTCCAAATCACCGGCTTGATCATATTGAGGCGCTCATCCAAGCAGGCTTACTCAGTGATGTGCGTGCGCGTCTTCGAGGCATTGGAGACATTGAACGGATCATTGCCCGCATTGGTCTAAAATCTGCACGGCCGCGCGATCTCACGCGGCTTCGCGACAGTTTGGGTGAGTTACCGGCACTCAAGGCCTGCTTAATTGCATCCGACCACCCCGTGATCGTCGCATTGGGACAACAGATCGACCCGCTGAGCGACATTCATGCTCTCCTCACGACAGCACTGGATGATGAACCGGCACTCGTGATCAGTGCCGGTGGGGTGATCCGCGCCGGCTACGACGCATCGCTTGACCAACTCAGACGCTTTTCGTTGGACGCCACGACGCTGCTCAATGAGATGGAAACCGCCGAACGCGAACGCTCTGGAATCAGCGGGTTGAAACTTGGCTACAACCGTGTGCACGGCTATTACTTTGAGATCTCAAAAGCGGCCTTGGCAACCATGGATGCACCCGTTCATTTTCAGCGACGGCAGACACTGAAAAATGCAGAACGCTTCACCACGCCCGAATTAAAAACATTCGAAGATCAGGCGCTGTCCGCAGAATCGCAAGCACTTGCCAGAGAGCGCGCACTGTACGACGCTTTATTTGATCCACTGAGTGAATCCATCGACGCGCTCAAAACGCTCGCCGGTTTGCTTGCAACCTTGGATTGCTATCACGCGCTGGGGCAGATCGCGCAAACTCATCAGTGGGTTCGACCGGTGTTATCCGAACATCTTGAGATCGAAATTCGCGGTGGACGTCATCCGGTCATCGAACAAGCGAGTTCAAATCCCTTCATCCCAAATGACACCACCCTCACGCCAGAGCGAAGCTTGGCGCTGATCACCGGGCCGAACATGGGCGGGAAGTCGACGTACATGCGACAAACGGCCTTAATTGCACTGCTGGCACGCATGGGCAGTTTTGTACCGGCACAGCAGGCGCGAATTGGTCCGCTGGATCGCATTTTCACCCGCATTGGTGCATCCGATGATTTAGCCGGTGGGCGCTCGACATTCATGGTGGAAATGACCGAAACAGCGGCCATTCTCTCCGAAGCCACAGCCAATTCCTTAGTATTGATGGATGAAGTCGGTCGCGGCACCAGCACTTTTGACGGGCTGGCTCTGGCCTGGTCAGCAGCTGAGGCGCTGGCCAAACGGGGTGCGTTGACGCTGTTTGCCACCCATTATTTTGAGCTCACTCGGCTTCCTGAGACGGAGGATCGCGCATTTAACCTCCACCTCACTGCACAAATCGCCGGCGATCAGATCGTCTTCTTACACCAGGTGATGGATGGTCCAACCTCGCAATCGTATGGAGTCCACGTGGCGCGACGCGCGGGCGTGCCTGAAGAGGTCATCGGACGCGCAGCTGCCTATTTGGCCGAACTTGAGTCCACCCAAGCGAGCCTCACACTGGCAGAGCCGCCTCAAGCGGATTTATTTCAAACGCCACCAGATCCCCTCGTTCACACGCTGGCCGGCCTTGAGTGTGACGACCTCTCACCCCGAGAGGCTTGGTCAACGCTTGAGCATCTGGTCACAAAAGCCCGTTCAACGCTTGGCGATTCAAGCACAAACACATAGAATTTCGGCCGATTGAGGAGAGAGCCATGACGTTTGTTGTCACAGACAACTGTATCCGCTGTAAATACACCGACTGTGTTGAAGTGTGTCCGGTCGACTGTTTCTATGAAGGCCCAAATTTTTTGGTCATCAACCCAGATGAGTGCATTGACTGTGCGCTCTGTGAACCGGAATGCCCGGCTGAGGCCATTCTATCCGAGGACGAATTGTCCGAAGATCAAAAAGTGTTCCTCGAGATCAATGATGAGCTGTCGCAAGTGTGGCCCAACATCACCGAGAAAAAAGACCCACTCCCCGATGCCGAAGAGTGGGACGGGCAACCCAACAAAATTGAGTTTCTAGACCGCAGTTAACGCGCAAACGCAATCGCATCGACTGGAATCACGCCGGTTTCAACCAACCGGCGCAGATGGTTGAGACCCTCGACTTGAATTTGACGAACGCGCTCGCGAGTGGCGCCTAAGCGGACCCCAATAGCCGCCAACGTTTCCGGCTCGCGACCATCCAACCCATACCGGCGCATCAAGACCATCCGTGGTAGATCTGGAAGTAACGACAGCCAGCGACGCACATCGCGCGCTGTCTCGCGCTCCATCACCGTGTCCTCGGGATCTGGTGTGTCACTCACCACCAAATCGACACCAAAGGTGCCATCAGTGCCGTCAATCGGTTGGTCCAGCGAAATAATCTGCTCGGCTGGATTGAACCAGTGGTCCAGGTTTTTCCGTGCATATCCAGGCAGTGTCTCGTTCTCCGCCTCAATGTCGCGCTGGGTTTGTCGCATTTCCCGTTGTTTGTGGATGGGTGTTCGGACCGTTTTCGCCTGATTCATAATGGCGCGTTCGACCGCTTGACGAATCCACCAGGCGGCGTAGGTTGAAAATCGATACCCCATTTCAGGATCGAACTTATCCACCGCACGCATGAGGCCCAAATTGCCCTCGTGGACCAAATCGGCAAAATCGACACCGCGGGCGCGATACCGGCCTGCCAAGCTGACCACAAGCTTTAAATTCCGTTCAATAAATTCCTGGCGAGCCGCCTCATTCCCTGCTTGCACTTGCCGTCCAAGTAACAGTTCTTCATTGGCTGTCATCACCGGTTGATGGGTAAAACGATTGAGATAAGTTGTGTTTGAAAGTGAATCGATCATCACGTGCCTCCCTGTGTGTGCAGGGATCGTTATACCGAGACCCGGTGCCTCTGAGACTTGGACCGATGGACAGGCCCCTAGCCTCGTGTCGGGAGAAGGTCTGCCGGATTCACAGGCGTGCCCTCTTTTCGCACCTCGAAATGCAGCTTCACTCGGTCAGTCCCTGTCGAGCCCATGCGCGCAATAATCTCGCCGCCGTTCACCACATCACCCACTTTCACCAACAGTGCTTGATTGTGACCGTAGGCACTCAAAAATTGATTGTCGTGGCTGATGATGACGAGGTTTCCAAATCCAACGAGCCCATCACCGGAATACACCACCCGACCGCTGGCGGCCGCTTTGACCGGAGTGCCGGCCTCGCCTCCGAGCTGCAATGAACGACTGAATCGGGTTTTTGTTGAGAATCCGGCGATCACTGGACCATCCACCGGCCACTGCCAACCTGCAAACGCGGGGACGGCCGCCTTCTGAGCAGGGACCTCTGGCGGTGTTGGCTCGGTGTTTGTCTTGGGTGGATCTTTTTGCACCACCTGAGGCTCTGCAGCACGGGCTTTTGGCGGATCTTCAGGGGGCGGCGTCCGGCGCGTGGCCTCAATCACAGGCGGCGGTTTCACCGCCACAGGCTCAGGCTCAGGAATCGGTCCTTTGAGTTTCAGCCGCTGACCTGGCCGAATCAAATCTGAATCCAAACGATTGCGACGCTTTAAGGTCTCGGGGTTTTGATTGAATCGCCAGGCGATCGAAAACAGCGTATCACCGGATCGCACCACGTATTCAGAACCGGCTTCAACCGGATCCAACCCCTCGCCGGAAATCGTAATCACCTCGGGTGTCACGACATCGCGGGCTTGTCCAAGATTCTCAGACGGCACTTGATAGGGCGCACTGCACCCAACCATCAGCACAGCGAGACCGACAACACGACCCAGTCGATTCAATCTGCCTCCTTCATCTCGTTTTGACCACCCACCCATAATGCCAGCCAACCACCAACAAAGCCGATGCAGGCAAGTCCAAAGGGTAACCAGAACGTGCCATCCGCGGGAAGACGCAACATCTCAAACCCGCCGCCTTCAGCTTGCCACGGCCACACGCGAATCAGTGCTCCAAAGACCACACCGGTCAACACGCACATCACTTGCGACTCAAAACGGCTCAATAACCATTTCAAAAGATGCGCCATGGATAGAATACCCAAGGCACCACCACATAAAAACAGACCCAACACCAGAAAATCACCGCCAGTAACGGCTGCAATCAAGGCTGGATATAAACCGGTGAGAAGCAACAAAAAGCTTCCCGAAATACCGGGTAAGAGCATGGCTGAAAGCGCCATGGCGCCAGCGAAGGGCCAGATCCACAATGCCGGCGTGGTAGCCGTCGGTGTTTGCAGCCCAATGGCGATCGCCAACACCGCACCGAACACAAAATACAGCCCGTGCCGGGATATCAGTGCCGCTCTCAGATCGGCCACCAAATGCAAGCCCATCGCCAACACCAGCCCGAAGAAAAATCCCCACACCCGTTCTGGATAGAGCGTTAACCAATGTTCAATCCAATGTGCAAGTGTCACCACCGACATCACAATGCCGACCACCAGTGGCAATACAAAGGATCCGTCCAGATGCGCCCATAATCCCTTCACACCCTCGCGCCTCAATACACCCCAAAGCGACGGCCGAACGGCTGTCAATACTGCGAGCCAGCGGCCATAGATACCGGTAAGGAAGGCCACCGTGCCGCCTGAGACGCCTGGTACGGCATCGGCGACACCCATTGCAAGCCCACGCACCCAAATCCCAAGTATGGTCATTCCAAACCTGCTAAGGCTGGAACAAAAAAGGCCGCATCGAGGGGGCGCGCATCAATAGACTCGCCGGTTCGGGTGTATAGGATCAATTGTTGGTGTTGACCAAGCCCAACAGGCGCGATCAGTCGCCCGCCATCGGCCAATTGATCAAAGAGTCCTGGCGGGACCTGCTCAGGGCAAGCCGCCAACACGATGCCATCAAAGGGTGCAAAGTCAGCCCACCCCAAGAGTCCATCGCCATGTCGAATGACCACATTTTCAATCTCAAGTTGATCCATGCGCTTTCTGGCATCCGACGCCAAAGGGGCAATTCGCTCAATCGCAAACACTTGTTCGGACAGGTGGCTCAATAACGCCGTTTGAAATCCAGAGCCCGCACCGACTTCCAACACACGCTGCATGGATTGTCCGGCTCGTAACAGTTCGAGCATTCGGGCCACCACCGATGGCTGAGACAACGTCTGCTGATAACCAAGTGGCAGGGTCACATCTTGGTAGGCGGTATCGGCCACCGCTTGATCCACGAACAGATGCCGCGGCACACGCCGAAAGGCATCTAACACAAAGATGTCGTTGATACCCAGATCACCGAGAGTCTCAACCAAGCGATTTTGACCACGCTCATGCAGCAAACTATGCACGGGACTCAGACAGCACTCCTAACTCATGTAATACGGCGGTGGCAAAGGCACCACGTGGACAATAAAACTTCAGTTTGAGTGTAGACCCTTGTTGATCTGACACCAACTGTTTCGGGATCACGCGCTCGGCACGCCGATCCGCTTCCCGAAAGATTCCAGTGAGCCATGCACAGAGACTTGGATCTGTTTCCAATACGTGGCGCTCGCGGGCCGCCTGCGCTGCGCCTGTCTTGGCATCCCGACCCATCATCGGTGCAGTCGGATCGAGTTCGCCGCCGCCAACGCGCGTCATGACGTCCTCGATATTGTCTTCGGTCACCGAAAAATGACTGCCTCGACCCGCCAATGACACCACATCATCGAGGGCAACAGACAACCATTGGTCCGTCTCAATCCGTGCGGCCACCACCGCGTTGAAGCCGGCAGAACGTGCGGCAGAGGCCGCCATGCCATCTTTCGGATGCAGGCGCCGACGTCCCTCGGGATCACGCTGAGCGAGGCGGCGAGCTGTCTGTAAGTTCGATCCATGTCGACCAAAGCGCTGTAAGCCAAAATAGTTGGCCACACCGCGCGCGCGAATCGCTGCCAGTCGCGCATCAAGATCACCCACAACCTCGCCGTGGAGAACCAATTCAAACCAATTGCCGGCCAACTGACCGATCTTGAGCTTCCGTTGATTGCGTGTGACCTCGATAACAGAAAGTGCCGCATCGATCTCACCGGTCTCAATCTGCGCCTGTTCAGGCAGACTCATCCATTGACGGGTGACGGCATGTGTGTCTTTTTTACCGGCATAGCCAATATCTTTTCGCGAGACACCACTGGCATTCGCCAACCGCGACTGGGCCTCATCGGTCGAGACACCGGTTTTCTCAATCAATACCCACCAATGACTGCCGACGCCCTCGGGCACAAAACCAAGGTCTTCAGTGACGCGAAACTCTGACGGGTGACGACGATAGACACCGTGAAACACAGGTTCACCATGTACACGCGGAAGATCAGGCAGGCCAATCGGCCGGTCTCCGTACTGCATCAGGTCCCGTGCGAATGCATCAACACAGAGGCCATCACGGCAATGCCCTCACCGCGTCCGACAAACCCCAGGCGTTCAGTGGTTGTTGCCTTCACAGAGACTGTATCCCGTGTCATATGCAAGACCTCGGCAATACAGCCCCGCATGGCATCCCGAATTGGGCCGATTTTCGGTTGTTCACACAAGATCGTCAGATCAACGTTGGATGGGCTATAGCCACGTGTTAAACACAAGGCCAACACCTCCTGCGTTAAGGATGCTGAATCCGCGCCTTGAAAGCGGGGATCAGAGTCTGGAAACAACTGGCCAATGTCGCCAAGCGCCAACGACCCGAGCATGGCATCCATCAGCGCATGTAAGACGATGTCGCCATCGGAGTGAGCAATGATTTGCAGGTCACAAGGGACCCACAGTCCACCGAGCGTCATGCCCTCACCAGGCTCCGTCCGATGCACATCAAAACCCTGTCCAATCCGCATCATGTCGAATCCTCCGTGCGCTGAGTCAAGACCGCCTCAATCAGCTCAAAATCCTCAGGATAGGTCAACTTGATATTCGACCGCCGCCCTCGGATCAACCAGGGCTGTACACCTGCCGCCTCCATCGCTTGCGATTCATCAGTGACCGTCTTCTCTGCCGCACACACGGCATCGAGCGCATTCAATAGTGGTCGCAAGCGAAACACTTGCGGCGTCATCGCATGCCACAGCCCACTTCGATCAAGTGTTTGAGCCACTTGAGAATCCGTCACATCAGGACAGTCTGCGCCGACATCTGCACGCTTCAGTGTGTCTGCAGCCGGCACGCCAAGAACGCATCCTGGGCACTCTGGATGCCGTACAGCCTCGATCAGCGCATGCAATTCATTTTCAGTCAGCAATGGCCGAGCCGCGTCGTGGACAAACACCCAATCAGAATCGGCTGCGCCCTGAGCCGCCAACCAACTTAAGCCCGCATGCACACTGTCCTGGCGTTCCAGACCACCGACGATGGCAGACACCCGCGAATCGGTTGCGTGATAGAGATCCATGAAACGCGCATCACCCTCCGCAATGGACACCACAACGCCTGCAAAATCAGGCAGGGCTAAAAAACGCGCCAACACATGATCGAGGACCGCCATCCCGGCCACATTTCGGTACTGCTTGGGTGCGCTGCTGCCGAATCGGCTGCCTCGCCCACCGGCGGGCAACACAACCCAAACGCGCTCACTCAACTGCATCAGCCTCGGGCAGCAGACGCACGAAGGTCTCGCCCTCTTTCACATAACCAAAACGCGATCGAAGCAATTCTTCGATGGCCTGTGGATCCGTTTTCAAGGCAGCAATTTCAGCCATCAATTCATCATTTCTGGATGCCAAACGCGCGTTCTCTGCTTCTTGTCGTGTCAATTCATCAGTGAGACGCTGCAGCTCAGACATTGAGCCCGTGCCGAACCACAGTTGATACTGACTGAGGATCAAAAGCCCAGACAACGCAAAGAGCACCACCCGAGTCATCATGCTTGCCCGAAAATAGCGGCTCGGCCGGGATACTGTGCGGTCGCCCCAAGAGTCTCTTCGATGCGAAGCAACTGATTGTACTTGGCGACACGATCGGACCGACACAGCGAACCTGTTTTGATTTGACCGGCGGCTGTCCCGACCGCCAAATCTGCAATTGTCGTATCTTCCGTCTCGCCAGAGCGATGCGAGATGACCGCGGTGTAGCCTGCTTTTTGCGCCATCAGAATGGCATCCAAGGTTTCTGAGAGGGTTCCGATTTGATTGAATTTAATCAGAATCGAATTGGCCACACCGTCTGTAATGCCACGGTTTAGAATCGCAGTATTGGTGACGAACAAGTCATCACCCACCAACTGGCAACGCTCACCCAAGGTTTTGGTCAAATACGCCCAGCCGTCCCAATCACTCTCATCCATAGCGTCTTCAATCGAAACGATTGGGTACTGATCACACAGATGGGCGAGGTAGTCAGCGAACCCTTCGGCATCAAATACGCGACCTTCACCGCGAAGGTCATACTGACCGTCTCGATAGAATTCGCTGGCAGCACAATCCAGTGCCAATGTAATGTCGCCTCCAAGCCGATAGCCTGCATTTTCGACTGCTCTGGCAATGACCTGAAGCGCAGCCTCATTACTCGGCAAGTTCGGAGCAAATCCACCTTCATCGCCTACGGCCGTACTCAAACCCTCGGCCACTAGAACTTTCTTCAGATGATGGAAGACTTCAGCCCCCATCCGCAGCGCATCAGAAAAACAGGTCGCAGAGACCGGTTGGATCATGAACTCCTGAATATCGACGTTGTTATCTGCATGCTCGCCGCCGTTTAAAATGTTCATCATCGGCACTGGAAGCGTCAGGGCTCCACCCTGCCCATGCAGGTTTGCAATGTGTTGATACAAGGGCATCTGTTGATCGTTCGCATGGGCGCGTGCCGCGGCTAGGGAGACAGCCAACATGGCATTGGCTCCCAAGTGTGATTTATTGTCCGTTCCATCCACTGTACGCATCGCGTCATCCAAGCCACGCTGATCTTGGCTATCACGTCCAACAACGCAGTCGGCGATGGCTTGATTGATATGACCCACCGCCTGCAGAACACCTTTGCCCAAGTATCGTTTGGTATCCAGATCTCTCAGCTCAAGCGCCTCGCGCGAGCCTGTCGAGGCACCAGACGGTGCACAGGCACGGCCCATGGCGCCGGATTCGAGTATCACGTCTGCCTCAACTGTTGGGTTACCGCGAGAATCCATTACTTCGCGGCCAAGTACCTTGGCAATCCGAGTCATCAGTCGATCGTCTCCACATCGTCAAAAGTTTTTACCAGGCCATCAATGGCCTTCACCTGCTCTAAAAACGGTTCAAGCTTTGCCAACGGCAGCGCTGAGGGTCCATCACAGCGTGCCTGATTGGGATCCGGATGCGCCTCCAAAAATAAGCCGGCAAGCCCAACCGCCATCCCGGCGCGCGCGAGTTCAGTGACCTGCGCGCGTCGCCCGTCGGCCGAATCCAAGCGACCACCGGGTTTTTGTAAGGCGTGTGTCACATCAAAAATGACCGGTACGTTGAGCGCTTTCATGATGCCAAACCCGAGCATGTCAACGACCAGGTTGTTGTACCCAAAGCTCGAACCGCGCTCACATAAAATCACCTGATCGTTACCAGCCTCAGCACACTTGGTCAGGATATGTTGCATCTCCTGTGGTGCCAAAAACTGGGCTTTTTTGACATTGATCACCGCACCTGTTTTCGCCATCGCCACAACCAGATCGGTTTGTCGTGATAAAAAGGCCGGTAACTGAATGACCTCACACACTTCAGCTGCTGGCTCAGCCTGCTCAGGCGTATGTACATCGGTGATCACAGGCACGTTGAAATGGGCTTTGATCTCAGCGAGCCACTGAAGCCCCTGAGTTAATCCAGGTCCTCGAAAACTTTGAATACTCGAGCGATTGGCTTTGTCAAAACTGGCTTTGAACACCAAGGGAATCTGAAGTCGCCCACAAACATCCGCATAGTGGGCACAGGCCTCAAAGGCCAGATCTCGAGACTCTAGGACGTTGATCCCGCCAAACAGCATGAACGGATGCTGATTGCCAAGTGGCTTCCCGGCGATTTCAATCACAGATCTCACGAAAACAATTGCTCCTTCGCATCCGTCTTTGAATAGGCAAGCGCGGCCTCGACAAAACTGGTGAACAAAGGATGACCATCGCGCGGCGTGGAAGTGAATTCAGGGTGGAACTGACAGCCGACAAACCATGGGTGATCAGCCACTTCGACCACTTCCACCAAATGGCCATCGGTCGAACGCCCTGCGATCACAAGCCCGGCATCGGCGAGCTGGTCTAGATAATCATTGTTAAATTCCCAGCGGTGTCGATGGCGTTCATGGATGGTTTGCCGTCCATAGATACGCGAGACCAGTGTCTCTGCTGCCAAGGTACATTCCTCCGCACCCAGTCGCATGGTCCCGCCCAGATCACTCTCTTCAGTACGCGTCTCTCGCGTCCCGTCACTGCGCGTCCACTCCGTAATCAGCGCAATCACAGGATGCTCAGCAGTCGGCTCAAACTCACTCGAGGTGGCACCATCAAGCCCGGCAACATGACGGGCAAACTCAATCACGGCCGCTTGCATGCCAAGACAGATCCCGAGATAGGGAATTTTGTTTTCACGTGCATGACAGACGGTTGCAATCTTACCTTCGATGCCACGCTCTCCAAATCCACCAGGCACCAAGATCGCATCCACGCCTTCGAGCATATCAACGCCGCGTTTTTCAATGTCCTCCGAATCGATGTAGCGAAACGTAATTCGGGTCCGCGTCTGAATGCCTGCATGCAACACCGCTTCGATCAAGGACTTGTAGGCGTCAAGGAGATCCATGTATTTGCCGACCATGGCGATTTCGACTGATTTCAGCGGATTCAACTGAGCGTCCACAACGCGCACCCACTCGGACAAATCAGCCGGCTGACAGGAGAGGCCGAGTTTCTGAACCATCAATTCATCCAATCCCTGCTCATGCAACATGATTGGGATGCGATAGATGGTATCGGCATCTTTCAACGGGATCACAGCACGCTCTTCGACGTTGGTAAATAACGCGATTTTACGACGGCTGGCGACATCCACCTCATGATCCGACCGACACAACAACACATCCGGTTGCAGGCCAATCGAACGCAGCTCTTTCACGGAGTGCTGCGTGGGTTTTGTTTTGGTTTCGCCTGCAGTTGCAATATACGGAACCAAGGTCAGATGCAGAAGTTGAGCTCGACTCGAACCGAGTTCTTGGCGGAGTTGACGCACCGCTTCAAGAAACGGCAATGACTCAATATCCCCGACAGTGCCACCAATCTCGACAATGGCGACATCTGCCTCACCGGCTCCCTCAATGATTTTTTGCTTGATCTCATCGGTGATGTGCGGAATCACCTGCACGGTGCCGCCGAGGTAATCACCGCGACGCTCTTTTTTCAGCACATCTTCATACACCCGGCCGGCTGTGAAGTTGTTGCGTTGACTCATGCGTGTGCGGATGAAGCGCTCATAGTGTCCAAGGTCGAGATCCGTTTCGGCACCGTCATCGGTGACAAACACCTCACCATGCTGAAACGGACTCATGGTTCCGGGATCCACGTTGATGTAGGGATCCAATTTCAACATGGTCACTTTGAGACCGCGGGCTTCTAGGATGGCACCGAGAGACGCAGCAGCAATTCCTTTACCGAGCGAAGACACCACCCCGCCGGTCACAAACACGAAACGATTCATGTTGACCTTCAATCCTTTTGGTGTGTCTGCCAGGGCGGCAGAAACTCATTCTTGGGATGGGACGTTAGGATACAGTGGAATCAGAATCCTGCATAGGGTGCATCTCCCAGCGCCACTGCAGGGAATGTGAGACGGACGCCGTCTCACGCGCATCTGCATTCCCCCAGCCCAACACACATTCACCTGCACTGATCAGTGGCAATTGACGCCGGAGCCACGGCGGTACAGACAAGATCTGCCCCAACTGCTTCAAACTCTGCATTGGACGACCACGCGCCAACCGAAAACTCCGTTGTTGCACTCCAAAAAATACATCGATGTCCGCCGATGCGGCTGCTGTCATGAGGGTCAGTCGCCCAGTGGGCAGTTCAATCTGCTGGCTCGAGTTGGGAGCCAAGCTCACTGGCTGGTGTATCTCAGGTGCGCTCTCATCGGCTAAGTGTGACTGATCAACCCAATACAACCGGTCCTGCCAACGACGGAGACAATAGGGACTCTGACCAATTTGTAGCTCTGGTAAACGGTCTGCAGGTGCTTGCAGGCATTGACGCGCAAACTCATCAATCTGTGCTCGACTCGGCGCAAATAAGCCACGCGACTGACAAAAAAACCGGACTTGCCAGGCAATCGAGCGATCGGTATTCGCCAACTCAATTGCATCGACCTCGGATGTGGGCAATCGACCGTCCAGGGCTTCTGCAGCTTCAAAGACACGGTTGCGAGCGAGATTCGAGAGTTGCAACACCTGGCTCCGGACGGACGGTGCAACGCGTGACAGCGCAGGCAATAGTTTCCAACGAATCAAATTACGCCTAAAACTCACATCATGATTGGACGGATCGGACACGTAATCCAAGCCGCGGGCAGCGACCAAACCCACCAACTGGCGCCGCGTCAGCTCCAACAGCGGACGCACCAAAGTTCCTTCGCCAAACTGACGCACAGCTGGGATGCCGACCAAGCCAATCAAGCCAGAGCCCTGGGCAAGACGCAGCAGCACGGTCTCGACCTGATCATCTCGATGATGCGCGGTCATCACCACATCGCCCGGATCGATGTGCGCCATCACCGCTGCATAGCGCGCCTCGCGTGCACGGCGTTCAAACTCAGTCCCCGGGGCTACATCCAGTCGGTGAAGACACCACTCAAAGCCCCGCTTTGTCGATTCAATCTCGACCTGGGCCGCCCAATGATCAGCCGCGGACTCAACACCATGATGACAATGATGCACACAAATGTGACGTTCCACTTGCCGATTGAAGTCAGATACCAAGGCCAATAGCGCCATGGAATCAGCTCCACCACTGACCATCACGTGCACGCGATGTTGAGGAGCCGGCCAATGCGGCCTCAGAAGTCCGTCAGCTGCGACCGACACCGAACGCCATCAATTTCTCATACCGCCCGGCGAGCAAGGCATCCGCATCCAGTGCTGTGAGCACATCAAGCTGTGCTTCAATGGCGTCACCGAGTGCAGCGGCCGAATCTTGAGGCGCACGATGCGCGCCGCCAAGCGGCTCACGCACCAATTGATCCACCAGGCCTAAAGAAAACAAACGATCTGCGGTAATACCCATGGCCTCCGCAGCTTCTGGCGCATGTGCAGCATCCTTCCAAAGAATCGATGCACAGCCCTCCGGAGAAATCACAGAGTAAGTCGAGAATTCGAGCATCAACAACCGATCACACACGCCAATCGCCAAGGCTCCGCCGGAACCACCCTCGCCGATGACTGAGGTGACGATGGGTGTTTTTAAGCTGGCCATGACCGCCAGACTGCGTGCAATGGCCTCACTCTGTCCACGCTCTTCTGCATCAATGCCGGGGTATGCGCCCGGTGTGTCGATAAAGGTCAGGACCGGAATGTTGAAACGCTCCGCAAGCTGCATCAGTCGTTGAGCTTTTCTGTAACCCTCAGGCCGCGGCATCCCGAAGTTCCGCGCGACTTTTTCTTTGACGGTACGGCCTTTTTCGTGCCCAATCACAACCACCGGACGGCCCCGAAACTCGCCCAAACCACCGACCAGTGCCTGATCATCACCAAACATCCGATCGCCATGCAATTCATCAAATCCATCGATGAAGTGGCGTACATAATCAAAGGTGTAGGGCCGTTTGGGGTGTCTGGCGAGCTGCGCTTTTTGCCAGGTGGATAAGTCTGCGAAGATTTTTTCGGTCAAACTTTTGGACTTCGACTGCAGACGACTGACTTCTTCGGCGATATTGATCCCAGACTCCGTCGACAAATGTCTGAGTTCTTCAATCTTGGAATCAAGATCGGCAATGGGTTGTTCGAAGTCGAGATAATCGGGGTTCATGCGGGGGTTCGATTCCTTGTCTGAAACTCAAGCGTCACTCTGTCCTCACCGAGAAGCGCCTGCAAATCCAATAACAACGCATCATTGGGATGGATCTGGTAACGCTCACCCAAAACCACTTCGCCAGATGCTTCTTCACCATTGTACGCGATTACGACCGGACACTCACCGCCAAGATGTGGCTTTAAGGTCGCCAGGAGTGTCTCAGCGAACGACGACTCCTGCACGTCAACAGCCACCTTCAAGGCAGACGCCGACTGTGTTCGTGCCTCCTCAAGTGTCTCGACACGGTGCGCGCGCATTTTCAAACTGGCGTTGAAATCATCAAAGCTGACTTCGCCCTCAATCACCACTAAAGCATCATCTGCCAGTCGCGCACGCGCCTCCTCGAACAGATCACTGAACACCGTCACATCAATGCGTGCAGTGCGATCATCAAGGGTCACAATCCCAAGCGTATCCCCGCGCTTGGTCTTCACAGCCCGGCAGCCAACCACCAATCCAGCCACCCGAATAATGTCTTTACCCCGCTCAAGTGCCTCAATGGGTTTTGCACCCAGCCCTTTTAAGTCGTCGCGATACCAGTCAATAGGGTGGCCGGTGAGATACAGACCGAGGGTTTCTTTTTCGCCCTTCAATACATCGCGCTCAGTCCATCGCGTGACATTGCGATACTCGGCGTATGGATCGGTTGAAGCCACAGGCTCACCCAGGCCAAACATGTCCTCCATACCGATGGCCTCATTGCGCGCCTCCTGATCAGCCTGTCCAATCGCATCATCCAGGGCGTGCATCAACACCCAGCGCGATTCACCCAAGGCATCAAAAGCACCAGCCCGAATCAAGGCTTCAAGCGCGCGTCGATTGACGCGACCTGATTCAATCCGACTGCAGAAATCAAACAGGTCTGTAAAGGGCCCACCGGTCGTTCGTGCTTCAACCAAGGCACCGATCGGTCCTTCACCCAATCCCTTGATTGCACCCAGGCCATAGATGACCTCACCGGCTTGGCCTGAGAATTTCAGGGTGCCGGCGTTGACATCGGGAGGCCGGACCGTCAAACCCATCCGTCGGCATTCTTCGATTAAAGGCACTACCTTGTCAGTGTTGTCCATATCCGATGACAAAACCGCGGCCATAAACTCAGCCGGATAATAGGTTTTCAAATAGGCGGTCTGGTAAGACACGAGCGCGTAGGCTGCCGAGTGCGATTTATTGAAGCCGTAGCCCGCAAACTTTTCCATCAAATCAAAAATTGAACCGGCGAGTGCTGCATCGATGCCACGCTCGCCCGTCCCTTTCAGGAAGATTTCCCGCTGCTTCTGCATTTCTTCGGGTTTTTTCTTACCCATGGCACGCCGCAATAAATCCGCGCCACCGAGTGAATAATTGGCAAGCACCTGCGCAATCTGCATCACCTGTTCTTGATACAAAATCACCCCATAGGTGTTTTTCAAAATCGGCTCAAGATCTGGATGGGGATACACGACTTGCGCACGGCCGTGCTTTCTGTTGATGAAGTCATCGACCATGCCCGACTGCAATGGACCCGGCCGAAACAAAGCAACCAAGGCAACAATATCCTCGAACGAGTTGGGCTTCAGCCGTCGAATCAACTCTTTCATCCCGCGTGATTCCAACTGGAAAATCGCAGTGGTATCGCCACGACACAGAAGCTCAAAAACCGCCGGATCCTGCATTGGGATTTGCTCCATATCCGGCGCTTCACCGCGTGTTTCACGAATTTGGGCCAAGGCCCAATCAATGATGGTGAGCGTTCGAAGTCCCAAGAAATCGAACTTCACGAGGCCTGCTGCCTCCACATCATCTTTATCCAGTTGTGTGACCAGCCCCGATCCATCGTCCTCAGACAAGAGCGCCGTAAAATCCGTGAGTTTGCCCGGTGCGATCACCACACCACCGGCATGCTTACCGGTATTTCGGGCCAAGCCCTCAAGTTTGAGCGCCATGTCCCAAACGTCTCTGACCTCATCGTCTTCTTCGACCAATCGCTTCAGCTCGGGTTCGGCCTCATAGGCCTTATCCAGCGTCATACCCACTTCAAAGGGAATCAATTTGGCCAGACGATCACCCAACCCATAGGGCTTCCCTTGAACACGCGTCACATCACGCACCACCGCCTTGGCAGCCATCGAACCAAAGGTGACGATTTGACTGACCGCATCGCGTCCATAGCGACCTGCGACATACTCAATCACCCGATCGCGGCCTTCCATACAGAAGTCCACATCAAAATCAGGCATGGAGACCCGTTCAGGATTCAAAAACCGCTCAAACAGCAAATCATGGGCGATCGGGTCTAAATCGGTGATCTTCAGCGCCCAAGCAACGATTGACCCGGCACCCGAACCACGCCCCGGACCCACAGGAATCGATTGCTCTTTGGCCCACTGGATAAAGTCGGCAACAATCAAAAAATATCCCGGGAAACCCATCTGCAAGATGATGTCGACCTCAAAATCGAGTCGACTTCGATACGCGTTCTCATCAAGTGTCAGCCCACGCTCCGTTGCAATCCGAAGTCGCTCAGTTAACCCGTCATGACTGAATTGTCGAAAAAATGCATCCAACGTCATGCCGTCAGGCACCGGATATTCCGGAAGAAAATAGGTCCCAAGCGTCAGGGTCACACCACAGCGCTTGGCAATTTCCACGGTATTGGCGCAGGCATCCGGTAGATCACTGAACAGTGCCTGCATCTCATGACTCGGTTTCAACCATTGCTCGGGTGTATGGCGATACACCCGACGTGTGTCATCCAGGGTCACCCCATCATGAATACAGACGCGCGCTTCATGCGCTTCGTAGTCATTGGCACTCGGAAAACAGGCAACATTGGTGGCCACCAACGGAATCCCGAGCGGGTCGACATGTGACAGTGCAAATTGGCCAAGTTGATGCTCGGCGGCCAATCCAAGGCGTGTGAGCTCAAAATACAACCGATCACCAAAGAGCGCGTGATAGCGCGTAAGCGTCTCAGTGGCTTTTTCGACATGGCCGCTGGCGACCAACCGACCGATCTCGCCCTCAGTCGACCCAGTCAAACAAATCAAACCTTCATGATGTTCACAGAGCCAGTCCCAGGACAACAACGCATAGTCACCCTCTTGGCCTTTCAGCCACCCAAGTGACAGTAACTCCAGTAAATTGAGGTAGCCGGTTTGATTCATGCATAAGAGGGTCAGCCGTCCCAGACCATGAGTGGTCTTCACCCAACAGTCCGCTCCGATTAACGGCTGCACACCGGCATTTAAGGCCTTCTGATAGAACTTCACCAGTGCGAAGACATTGGACTCATCGGTCAGGGCCACCGCAGGCATGCCGTCAGCCGACACCAAGTTGACCAACTCCCCAACGCGGATCAGCCCGTCAACCAGTGAGTATTCAGAATGGGTCCTTAAATGTACAAAGCCCGTCATGGCTGCTCCAATCGTTTGCGAACCGGTCCAAAGGACCGTCGATGAATTGCGCTGACACCGAGCTGATCAAGCGCCGCCAGATGAGCCTTCGTTGGATACCCTGCATGCAACTCCAGCCCATAGCCTGGATACTGTTCAGCCAAGGCCATCATTTCTCGATCCCGCGCTACTTTAGCAAGAATCGATGCCGCTGAAATGGCTGGTATCGAGCCGTCTCCACCGACCACTGCAGTGGCACGTCCTTGAAGGCCCACTGGTACGCGGTTGCCATCAATCAAAATCGGTGCATCCTGCACTCCCAAGCCATCGACCGCACGTTGCATCGCAAGCAATGTGGCTTGAAGAATATTAAGTCGATCGATTTCTTCGACCTCAGCGCGCCCAAAGCTCACAGCAGAGGCTTGATCTAAAATGATCGGCTCAAGCGCCAGTCGCCGCTTCGCTGAGAGTTTTTTTGAATCGACCAGACCCTCGATGTCACACTCTGCGGGCCACAACACCGCACAGGTCACCACCGGACCTGCCAGTGGACCGCGACCCACCTCATCCACTCCAATGACATCGCCACTCATACACACGCCTGAATAAAATCCGCAGCGCGCTTCGCCACCGGGCCAGCAAGCCGTTTATGAATCGCGCCTGCATGGTCTAAAAACTCTGGTGTTGCCCCGTGTTCAAGTGCAGACCAGGTGGCATCGGCAATCGCCTCGGGTGTCGCGGCATCTTGTAATAATTCAGGGATGAGAGGCGTCTCTGCCATGACATTGGGGAGTGTCACACAGGATGTCGTTAATTTTGACCGAATCAACCGATAGGTCCAGGGATGTACTCGGTAGGCGGCCACCGTCGGCCGGCCCGTCAAAATGGCCTCAAGCGCCGCCGTTCCTGACGCCAACAAAACCGCATCGGCAGCAGCCATGACAGTGTGGGCATTGCCAGCCAGCACATGGATTGGACGATCACCGACCTGTTTCTGGATCACCCGCTGCAATGCGGGCGTGGCTGCCGGAATCAGTCCGATTAAATCCGGGTCACGTTGCACTAAGATGTCAAAAGCCGCCAAAAAGAGCGGTAACAAGCGCTTGACTTCACCCTGGCGACTGCCCGGAAGGATCGCAAGGTAGCGACCGGTCGGTGAGATCTGAAGTGTCTGGCGCGAGGCTTCGGGATTGGGATTGAAATCAATCCGCTGAGCCAATGGATGTCCGATAAAACAGGTTTTCAATCCCGTACCCTCATAGAGCGCGGGCTCGAATGGAAATAAACACAATAAAGCATCCAACTGCTTGGCAATTTTTGGAATGCGGTTGGCCCGCCAAGCCCAGACCGACGGGCTGACCACATGAATCGCTGGAATACCAAGTGCTTTGGCGCGGCCTTGTAACGGTAGATTGAAATCCGGTGCATCACAGGTAATCAATGCGCAAGGCCGCGCGCACTCGAGGTAATGCACCATTTGACGGCGGATCGAGAGAAGCTCTGGAAGGCGTGGCAGAACTTCCATCACACCCATGACCGACAGTCGCTCCATCGGAAACAGCGGGTAGACACCTGCACCAACCAATTCAGGACCGGCAATACCAGCAGGTGTCACATCCACCTGTTGAGACAGTGTGCGAAGAATTGAGGCAAGGATTTGGTCTCCGGACACCTCACCGGCGGCCACCGCGACCTGCATCAGCGCACGATGCCACGCTGTGAGGATTTCAGGCTTTCAAGAAAGCGCTGTACTTCTGCACACGACGATTGATCTGTCGATAATTCAGCGATCGCTTGGTCGAGCGTTAACCCACGGCGATAGACCGTTTTATAGGCTTCTCGCAGCCTGTTGATGACATCGGCATCCACACCACGACGCCGCATGCCCTCGACATTCATGCCATGGGCTTCCGCTCGGTTGCCTGAACAGGTCACAAATGCCGGTATATCTTGCAACACCACAGTTCCGGCGGCCGTCATCGCAAACTCACCAATCCGGCAAAACTGATGCACCAAGGTGCCGCCACCGAGAATGACACCGTCACCGATGTGGACGTGGCCGGCCACTGCCGTGTTGTTCGCCATAATGACCTGATCGCCAATGACGCAGTCATGCGCCACGTGCACATAGCACATCAGCAAATTGCCCGAGCCAATGGTGGTCACGCCGCGGTCCTGGACCGTCCCCCGATGCAAGGTCACGCCCTCACGGATCGTATTGTCATCCCCAATGACAAGCTCGGTTGGCTCGCCTGCGTACTTTTTATCTTGGCAATCCTCACCCACAGAGGTGAACTGATAAATGTGATTCCGACAGCCAATGTGCGTCGGTCCTTTAATCACGGCGTGCGGACCAATGATGGATCCTGCACCAATGGTCACGTCCGGTCCAATGATGGCAAATGGACCCACCTCCACGTCATCGGCGAGCTCCGAAGCCGGGTCTACCAGTGCCTGAGGGTGGATCTGCGTCACACTGAGCGATCCGCGCACATGATGGTTGCCGTGCAGACCGTGTCACCCTCGACACTGGCTCGACACCCAAATTTCCAAACCCCTGCACGGACGCGCAAGACTTCAGCCTCGAGCACCAACTGGTCACCGGGAATCACCTGGCGTTTAAAGCGGACATCATCGGCACCGACAAACAGATAAATCGATCCTTCGGCGGGCTTTTTATCCATGGTTTTAAATCCAAGCACGCCCGCTGCCTGCGCCAATGCTTCGATGATCATCACTCCCGGAAACACTGGATGGTCCGGGAAATGTCCATTGAACACATCTTCATTGCCTGTCACATTTTTGATGCACTTAATCCGCGTATTGAGCTCAAGCTCCAAGACACGATCCACCAACAAAAATGGATAACGATGTGGCAAATATTCACGGATTTCCTTGATATCCAGAAGCATTCTAGGTCCTTACTCCATTGATGGCAGTCGCTGTTCAAGTGACTGCAAGCGACGCGCCAGCGCGTCAAGTTGTCTAAAGCGGACCGCATTCCGTCGCCAGTCAGCCGCTTTCATCACACCCCCGGCACCACCGAGATAGGCTCCAGGGATCCGAATTGAATGTGTTACCAGAGCGTTTGCTCCAATGTGTACTTTATCACAGACCTCTAAATGACCCGTGAATCCGGTCATGCCGCCGACTGTGACATCTGACCCAATCACAGTTCCGCCGGCCAGTGCGACGCATCCTGCCATGGCAGTGCGCGCGCCAATTCGGCACCCGTGCGCAATGTGCACCTGATCATCGAGTTTGACGCCGTCAGCAATCTCAGTGTCATCGAGCGCACCCCGGTCAATGGTACACCCTGCACCAATTTCAACATCATTGCCGATCACGACACCACCGAGTTGACGGATTTTTACCCACCCATTGTCTGACGAAGCAAAGCCAAATCCGTCATAGCCGATCACGCTGTTGGCACCCACCAGACAGTCAAGCCCGAGCGATGTGTTTGGATAGATCGATACATTGGGACCAATCACAGAGCCTGCACCAATCACCACATCTGCTCCGATTACCGCATTGGGACCAATCGCCACACCATCGGCAATGGATGCACTGGAATCGATGACGGCACTGGGATGGATCTGCTCGGCAAACGGCAAACCGTCTGAATCGAACAACACAGAAAGCTCTGCATAGGTGCGATACGGGTCGTCTGAGATCAGACCATGCGAGATGGCATCGGCGCAGTCAGCGGTAATGAC
>CAJXNQ010000020.1 GCA_913057215.1 uncultured Gammaproteobacteria bacterium
ATGGTGGCCAGAGAGGGAATCGAACCCCCGACACGAGGATTTTCAATCCTCTGCTCTACCAACTGAGCTATCTGGCCATATAGAAGAGGCGCGTATTAAACGGAAAATGGTGCCAACTGTCAACTTGGGTCAGGCGGCACATAGCCTTCGGGTCGCGCATAATCTTCGTTCGCAAAAAACCGCTCCATCTCCTGAGTTAAAAAGGCTCTGGCATCCCTATCCATGAGACTCAATCGGTGCTCGTTGATGAGCATGGTTTGGTTGGCCTGCCATTCCTGCCAAGCCTTTTCTGATATCGACTGGTAGATTTCCTGCCCGAGCTCACCCGGCAACGGTGGTACTGCGAGTCCTGGAAGTTCTTGTTGGAACTTTTTACAAAAGACCATTCTGCTCATTTGGTTACTCCTTTGACAGTAGTTCAGCAATGGGGGCAGGAAGTCCTCCTTGAAATCCCCTGAGATCGATCCACTCAAATTCGGGGGGCGCTAGACCATCAAAGCGATGACGCAGATGGTGCAATCGAACTTTGAAATGACTAAACGCATGCTCTTTGATGTGTACTTCTTCGGAATCTAAAAGATCTGGAAGACTTAATGTGGCCTCGAGGTCCCTGAGGCTCGTGTCGATGGGTGGTGTGTACAATCCGCCCCAAATGCCTTGTGTCGGGCGGCGTCCGAGTAAGATTTGGTTTGCCGAGTTCCTGACTTCAAGCACCACCCAATCCTCGGTTTTGCGCTGCCTTATTCGCTTGGGTTGAGGCAGATCGGCAACGTGATCAGATGTGTAGGCATAACAATCACTTCGAAACGGACAGCTGTGACATTTGGGGCGCTGCCGCGTGCAGACCAGCGCCCCGAGGTCCATCATCGCTTGGGTGTGAACAGCTGCCTCTTCGCCGTCTGCGGGAGTAAGCTCATCTGCAATATCCCAAAGTTTCCGCTGTTTAACAGAGGTCGTAAGGTCTCCGGCAATCCCAAATATTCGTGAGAATACCCGTCTGACATTTCCATCCTGAATCACTCCACGTTGACGAAACCCAAGGGATAAGATCGCGCCAGCCGTGGATCGACCAATTCCTTTGAGCGTCATTAATTCATCGAGTGAATTGGGGATTTCTCCACCAAACAGATCGCGGACCTGTCGCGCGCCATGGTGAAGATTGCGCGCTCGCGCATAGTAGCCAAGTCCCGCCCAATGCTTTAAGACCTCATCCTCGCTGGCATTGGCAAGCTGTTCAACATCTGGAAAGCGCTCCATAAATGCATGGTAGTAGGGAATGACCACACGGACCTGCGTCTGTTGCAGCATGATTTCCGATATCCATGTTGGGTAGGGGCCTTGACGTTGCCATGGGAGATCATGTCGACCATGTCGCAGGTGCCAGTCCCGCAGCCGTCCAGCAAAGCGTTCAATCATCGGCCGATTAAATCGCGGAGGAGTCCCTCTGCCTGACCGTTAAGTCTGTCTTGGAGTGCTTCGTTCAGACGTTTCTGGACAGCCCTTTCAGCTTCTTTTTTGACGCGCTCCTCCAAAGCTTGGCCTAAAAACTCGCGGATACGTGTTTCATCCAACCCACAGCCCACATCACCCTGGTTCAATTGCCCTCTGCACTGGAATGGCAGTTGGAAGCCCCGAACCTCGACAGGTGCCTCGCACAATCCAAGTTGTCCGTCATTGGGGATCAAAATATCACCCTGCAAATTGAGGCCAGTGGAGACTACGCTGAACCGACCGGACCCGTTCAGTTTTAAATTGGCGAGTTGGCTTTCGAGGGATTCAATTTGAGCAACACCTTCCTGGAATTGAAGGCGAATCGATGCGGTGTCTTCAGTTGGCGTCGCGTTGGCGGCAGTCTGGCCTAATGCCTGGCACGTCGCCTCGGCAATATTGAGATCTCCAAGTCGAGCATTTGTCAGGTTGAGTCGGACAGGCCCCGTCAGCGACGGCGTGATGACATCGACCGTCTGTCCGGCTGTGCGGAGATCAAAGGCGCCAGATAGGGTTCCGGAGAGCTCCTTCATGGCATCTGTAAGCGGCATGCGATTGATCTCGAGTCCGTCCAGCGTGCCATTGAGATTGGAAATTTGTGGCACCAGCAGATGATTGCCGGAGGCCGTCAGGGTCCCGTCAAACACTTCGGTTTGCAGTTTCGATAATGTCAATTCATCGGCCTGTATTCCAACTTCTAATTGGAAGTTATTCATCGGAATATCACGGATTGTCAGACGGCCAACCTCCAGTTGGTAGGATCCAGGAAGAAGCAGTGGCTCAGGGGAAGCAGTTGTGTTGGTTTCACCCCCACTGGTATGGGCTGATTGCAAATAGTCATCAACTTTGAACTGATCCATTTGGCCACGCAGCTGGATGCTGACTGGGCGGAGATTGATATCCAAGGCGCCGGCAAAGGTTGTTTGATCAAGGGTGAAGTCCAGTGGGCGCAGTGATATTTGATCCTCAGACAGCTTCAGGTCCGTGTTCACGCGCAGCTGATCAAGCGCAGTCAATGAGTCAGTTTTCAAGATCGGTAAATTGGCGGACTTGAGCCATTGCCGAGGAGAAAAATCAGACACGCTCAGGGTGCCCTCAGCTGCAGCGCTGCCTGAAAGTGCGAAGCTTATAAATCCATCAAAGGACGCGTTCAATGAGCGGCTTGCCAGTTCAATATTTTGGGCGGTGAGGCTGTCAAATTGTGTCGTTGGAGTGATATCTGCACTTAGCTCCACAGGGACCCTGAGCTCGTCTTGCTGAATCATGGTCTCAAATTCGAGTCGACTTGCCGTGTCTGGACTCAGAGTCTCAAGCGTAATATTCAACTGATGCAACTCAATTTGATTCGGTAATCCCCGAATCAGACCATCAGTCACGGCAATGGAGCGCACCAATACCGGTGGCTGTGCGTTCACCTGTCCGGATGTATTGTCAGGTGCAACTGGAAATGGCTGGCCAGAGCCGGTAATGACGGGCGCAATCGCGGTCAAGCGATCAATCACCAATGTGTCTGCGAGAATCGACAACAGCGAGACAGTCGCTTCCAATCGATCTGCAGTCAACTCGCCGTGTGCACTGCTTGCGGAGATCTGCTCGGCGCTGAATCCAAGCCAGGGATAAAAGCTCCATTCAATAGGCCCATCGATTGTCAGATCGATTTGCTGTGCGGCTGCCGCTTTCGCAATCGTCGGTTTAAGGTCGTTGGGGTCAAGGACTTGGGTGATGTAGGTCACCGATGCGGCAACCAATACGATCAGTGTGATGCACACGTAAAGTAGGCCTTTCACGAATCGCATACGAACCTCTGTCGTCAGTGAGTGTCTCTACCGGTATACTACGGCGTTTATGAAGGCTTAAGGAACAGCCATGTCTGATCGCACCGCAGTCGTACAACGTAACACGCTCGAGACCCAGATACAGGTTGAACTCAACCTCGATGGGACGGGTCAATCGACTTTCAAGACCGGGATTCCGTTTTTCGAGCACATGCTTGATCAGGTTGCACGTCATGGATTGGTGGATCTTCGAATCGATGCGACGGGTGATTTGGACATCGATGATCATCATACCGTCGAGGATGTTGGTATTACCCTAGGACAGGCTTTTGCCGAAGCCTGTGGCGATAAAAAGGGGATGACCCGTTATGGGCACAGTTATGTCCCACTCGATGAAGCACTCAGTCGCGTTGTTATTGATTTCTCAGGACGGCCTGGTTTGTTTTATCAGGTGCCGTTCACTCGGGCTGTGGTGGGTGGCTTTGATGTGGATCTGTTTCGGGAGTTTTTCCAAGGATTCGTCAATCATGCTCAGGTCACCCTCCACATCGACAATTTGAAGGGTGAAAACACGCACCACCAAATCGAGACCGTGTTCAAAGCCTTCGGTCGGGCGCTGCGGATGGCGATTACTCCTGATGCCCGTATGGGGCAGATGATTCCCTCGACCAAAGGGTCGCTTTAATGCCGCAGCAGGTCGCCGTCATTGATTACGGCTCCGGAAATCTGCACAGCGTTGCCAAAGCCATCGAACACAACAACGCGGTCGATGTGGTTGTGACCGGTGATCCAGAGCGGATTCGTCGCGCCGATCGCGTCGTGCTGCCCGGTGTGGGTGCAATGGGCGATTGTTTAGAGGGCCTGAAAGCACGTGGACTGGATCAACTGATTGACGAATTGGTTGGGCAAAAGCCGCTGATGGGGGTCTGCGTGGGGATGCAGATCCTTGCGAAGTCTGGTGAGGAAAGCGCCGGTGTCGAGGCGCTTGGAGTATTTCCGGGCCGGGTCACGCGATTTCCCCGTGAGATGACGGATGCAGCCGGACTTCCATATAAAGTTCCACACATGGGCTGGAACCAAGTGATGCAGAGAGCGCATCCGATGTGGTCTTCGATTCCGGATGCAACGCGCTTTTACTTCGTTCATAGCTATCGCTACGCGGTGACCTCCAGTGAACAGGTCGTCGGGGTATGTGATTATGGTGAACACTTTGCAGCTGCACTGGCGCGAGAGGGTGTATTTGCGGTGCAATTTCACCCTGAAAAATCACATGACATGGGCCTTATGCTCTATCGCAACTTCTTAACTTGGGACGGCACATGCTGATTATTCCTGCAATTGATCTCAAACTCGGTGCGTGTGTTCGATTACGACAAGGTGACATGGATCAGTCCACGGTGTACTCCGATGATCCAGTCGCGACAGCCTCACAGTGGGTCGATGCGGGCTGTCAGCGTTTGCATGTGGTCGATCTGGATGGAGCCTTCGCTGGAAAGCCTGAAAATAAAGATGCGGTCTCTGGCATCGTTGCAGCGCATCCGGATCTTCCCGTGCAGTTGGGCGGTGGAGTTCGAGATCTTGCAACCGTCGAAGCCTATCTTGATCTGGGTCTTCGCTGGGTGATCATTGGCACTCAGGCCGTCAAAGAGCCTGCGTTTGTCAGTGAAGCATGCCGTTTGTTTCCCGATCAGATCATTGTCGGTGTCGACGCTAAAGACGGATGGGTCGCGACTGAGGGGTGGGCTCAAGCGAGTACTGTCTCCGCAACTGAGGTGGTGAAGCGATTTGCAGGCGACGGTGTGTCGTCCGTTGTCTACACCGATATCGGGCGTGACGGGATGTTGAGTGGCGTAAATATTGAGGCCACTGCAGCCTTAGCTCGTGATACCGGCTGTCCAGTGATTGCCTCTGGTGGTCTTAAAGGCATGGATGATGTCCATGCGCTTCTTCAAGTCGAGCAGGATGGCGTTATTGGTGGGATCACTGGACGGGCTATTTATGAAGGCACCTTAGATCTCGCAGCTGCCATATCACTGACGAAGGCACCTCGATGAGCTTGGCAAAACGCATCATCCCATGCCTCGATGTGGATCAAGGTCGCGTTGTCAAAGGCGTCCAATTTGAGGATATCCGAGATGCGGGTGACCCGGTCGAGGTGAGTCGGCGATATAACCAAGAGGGTGCTGACGAAATCACATTTCTGGATATTACGGCGAGCCATGAAAACCGCGGCACAACCTTAGACACGGTCTCTCGGATGGCGAGTGAGGTGTTTATTCCATTGACTGTGGGCGGGGGTGTGCGTTCAACCGACAACATCCGAGATTTACTCTTGGCGGGTGCCGACAAAGTTTCGATCAATACAGCGGCTGTGTTTGAACCTGAGTTGGTCAAAAGAGCCGCGGACAAATTTGGATCGCAATGCATTGTGGTTGCCATCGATGCCAAATCGGTGGGACCAGATCGGTGGGAGGTTTTCACGCACGGGGGCCGCAAATCGACAGGTCTTGATGCCATTGCATGGGCGGACAAGATGGTCGAATTTGGTGCAGGCGAGATTCTGCTCACCTCCATGGATCGCGATGGAACGCGAGATGGTTTTGATTTGGGGTTGACGCGCGCCATTGCAGACACTGTAACAGTCCCTGTGATTGCCTCGGGCGGCGTTGGCAATTTACAACACCTGGTGGATGGCGTGATCCAAGGTCACGCCGACGCAGTCTTGGCAGCCAGTATTTTTCATTTTCAGCAACACACGATCGGTGAAGCCAAACAGGCCATGGCGGATGCCGGGATTGAAATCCGGCAACTCACCGGTTGAGGAGTTGCGCACCTCGCAACAGGTTGTAGGCATGTAACAGCTGATTATCAGCTGTGAGCCTGTCTTCAAGCGCGTCCATCTCTTCAACCGTCATATTGTTTTCAAGATGCTTGGGAAGATCCGCCTCGCGCGTTCTTAGATCGGATTCGATCACTGCGTCGCCTTCAGAAACCTGGATGGTCGGTGGAATACCTGTCGCCTGGATGGATCGGCCACTTGGCGTGTAATAAAGCGCAGTGGTGAGTTTCAGTGCGTAGTTATTCTCAAGCGAGGCGATGGTTTGTACCGAACCCTTGCCAAATGTGGGCGTTCCAATCAAGACTGCACGGTCATGATCTGCGAGTGCCCCGGCGACAATCTCGGCCGCAGATGCAGAGCCGCCATTGATTAAGACCACCATTGGTGGATCGGGCAGCGCGGTTTCAGCGTTGGCTTCATATTCAATCGTCGCAAACTCATCTCGGCCACGGGTGGAGACGATGAGGCCGTCCGTCAGAAACGCATCAGCCACATCAATGGCTGCTGAAAGTACACCGCCTGGATTGTTTCGTAGATCTAAAATGAGTCCGGCCAGCGGCGCCTCAGATTCCAATTGCGTGATTGCTTTGATGAGATCAGCGCCTGTCCTCGATTGGAACTGTGCGATCCGCAGATACCCAATGTCGTTCGGGAGTCTGTCGTGTTGGACGCTGGTGACTCGAATGATGGCGCGCTCGAGGTTGACTGTGAGTTCAACGGCGCGGCCATCTTCTTCACGCAAAATGCCAAGCTCGACCGCCTCGCCAATCGGTCCACGGAGCAGTTCAATGGCCTCGCGAAGTGTGATGTTTCTGACATTTTCACCATCCACTTGCACGATGATGTCTTTCGGTTTGACCCCCGCCCGGGCAGCCGGTGAGTCATCGATTGGTGAAATGACCTCAATGAGACCGTTGACAACATCCATCTCAATGCCAATGCCGCCAAAGGAGCCTGATGTGGAATCTCGAAGGTCTGAGACATCGCGGGGCTCGAGATACCCTGAGTGTGGATCGAGCTTACTCAGCATGCCATCGATGGCATGATTCAAGAGCGTTTGATCGTCAATTTCTTCCACATATTCAAGCTTGATTTGCTCATAGACTTCGATAAATGCCTGTAACGCATCGAGCGAGTCCACGTCGGGGACCGACGAGACCGAATCATCTGCATAACTTATTTGAGCACCGCACAGGAGTGCTGTAGTGAATAACCCCGACATTATCGTTTTTTTCATGATCAATTCAGCCACGGTGTTGGATTGATAGGCTTGCCGTTACGCGTGAGTCCAAAATACACGCCGGCCACGTCCAGACTACCGGTATTCCCAGTAATCGCAATGGCTTGTCGTGCACTGACTGTTTCGCCGGTTTGAACCAAGACCTCTCGATTGTGCCCATAAATCGTGGCATGGCCATCGTTATGTGCAATCACAACCACCAAACCGTATCCAAGCAGATATCCTGCGTACGCCACTTTTCCAGATTGGACAGCGCGCACATCACTGTTATCGATGGCACTGATGACCATCCCTTGCCAATCACCAAACCCGTCGTCCCGTGTTTGTCCGAAGCGCCGTATCACTCGCCCTTCGACGGGCCAGTTCAGACGCCCTTTTAAAGGCGCCAACGAGGCATCTGAGGTGTCAATTTGTAAAGCTGCGATTCGTTTTTCAAGTCCGGCCAAATCGTCAGAAAGTGCCTGTTTGCGACTCTGCTGTGTCGATAAATCTCGATTAATGCTGGCGAGCAATTGTTTTTGATCTTCAGTTTTTTGGCTCAAAGCCGCCTTGGATTGTTTTAAGGTATCGAGCGTTTTGGCTGCTGCTTCTGTGTTCTCAGCTTGCTGTGTGAGCAAGTCCTGAAGCGCAGCTTGCTCAGATTTGATGATTTGGGCTTTGGCCTGACGCGCCTCGAGAACAAATGGCAGGTAGTCACTGTGGGTATCTCCCTCAGCGGGTCGCTCAGGCCGAATGGTTTTTCCAGTGACATAGTAGGCCACCAGCTCGTCTTGATAGACCTCAATCAAACGCTCAAGTCGGATATTTGTCTCTGAGATCAGCTGTTCAGTGGCATTTCGCGCATCGGTGAGTCGCAACAAGGTGCCTTCAGCATCGACGATTTGGCGGGTGAGTGCTTTGGATTCACGATTCAGCCGCTCGATTTCGGTCTCAATCAGTGCAATCCGCTTGGCCCCAAGTGCGACATTTTCTTGCAGTGTTGCCAGTGCCTTTTCAGTCTGAGCCCGCTCGCGTTCGGCTTCTCGGATAGGATCTGCCTGTGCACTGCCCAACCACAGGCCGTACATCAGAGCAAGCACACGAAGCATCAGCGTGTGATCAATGAGTGCCCGGTCATTTCGACCGGTTGTTCGAGCCCAAGTAAGTCAAGCAGTGTTGGCGCGACATCTTGAAGGGCTCCGGATTGAAGCGACTGGACACCGATGGGGTCGGCAGCAAGCCAGATAGGTACTGGACCCGTGGTGTGCGCTGTATGGGGCTGACCACTGGTGTGATCTTGCATTTGTTCGGCATTACCGTGATCGGCTGTAATGATGCAGGCTCCTCCCACACTACGACAGGCCTCAATTACACGTGCAACCTCGTGATCCAGCGCCTCGATGGCTTTGACAGCCGCGTGAAAGTCACCGGTGTGGCCGACCATGTCACCATTGGCATAGTTACAAACAATGAGGTCATACGCCTGCTCTTGAATTGCTTGCACCAAGGTGTCCGTCACTGCGGGAGCACTCATTTCAGGTTGTAGGTCGTAGGTTGCGACCTTCGGTGAGGGAATCAGTTCTCGAGTTTCGCCTGGCAGTTGCTCTTCTTTGCCGCCACTGAAAAAGAAGGTGACGTGCGCATATTTTTCAGTTTCGGCAATTCTGAGTTGAGTCCGACCGGCTTGTGAAACGACTTCGCCCAAGGTGTTTGTGAGGGTTTCCGGTGGAAAAGCCACCGCGGTCGTCAGGTAATCGGCATATTGTGTGAGTGTGGCAACATGTACGGAATTTAAAAACTCCGGCCGCTGCAGTCCAGGAAGCGAGGATGAAGTGAAAGCCTGAGTTAACTGTCGCGCACGATCGGCCCTGAAATTCATCACGAGAACCACGTCTTCAGGGCGCATTTCCCAGGACTCCCCAAGACGTGTGGCTTTGACGAATTCGTCGTCTTCTCCGCGTTGATAGGCTTGCTGGAGTGCCTCAGTGGCTGTTCCGGCAGAAAACTCAGCCTGGCTTTTGGTGATCAGATCAAATGCGGTCTGTATGCGATCCCAATTGTTATCCCGATCCATTGCGTAGTAGCGACCGCAAAGACTCGAGAGCTTGTAATTCGGGTGGACCGTTTCCAATCGTTGAAACCGGACTAATGATTCGTGCGCCGAGCGTGGTGGCATGTCACGACCGTCGAGGAATGCATGCAGGCGAGTCATGGGAACATTCAACGAATCCGCCAATGCGATCATCGCTTCCAAATGGTCCTCATGACTGTGTACGCCACCTGGGCTTAAGAGTCCTAAAAGGTGCAATGTCCCGCCCTGGTCGCGCGCACGTCGGCATGCACTGACCAGCACTTCATTGGTCTCAAAGGATCCTTCATCGATGGCTTTGCTGATCCGAGTAAAATCCTGATAGACGATCCGTCCCGTGCCGAGATTCATGTGCCCGACTTCAGAGTTCCCCATCTGGCCATCCGGAAGCCCAACCGCTGCACCCGAGGTCGAAAGCGACGCCTGGGGCGCTGTGGCTGCCAGGTGATCAAAGGTCGGCGTCTGCGCATGAAAGATCGCATTGTCGTCGGCGGCTTCCCGGATGCCGAAGCCATCAAGAATTAGTAGAACAACGGGTTTTGGTTGCATGCTCGGTTCCAAACAATGATTGGGCGTGTCTCGTCAGGTCGTGACTTCGACAGCCACATCATTATACTCGACGACTTACTTTGGTTCACGGTCTCTCAGGATTTATGCAGGAATTTATCGGTTTCGCCCAAGAAAATTGGGTGCTCATTGTGCTCTGGTTCTCCGCCGCTGGCACCCTTTGGTATACAGAGACGAAAAAAGCCGGAAAAACGGTTAATACCACCGAAGCAACTCGTCTGATGAACCGCGAAAATGCAGTGGTGGTGGATATTCGCGAACAAAAAGAATTTGCCAATGGACATATTTCTGGCGCCAAGAACATTCCCGTCAGTGTGTTTGACTCGAAAGCATCTGAGCTTGATCACGACAAGGGCCGACCCGTGATTGTGGTCTGCAAGATGGGTACTGCAGCCGGCGCTGTCGCGAAAACATTGAAGAAGCGTGGGTTTGAGCAGGTGGTCAGATTGGCCGGCGGTATGAGCGAATGGACAGCGGCCTCCCTGCCCGTCAAAAAGGGGAAGCGCGCATGACGGGTGTCGTAATGTATACCACCGGAATTTGCCCGTTTTGCATCATGGCAAAACGATTATTTGATGATCTCGGCGTGTCCTATCAGGAAATACGTGTTGACCAGGATCCCGAGCAGCGCGAGCACATGATGCAGATCACCGGACGCCGAACCGTCCCACAAGTGTTTATTGGAGAGCGTCATATTGGGGGCTGTGACGAGACCCAAGAGGCACTTCAATCTGGACAGTTACATACATGGTTAAAGGAAGCAGGAATTCATGTCTGAAGACGCGCAAAATTTTTCAATCGCTCGGATCTACACTAAAGACGTCTCGTTGGAGTCGCCGAAAGCACCGCAGATTTTCGAAAAGCAGTGGAATCCGAAGTTAGGTCTTGATGTGGATATCTCGCACACTGTGTTGAGTGAAACCATGTATGAAGTGGTTTTGAAGCTCAGTGTGACGGTGAAAACCGACGATGAAGTCGCATTCATGGTCGAGATTCAACAAGCCGGGGCCTTTGTTGTGCAGGGTTTTGAAGAGAAGACGGTTGAGCATATTTTGGGCTCGATGTGTCCGAATATTTTATTCCCCTATGCGCGCGAGACCATTGACGCGCTGGCTGTGAAGGCGACCTTCCCAGCGCCGATGCTTGCGCCAATCAACTTTGATGCGCTTCTCGAGCAGCGCCGTCAAAAGCAGAGTGCGCAAGCTCAGGCTTCACAAGAGACGCATTAAGCGGTCAGTCGTCACCTGAATCTGCAAACCCAAGATCTTTGAGTTTGCGGGTGAGGGTGTTGCGGCCCCAACCCAGTTTTTCAGCTGCCTCTTTTTTGCGGCCACCGGTCTGGGTGAGTGCCACCTCAATCAGAGTCCGCTCAAACTCCTCAGTCAGCCGATCGATCACCTCACCCTCATGGGATTTCAAGAGGACGCCTGCCCGCTCTCGCAGTAACCCTGTCCATGACAGCGCAGTGCGCTGTGCCACCTGACTCGGTTGCACAACTTCTGGCGGCAGGTCTTGCGCTTGAATCAGCGGGTTGGGTGCCATGACCGAGAGCCAGCGACACATGTTTTCAAGTTGACGAACATTGCCAGGCCAGTCGAATTCAGCCAAGGCACGTTTCGCCTCGTCGGCGAGAAACTTGGGTTCCGTACCAATTTCTTTGGCAGCCTGGACTAAAAAGTGTTCAGCAAGCGTGGGCACATCTTCACGTCGATCGCGAAGCGCCGGCAGTTGAATCCGAATGACATTGAGACGATGGAATAAATCTTCACGAAACAGGCCATCTTTAACGCGGTCCTCGAGGTTTTGATGTGTGGCAGCGATAATCCGAACATTGACTTTGACCGGTGACATGCCGCCGACGCGATAAAATTCGTTGTCGGCCAAGACGCGCAAAAGTCGTGTTTGGGTGTCAAAGGGCATGTCGCCGATTTCATCAAGAAAGAGTGTGCCTTCATTGGCCTGTTCAAAACGACCCGTGCGCGCGCCTGTCGCGCCTGTGAATGCGCCTTTCTCATGGCCGAACAATTCCGACTCGACCAAGTCTTTCGGAATCGCAGCCATATTGAGCGCGATAAATGGACCCTGTTTGCGCGGCGAGTTGGCATGGACTGCATGTGCAACCAACTCCTTCCCAGTGCCTGACTCACCGTTAATGAGGACCGTGATTTCAGCTTGCGAGAGCCGTCCGATGGCTCTGAAGACGTCTTGCATGGCTGGGGCCTCACCAAGCATCAAGGGCGCATGATCCACCGTACTCTCTGGCTCGACAGGGGTGCTGTCTTGATTGCGCTCTAGAGCCCGCTCAACCAGGCTGATCGCGTCGTCGACATCGAAGGGCTTTGGCAAATATTCAAACGCACCTTTACTGTAGGAGGCCACGGCGCTGTCCAGATCGGAGTGCGCTGTCATGACGATAACCGGCAGTTTTGGTGAGACACTGTGTAGGTGCTCAAGCAGTGATAACCCGTCTTCACCAGGCATCCGAATGTCGGTCATCACCACAGTCGGTGTGTGTGCCTCAAGTGCTTGACGTGCCGCCTTGGCAGAATCAAATACGGCATGCTCGAATCCGGCTCCGGTGAGCGCTTTCTCAAGCACCCAGCGGATTGAGCGGTCGTCATCAACAACCCATACGGTTGGTGTATTCATGGTTTCACTCCAAAGGGCAGCATGATTTCAAAAGCGGTGTGTCCAGGGCCCGAATGAACCTCAATCCAGCCCTCATGGCGTGAAATGATTGTTTGCGTGATCGACAGGCCGATTCCAGATCCTTCAGGCCGCCCTGAGACCATTGGGAAAAACAGCCGATCTTTCAGCTCCTCGGGGATTCCAGGTCCGTTATCTTCAATGCGAATTTGCAGCAGCGTGTGCGCACCCTTCGTTCCAGGATGTGCACGTCTGACTGCACGCGTCACAAAGCGAATACAGGGCGCGTCAGTTGCCGCTTCAGTGAGCGCCTCCAATGCATTTTTGGCGATGTTCAGGGTTGCTTGAAGCAGTTGGCTGCGGTCGCCGAACACGTCAGGCAGACTTGGATCGTAGTCTCGCATCGTTTGGATTTCGCCACCCGACTCCGCGCTGATGAGTGAACGGACCCGCTCCAAGACCTGATGGATATTAAACATCTCATCGACGGGGGCTTGCGGCGAACCGAGCAGCCGGTCGACCAGTGCTTTGAGGCGGTCGGCCTCTGACACGATGATGTCGAGATAATCCGAAAAGTGTTGAGCGCCGTCCTCTTTTGCAAGCAACTGCGCAGCGCCCTTGATACCACCGAGTGGATTTTTCACCTCATGTGCCAACCCTTGGGCCAGCTTTCGAAAACCGGCTTCATCGCTGATTAAACGCGTATCACGTGTAATTTTGAGCAGTTGATCGACTTCTGCAATTTCCACCAACACGCGCCCACCTCCGACCGATTCCTGAAGGCGACTGAAGGAGGCATCGGTGGTAATCGACAACCCGTCACGCGTCAGAATGAGTTCTCGAAACGTAAAACTGTGCCCACTGACAACGCAGTGGGATAACGATTCTTTCAGTTCCGCCGCCTGACCTGCAGCGACCCAATGTTCAAAGGGTGCCGAGGCCAGATGACGCATGCCCATGGATGTGATGCGTCGCGCTGCTTCATTGGCCCAACAGGGAATGCGTTGCTCGTCGAGCAGGACAATTCCGGTATTGAGCGCATCAAGCAGCCGTGTATCCATGGGTTCGGCCGAACACCGTTCGGCCACCTCCTTACACGCTGTAGTACATGCCGAACTCGACCGGATGGGTCGTCATATTCAGCAATTCCACTTCACCGCGCTTGAGCTCGAGGTATCCATCAATCATGCCGTCTGTGAAGACGCCACCGGCTGTTAAGAAGCCTCGATCGGCATCGAGTGCATCCAAGGCTTGCTCAAAGCTCGAAGCCACTGTTGGGATCGATGCAGCCTCTTCAGCTGGCAGGTCGTACAGATCTTTATCGGCAGCCTCACCCGGATGGATCTTATTTTGAATCCCATCAATACCTGCCATCAGCATGGCCGAGAATGCCAGGTATGGGTTTGCAGTCGGGTCTGGGAATCGGACCTCGATACGACGCCCTTTGGCGCTTGATACATAAGGGATCCGGATGGATGCAGACCGGTTGCGTGCTGAGTAGGCAAGCATGACTGGCGCTTCAAAACCTGGAACCAATCGCTTGTAGGAGTTGGTTGAGGCGTTGGCAAATGCATTGATTGCACGGGCATGTTTGATGATGCCACCGATGTAATACAGTGCCTCATCCGACAGTCCAGCATAGCCATTGCCGGCAAATAGGTTTTGTCCGTCTTTCCAGATTGACTGGTGGCAGTGCATGCCTGATCCGTTATCACCCACCAATGGTTTTGGCATAAAGGTGGCCGTCTTTCCGTAGGCGTGTGCGACGTTATGCACCACGTACTTTAAGATCTGAACTTCATCTGCCTTTTTCACCAGTGTATTAAACTTCACACCGATTTCATTCTGGCAGGCTGTCGCAACTTCGTGGTGATGCACTTCGACCGCGAGACCCATGGCTTCCATGGTTTCGCACATGGCGGTTCTGAGATCCATTGCAGAATCGATCGGTGGCACTGGGAAATATCCGCCTTTGACAGCAGGCCGGTGCCCCATGTTTCCACCTTCGAACTCCGCATGGCTTGACCATGCTGCTTCCTCGGCATCGATCTTGTACATCGCGCCTGACATATCAGCCTTCCACTGCACGTTGTCAAACACGAAGAATTCAGGTTCGGGGCCAAAGAAACACTGATCACCGATTCCGGTGGACTTCAGATAGTCCTCGGCGCGATTCGCTACAGAGCGAGGATCGCGTTCGTAGCCCTGCATGGTGCTTGGTTCAACAATATCGCATCGCAAATTGACCGTGACTTCTTCAGTAAAGGGGTCAACGACTGCTGTGCCGTCGTCGGGCATCAGAATCATGTCGGACTCGTTGATGGACTTCCAGCCAGCAATTGATGAGCCATCGAACATTGCGCCTTCGGCAAAGAATTCGGTATCAATTGATGAAGCGGGGAAGGTCACGTGCTGCTCTTTACCACGTGGGTCTGTAAAGCGAAGATCAACCCAGCGGGCTTCACTCTCTGCAATCAATTTTAAAGTGTTTTCAGACATGTCTGACTCCGTCGTTGGAACTCAATTCCTCGCATGCCACGCTGTGGTGCGAGCGCTCAACACAAGTTAGCAAAGCCCATGCCTGAACATGGATGCCTTGATTCTTCAGCATTTGCGATTCTATTGTGGTGCATTATATCCAGATTTTGCACCATATAAGTGCAATCCGTCGATTAGATAGCACCAAAAATGTGCATTTGCTGGAGTGCAAAAAAATGCAACGCTGTCATCGAGTGTTCGCTATACTCCGCGCGCACGGAGGACTTTATGATTGAACGGATACGCAACGTCGCGATCATCGCGCACGTCGACCACGGAAAAACCACACTTGTCGACAAACTACTCGCCGCTTCAGGAACGCTGGATCGCAAAGAGATTCTGAATGAGCGGGTCATGGACTCAAATGACCAGGAAAAAGAACGCGGGATCACCATTCTTGCCAAAAACACTGGGTTGTCATGGCACGATTACCAAATCAACGTCGTTGACACGCCAGGCCACGCTGACTTTGGTGGTGAAGTGGAACGGGTCCTGTCGATGGTTGATGCGGTTTTATTGGTGGTGGATGCCGCCGAGGGTCCGATGCCACAAACACGCTTTGTGACGCAAAAAGCGTTTGCGCAAGGTTTGAAGCCAATCGTCATCGTCAATAAGGTCGACAAAGTCGGCGCAGATCCACACGGCGCCGTTGATAAGGTGTTTGACCTCTTTGATCAATTGGGCGCAACCGATGAGCAACTGGATTTCCCGATTGTGTATTGCTCGGCCATTAACGGATTGTCAGGTCCTGAACCCGATGAAATGGTGGAAAGTATGGAGCCGGTCTTGCAGGCCATTGTCGATCACTGTCCCGTGCCTGAGGTCGATCGCGATGGGCCACTGCAACTGCAAATTTCAGCACTCGATTACAATACCTTCCAGGGAGTCATTGGTGTTGGCCGGATTCGGCGTGGAACGCTCAAGCGTAACCAGCAGGTGAGTGTGGTTGATCGTGAAGGAGCTACCCGAAACGGTAAGGTATTACAGATTCTTGGCTATCTCGGGCTCGAGCGTGTCGAGCAAGAGACCGCAGCCGCCGGTGATATTGTGTGCATCACAGGTGTCGACCCCCTGTCGATTTCGGACACTATCTGCAGCACCGATGCACCTGAAGCACTGCCTCCATTAACTGTTGATGAGCCAACCGTATCGATGACTTTCCAGGTCAACGACAGCCCCTTTGCTGGGCGTGATGGGAAATATGTCACTTCGCGGAATATCAAGGAGCGCTTAGAGCGTGAATTGATCCACAACGTGGCATTGCGGGTTGAGCCCGGCGATTCGCCCGATAAATTCAAAGTCTCTGGACGGGGTGAGCTCCATCTGTCGGTATTGATCGAGGGCATGCGTCGTGAAGGGTTTGAACTCGGTGTCTCGAGGCCCGAGGTGATCATCAAAGAGATCGACGGAACGCGTCAAGAACCCTATGAATATGTGGTCATTGACATCGAAGATCAGCATCAAGGTGCTGTGATGGAAGCCTTGGGGCTTCGCAAAGGTGACATGAAGAACATGGAGCCCGACGGTCAGGGCCGTTTGCGGCTCGAGTACATCATTGCTGCACGTGGATTGATCGGTTTTCGTTCGCAATTTCTCACCATGACCTCAGGTACCGGCATCATGAGCCATGTGTTTGATCACTACGGGCCTGTGAAAGAGGGCGATATTGGAAACCGAAATAACGGTGTACTGGTATCCATGACAGACGGTGCCACAACAGCCTACTCATTGTTCAACCTCCAAGACCGAGGGCGTCTGATCGTCGGTGCTGGAGTGGATGTCTATGAAGGTATGCTGCTTGGTATTCATTCGCGGGATAATGATCTGCCAGTGAACCCAGTAAAGGGTAAACAGCTGACCAATGTCCGAGCGTCTGGCACAGATGAGGCCTTGACCTTGAGCCCACCGGTGAAGATGACGCTTGAGTCAGCGCTTGAATTCATTGATGATGATGAACTTGTGGAAGTAACTCCGAACCATATTCGGTTACGGAAAAAACTACTGAAAGAAGCCGATCGCAAACGCGCGGGTCGGACCAAGGCGGCGAGCTAGGAGTGCAAGCCGCCCCGTAAGGGGGCGTATGCACAGACTTTATCCGGCCAGCACTGCGATCACGCGAGATTGTATTCAGACGCGTGATGGTCAATATCAACTGCCAATTTCAGTCTATGGGAACCCTGATGGACTGCCAGTGGTTTGTCTGCATGGCGGCCCCGGGGCCGGTACCTCTCCGCACATGCATCGATTTTTTGATGCCACTCGGTTTCGGATCCTCTGTTTTGATCAGCGCGGATCCGGAGACAGCACTCCCGTGGGTGGACTGACTGAGAACACCACCGAGCATCTGCTGGATGATATTGAACACCTCACGACCCACGTGGGCTTTAAACGATTTGCACTGTTCGGCGGATCTTGGGGTGCGACGCTTGCCTTGTTATACGCGCAGCGCCATCCAGAACATACGCTGGGTCTGATCCTGAGAGGGCTATTTTTGGCCTCAGCATCGGATATCGATTGGCTCTATTTCGAGGCGCGGGATGGCTATCCCCGCGCCTGGCAGGACTTTACAGCGCCCATTGGTGGCGACGCATCATCAGCTGATGCAGTGTTTTCTGGATACGAGCGAGTTCTCAACTCACCGGATCCATTTTTACGAAAACGCGCTGCACGCGCCTGGAACCTGTGGGAATATCGGCTCTCGATTTGTGATGAATCTGCAAAACCAAAAGGTGATATGACGCTTTCTCAAGAATATGCCATGGCTCGGATCGAACATCATTACATCAGCCAATCGTGTTTTATCGACTCCAATGCGCTACTCAGCCAAATGAGCGAACTGCAGGATATTCCCGGGTATTTAGTCCATGGCGTGCTGGATGATGTGTGTCGTGTGTCCAACGCAGAGGCGCTGAAAGCGCACTGGCCAGCGCTACACTTAGAAATTCTACCCAATGCGAGTCATTGTGCATTCAGTGACGAAACCATCACCTCGCTGTGCCAGGCCACTGCTCACCTGGCCAGTCGTTACGGTCACTGATCAATCGGTTTGATCAGATTTGCCAGGCTTCGGAGGTCCAACCGCTTTCGGCTTCTGCGCATCGTCATCTAAATCCAATGGAGGCTCAGACGGCGATTCACGTGTTTCAGAGATGGGTGCGTCATCCTCATCGCTTTTTACGGGCGCATACAGGTCAAACTCATCAATGGGTTCAGGTGAATCATCCTCAGACGCCTCGTTTTCGACCACCGTCGGTGGCGTAGGCGGCGTTGGATCTGTCTCAGGATCTTGGTGGCTGTCTGTCTCGTCTTGGCCACGCGGCGTCCCCAAGAACCGAGAGCCAATTAATCCGGCCTCAAAAAGAAGCCACATGGGTACAGCAAGCAGTGTTTGACTGATCATGTCAGGAGGCGTGACCAACATGCCCACCACAAAACAACCAATGAATACGTAGGGCCGTTTTTCTTTCAAAGACTCCACAGTGGTGACCCCTGCTTTGATCATCAGCATTGTCGCGACTGGGATTTCAAAGGCGAGTCCAAAGGCGAGAAAGAGCTTCAATACGAAGCTCAAATAGGCATCGATATCAGTCATGACCGTGACGCCGGTGGGTCCAACAGTGGTGAAGAAACCAAAGACCAATGGGAAGACTACAAAATAGGCAAACGCCATGCCGGCGTAAAATAGGATGATGCTTGATATCAGAAGCGGTCCGGCAATTTTCTTCTCATTCTGATACAGACCCGGTGCGATGAACCCCCACAGTTGGTACAGGATCATCGGCGCGCCGCAGTATATGCTCAAATACAGCGCCAGTTTGAAGGGAGCCAAAAAGGGTGAAGCCACCTGCGTTGCAATCATCGAAGCACCTTCGGGCAACAATGATTGCAAAGGTTCCGCCAAATAAGCGTAGAGATCGTTGGCAAACGCGATGAACCCCAAAAAGAATATGAGGATCACGATCAACACACGGATCAGGCGATCCCGGAGTTCGACGAGGTGGGCGATCAGGGGCTGATCATTCAGACTTGGATCGCTCATTATCCTGCTTCTGGTTGATGTTGGATGACGGTTGGGGTTTCGATGCGTTGTTATCTTCGCCTGTCAGATCCTCAAGCGTCAGACCACCGCCTTTCTGTTCAAGCTGGCGCTTTAAGTCCTCAAGCTCGAGCTCTCGATTGATCTCTTTCTGAATCGACGACATTTGCCCACGCGCACGTTTTACCCACATACCAATCGTGCGGGCGAGTCTGGGAAGGCGCTCCGGGCCGACCACGACCAAGCCGATGATGGCAACCAAGAGTAACTCGGTTGCTCCAATATCAAACACTTAAACCTTCTCTTTGGCTTCAGCGCTCTCGGTCGTCTGCTGTGTCGTCTCTGTTTCGGTATGTGCCTCAGACTGAGCGGTCGTCTCGTCTGTGACTTTGTCATCTGTTTTATCGCTGACAGAGCTCCGGAATCCTTTCACCGCGCTGCCCAGATCGGATCCGAGTGTCTTCAGTTTCTTCGTCCCAAAGATCATGATCACAATGGCAAGCACGATCAAAAGCTGCCAAATGCTGATACCACCAACTCCCATATGCGGGCTCCTACTTCGTTGTGTTTATGTTAATTAAATCCAGTAAATGGTCCGCCACCGAGGACATGATAATGCATGTGATACACCTCTTGGTGTCCACCGGGTCCGGTATTCAACACTGTTCTAAACCCCGAATCCAGTCCTTGTTGCTTTGCAATCTCGGGAATCATCAGCTGAATCCGCCCAAGTAACCCGGTGTCGCTCTCTGTCACATCAAATAAATTTTCAATGTGTCGTCGTGGGATCACCAGAAAATGCACGGGTGCTTTGGGGTGAATATCCCGAAATGCCAGCATGTCATCGTCTTTGTAGACAATGTCTGCAGGGATCTCGCCATCGCGAATCTTACAAAACAAACAGTCAGCCATGTGCATCCTCACGATTTGCTTTTTCAACTAAGCCACTGACGCCGAGGCGCTGTTCGAGTTCTGCCAAGACGGCACTGGGTGGCTCATCTAAATGCGATAACAGCACTAAGGTGTGAAACCACAGATCGGCCACCTCATGGATGACATCACTGTTATTTTTCGAGCGAGCTGCATCCTTGGCGGCCATGACCACTTCGGTGGATTCCTCTCCCACTTTTTTTAAGATGTGGTCGAGTCCTTTGTGATGCAACTTGGCGACGTACGATTGTTCGGGGTCGCCATAGCGACGCTCGGCCAACATGTCCTCTAAGACTTCAATCACCGTCATTTGTTCTCTCCATACAGCGACTCAGGATCCGTGACAACCGGTTCGACGGCCTGCCAGGTGCCTGCGTCTGGCGCCCACGAAAAACAGCTGCGTCGTCCCGTGTGGCACGCCACCCCCTCTTGAAGAATACCTAACACAAGGGCGTCCTTGTCACAATCAATTCGAATCGTCTTCAATTGTTGCGTCTGACCTGAGGTTTCACCTTTACGCCACAGGCACTCGCGTGAGCGTGAGTAATACACGACTTGACCTGTTTTGAGCGTTTCGTCCAAGGCCTCTCGATTCATCCAGGCCATCATCAAGACAGCCTGACTTTCAACGTCTTGCGCAATCGCTGCAATCAGGCCTTCTTGATTAAAAGCCACTGCATCAAGGAGTGTTTGCCGCTCGTTGTCATCCTGAATACGCATGTCTATCGCCTCACGATCAGTATCAGCGAGAGTAGTCCAACCAGCCATGGCCAATGCGCGATGAGTACATCAGGGGTCTCCCAATAGCTCAATGCAGCCACACTCAGTCCAATCGAGCCGAGGATCACACCGGCACGACGCCCATATCGAGCCTTGCGCGATTCATTGGCCAACTGTTCGAGTGCATGGGTTTGCGCCTGCTGTGTGGACTCGATGCGATCGATGCGCTCAGGGGCTGTCAGCAGCGTGTTGGTGAGCGCTGGAAACTGTACCACCCATCGCGATCCGTTTCTCTTGGCGTATTCAAGTAATCCCTTGGGTCCAAGGCGCTCACTGACCCAGCGTTCGAGGAAGGGTTTACCGGTTTGCCACAAATCGAGATCGGGGTAGAGTTCGCGCCCCAAGCCTTCAATGTTGAGGAGCGTTTTTTGCAACAAGATCAACTGCGGCTGAACTTCCATCTGGAATCGACGCGCGACCTCAAACAGGCGGATGAGGACGACTCCAAAGCTGATTTCACCCAAGGGTTTTTGGAAGATGGGTTCGCACACGGTCCGGATTGCGCTTTCAAACTCGCCAACATTGGTGTCTTTTGGCACCCAGCCCGATTCCACATGGAGTTCTGCAACCGCACGGTAATCTCGATCAAAAAATGCAATGAGGTTCTGCGCTAAGTAGGCTTGAGAGACTGCATCGAGAGTCCCAACAATGCCGAAATCAATGGCTTTGTATACCGGTTTTTCAGGATCTTCGATGTCGACAAAGACATTGCCGGGATGCATATCAGCATGGAAAAAACTGTGGTCGAAGACCTGTGTGAAGAAGATTTCGACACCGCGTTCGGCCAACACTTTCATGTTGACGTGCTTCTCTTTGAAAATATCGACGCGAGAGATTGGGACCCCGTAAATACGCTCTTCAACCTTGACGTTACGCCGTGTGTAGTCCCAGTAGATCTCGGGGACATAACAGGTTTCTGAATCCTCAAAATTCCTGCGGATGGTCGCTGTATTGGCAGCCTCGCGTTGCAGGTCGAGTTCATCCAGAATCGTCATGCGGTAATCAGAGACGACTTGCACGAGCTTCAAGCGTTTGGCGTCGACAAAGTTTGTCTCGACGAATCGCGCGATGGTCATCATGAGTTTGAGATCTTGCTCAATGACTTTGTCAATTCCCGGTCGGATGACCTTGACGACCACGTCTTCGCCAGTCTTCAGTCGCGCCGGATGCACCTGTGCAACTGAGGCAGAAGCCATGGGTTCATCTGCGAATTCGCTGAACAACTCCTCTACGGTGGCGTCGAGGTCACGCTCGACGATCTCCTTGGCAATGTGACCTGGAAAGGGTTTGACCCGATCTTGGAGCTCAGCCAAGGCCGATGCGATGTCAGGCGGCAATAGATCACGGCGGGTGGACAGCATCTGTCCAAATTTGACGAATACCGGACCGAGGGTTTGCAATGCATCGCGTAAACGCTCTCCACGCGAGCGCTTCATGCGAACTTTCGGGATGCACCAACTGATGGCTCTCAGAGGCCCTCGCTTGGGTTTGGGGAGAAATTCGTCGATGCGTTCTGCAAACAGGACGCGAAGAATTTTCGCCAGTCTCAGTGAACGACTCATTGTGAATTCTCCAGTCGACGCAGTCGAACCTCAAAGCGATCGGCTTGCCGCGTCAACTGTTGAACCCGCTCAATCGTCTCCGCATATTGATCGTCGGTCAGGACAGTGCGTTGCTCAGCGCGCAGGAAGTCATGTGCTTGGCGCTTGAGCTGTGTGCGGCTCTCAAGGAATTGAGTGCGTGCCGCCCGAAAAGCATTGATCAAAACTCCCGCAGGCAGCGGTCCAAGTGCTTTGGTGACGACATCTTCCCAGTCCAAATCCAGCGTTTGGAACATGGTCTGCATGGTTTGGAGCACACCCACACTGCCTCGGATGTCGAGACCCTCAAAGACTAAGGGGGTGTTTGGTTGCGTGATCGAACGTGCTGTTTCAACCAAACTGCCGAGTGTTCCGGACAGCTCAACATCGGCATGTTCATGCGGTTCAGAGGATAGCCACCAGCGATCTTCGCCGCAGATTAACCAGACTGAGAGATCCATGTCAGTCACGTGCAACTTCAGCACTTTACCGACCATGGGCGCGAGCTCCTCAGAACCCAGATCAGCGGCCCGCATCCCGGCTGCAATTGCACGTTCGGATGCCGAGATCAGACCGGCCACCATCAGTCGTGGAATCATCGTTTGACCCCGCTGTGAATGGCAACAATCCCACCGGTCAGATTTTGATACTTGGTGTCACAAAAGCCCGCATCCTCCATCATGGATTTCAGCGTGTCTTGATCGGGATGTTTGCGGATCGACTCAGCCAGGTATTGGTATGAGGCCTTGTCGTTTGCGACGAGCTGCCCAAGCATGGGCAACACATTAAAGCTGTAGAGATCATAGACCTGCTCGAGTGGCTGAGAGATCGGTTTTGAGAATTCAAGAACAAGTGCTCTCCCGGTTGGTTTTAAGATCCGATACATCTCAGACAGCGCGACCTCTTTTTGGGTGACGTTCCGTAATCCAAAACCAATGGTCACGCGATCAAAACTCGCATCCGGAAATGGCAATGTTTCGGCGTCGCACTGGCACCATGACAATCCCACCAATTCACCTGCATCGATGGTGCGATCGCGGCCCACGCGCAGCATCTGATCGTTGATATCAGCCAACACCACAGATCCTTTGGAGCCAGCACGTTGTGCCATCGCACGGGCTAAATCACCGGTGCCAGACGCCAAGTCAAGCACGTGCATCCCAGGGCGTACGGCGGCTGTTTCGACCGCAACACGTTTCCACAGTCGATGCAGCCCCGCCGACATGAGATCATTCATGAGGTCATACTGGCGTGCGACGCTGTTAAAGACCTCACGGACTCGATAGGTCTTTTCTTCAATCGGCACATCCTGATACCCAAAGTGGGTTGTTTCTTTCATAGGACCTCAGAGAATGTATTGAGACAGGTCTTCGTCCTGGCTCAGTTCAGACAACCGCGATTCAACATAGTCGCGATCGATGACGATGTCATCCGGGAGCGCCTGACCAGTTTCAAATAGCAGATCTTCTAGGACACGTTCCATTAACGTATGTAAACGTCTTGCGCCAATATTCTCAGTCTTTTCATTCACGCGCGCTGCGATTTCAGCCAAGGCTTCGATGCCATCGGCTGTGAAGTCGACAGTGATGCCATCTGTTGCAAGCAACGCTTTGTACTGTGTGACCAGCGAATGATCCGGCTCTGTCAAAATACGTGCAAAATCAGCCGGCTTGAGTGCATTGAGCTCGACCCGGATCGGCAGTCGCCCCTGTAACTCGGGAACCAGATCAGAGGGCTTGGCCAGATGAAATGCCCCGGATGCGATGAATAAAATATGATCGGTTTTCACTGAGCCAAATTTCGTTTGCACCGTGGTGCCCTCAATCAGTGGCAGCAAATCGCGCTGCACACCCTCACGGCTGACATCACCACCTTGTGCGCTCTCGCGACGACAGACTTTGTCGATCTCATCCAAAAATACGATCCCGCGGGATTCGACATGGCTCACGGCCGCTTGTTTGACCTCTTCATCTGAGATCATACGGCCTGCCTCCTCTTCAGTGAGCAGCCGATACGCATCGCGGATCGGCAACTTGCGAGATTTCTTTTTGTCTTGGCTGAAACGCGAAAACATGTCTTGTAATTGACTCGCCATGTCTTCCATACCGGGCGGCGTCATGATGTCGACGCCGACAGGATGCGCTGTGATTTCGATTTCAATTTCTTTGTCGTCGAGCTCGCCCTCTCTGAGTTTTTTCCGAAAGACTTGGCGTGCACCACTTTGATCACTTTGGATCGGTGTGTCACCGCGTGGTGGCGGCAGTAAGATATCGAGGATGCGTTCTTCTGCACGATCGGCTGCATCATTGCGTACAGCAGCCATCCGGCGCTCGCGTTCATCTTTCATCGCAATGCCGACCAGATCTCGAATGATGGATTCGACGTCACGACCGACGTATCCCACCTCGGTGAACTTAGTGGCCTCGATTTTGATGAACGGAGCCGCTGCCAACTTCGCCAATCGGCGTGCAATCTCGGTTTTACCGACACCGGTGGGTCCGATCATTAAAATATTTTTCGGAGTGACCTCGCGTGCCAAATCGGATTCCAGTTGCATGCGACGCCAGCGATTGCGCAAAGCAATGGCGACCGCGCGTTTGGCGTCGGCCTGACCGATAATGTGGCGATCGAGGCTCGCGACAATGGCCTTCGGAGAAAGATCAGTCATGTGTTTGTGTAAGCTCATCAATAGTGACGTTGTGATTGGTATAGATGCAGATCTCACCGGCTGCCTTCAATGCTTCTTCCACAATTGTTCGCGCCGGAAGTTCGGTATTACGCAATAGCGTGATGGCAGCAGCCTGTGCAAAGGGCCCGCCAGAGCCGACCGCAATGACCCCGTCTTCAGGCTCCATGACGTCTCCGTTCCCGGTGATGATCAGGGATGTCTCGGTATCAGCCACTGCTAATATGGCTTCAAGCCTCCTGAGCATGCGGTCTTGTCGCCAGTCTTTGGCAAGCTCAACTGCAGCGCGTGTTAGGTGGCCTTGGTGTTTCTCGAGCTTCGCATCGAATCGCTCAAACAGCGTGAATGCATCGGCAGTTCCACCTGCAAATCCGGCCAGCACTCGATTTTGATATAAACGTCTGACTTTTCGCGCATTGCCTTTCATCACGGTATTGCCGAGTGTGACCTGTCCATCGCCACCGATGGCGACACTGTCGCCACGACGGACCGAGACGATGGTTGTGCCGTGAAATTGTTCCATGTGCTACTCCATTACCGGTTGGGCGTCATGCCCGTTTTTGGTCAAGCGGTCCATTGCCGCCTGCATGTCGCGAACGGTCTTAAAAGGCCCGATGACGACTCGGTGCCATCCGCCATTACTCTCACTTGGGGGCAGCACGCGTGCTTTTAAGTCCAAAAATAGCAGTGCAACACGTGTGCTTTCTGCCGATTCCGCACTCCTAAAAGATGCGACCTGGACGAGCGTATTTTTCAATCGCTTGGCGATGGCCTCATCACGGGTTTCACCCGCCTCAATGTCGATAGGCACTTCACCTTCGATCAGTAGATCATAGAAGGTGTAGAAGTTCTCAGGTGCTTTCGGGATCTCTTGAACCGCGACATCTGTCTCCGTATCGATCGTAGCCTCAGGTGATTCAGGTTCAGCTGGCTTGGCCTCAGGCTGAGCCGTTGGAACAGCGTCGGAGACCTCAGGCTCAGGCGTAGATGCTTGATTCAGCCAGATCAGAGCAGCCGCGACGACACCGACCAACACAACGCTGAGCGTGATTCCGAGCGCAGCACTTGGCCCTCCTTTTCTGGGCGCTTGACGGTGCTTTGTGGCCTGAGAGGAATAATCGCGCATTACATCGACTGCGGAGCGCTGACGCCCAATAGAGTGAGACCGTTGTGTAGCACAACGCGCACGGCTTGAGCGAGTGTTAATCGCGCATCACGGGTATCCAGATCATCAACCAACAACCGCGTGCCGTTGTACCATCGATGAAAATCAGCCGCGAGCTCTTGTAAGTAGTAACACAGGACATGGGCCTCGAGGCTGTCGGCGGCCTTCATCACAGTTTCTGGATAGCGACCAATCGCGGTCGCTAAATCGAGTTCATCTTGGTGTGTCAGCGCCGTGATGTTTGCTCGACCGCGATCGGCATCATAGGGCGCATCAGCGAGACCCTCGAAGACTCGACAAATGCGCGCGTGCGCATACTGAATGTAATAGACGGGATTATCTTTGGTTTCGCTGGTGGCGAGCGACAAGTCAAAATCGAGATGCTGGTCTGCTTTTCGCATCACATAAAAATACCGACACGCGTCTCGCCCCACCTCTTCTCGAAGCGATCTGAGCGTGACAAAAGATCCGGATCGGGTCGACATTTGCAGTCGTTCACCGTCTCGATAGAGATTGGCAAATTGGACCAGCCGAATGATGATTCGCTCCGGATCAAATCCAAGCGCTTGGGCGGCTGCTTTGATGCGCACAATGTATCCGTGGTGATCGGCACCCCAGATATAGATGATGCGGTCAAAGCCGCGCGCAAACTTATTTGCAATGTAGGCAATATCGCTGGCGAAGTAGGTGGTTTCACCATTATCACGACGAACGACTCGGTCCTTGTCGTCGCCAAAATCGGTGGATCGGAACCACAGTGCGCCGTCCTTGGTGTAGAGGTGACCGCCTTGTTTGAGTGTTTCAATCGCAGACTCAATGGCACCAGATTCCACCAATGAGTACTCGCTAAACCACTGATCAAAATGCGCGCCAAAATCTCCGAGGTCGGCATGGATGTCATCCAAAATGGATTGAAGCGCCAGCTGAAATGGACGCATCCACTGATCGCCAAGCATCTCTTTGACCTGCTGGATTAGTGCATCGATGTACGCATCTTGGTGGGCTTCGTCGTCAGCTGGTAGATGCTGACTGATTAAGGCATACGAGTGATGCAAGCTGGTGCCTGCCTGTGTGTGCAATGTCTGCCCAAGTGTCTCAATATACTCACCCTGATAGCCGGCCCGTGGGAACACAATGGGTTCACCCAGCACCTCGAGGTATCTGAGGTACACGCTGACGGCGAGAATGTTCATTTGGCGACCGGCATCGTTGACGTAGTATTCCGCTTCAACGCGGTGTCCACGGGCTTTCAACAGATTCACCAAGGTCGCTCCATAGGCCGCACCGCGCCCGTGACCGACATGCAGCGGTCCAGTTGGGTTAGCCGACACATACTCGACTTGCCAAGCCTCGTCTGTCGTTTGCTGATGTCCATAGGCCTCGCCCTGGTCGAGACACTGAAGGACCGGTGCGAAGGCTGCGTCTTGTGCCAGTGTGAGATTGATAAATCCAGGCCCGGCAATGTCGGTTGAGACGATGTCTGGGGACGCCGGGAGTGCCTTGATGATGTGCTCGGCCAGAACGCGTGGTGGCATCCCTGCAGCCTTTGCATGCATCATCGCCACGTTCGTTGCTAAATCGCCGTGAGTGGGATCCTTGGTGTTTTCGACGTGCACGGGCTTTTTTTGGCTGGCGTCGAGAAGCCCGTCTTCGATGAGTCGGTCCAATGCCTCAGTCAGTAAGGCGGCCACCTTGTCCTTCATAGCGTTCCTCCAAATGCGGGCGCGAGTGTAGCATTACCAGAGGTCCCAGGGGTCGACGTCAAGTTGAAACATGACCTGTCCCCGGCGTCGATATGCCCAAGGCCCCGTCTCCTTCAGAGCCCAATTGAGCACGGTCCGTGTTCCAACGAGTAACAACTGTCCGTGAAACTGTCGATTGCGTCGCTCCATCGGCGCCGGCGCCGGACCCAATATCCGAATGGGACTTTGCAACTGACGGATGTGTTGCGCAGCCACACCGAGTGCTTGAAGCACAGAATCGCTGTGTGGTCCACGCGCTGTGATCAATGCGAGATGTGTCTCTGGCGGCCATTGGTACTGCTTCCTCTCCGCATAGATGTGCTCCGCCAGTGCGTCGTAGTCCGCTGACATGATGCGTGCAAACCATTCAGAGTCTGGACGATGTGTCTGGATCAGCACTTCGCCGTCAGTCTGGTGGCGACCGGCTCGTCCTGCGACCTGTGTCAGAAGTTGGGCGAAGTGTTCGACTGCACGAAAGTCGGCACCCAGTAATCCTTGATCGGCATCAGCCACAATCACGGTGGCCAACTGTTTAAAGTCATGCCCTTTGGCCAACATTTGCGTACCGATGAGGATACAAGGATCGCCGGCGATGACCGGTTCAAGCAGTGTTTCAAAAGCACGCCGTCGTGTCGTGGTGTCGCGATCAATTCGAATGACGGGCCAGTCGGGGAACTGATGCTCAAGTGCTTCGGACAGCCGTTCGGTGCCTTGACCGACCGGCAACAGCTGAAGCCCCCCGCAGTCTGGGCAGACGGTTGGGGGGCGTTGTTTATGATCACAGTGATGACACCACAGCAGATCGGGTGCGCGATGCAATGTGGGTCGCGCATCGCAGTGCCGACATCCCGGTGTCCAACCACAGTCCGTGCATAGCAACACCGGCGCGTAGCCACGTCGATTTAGGAAAACCAGAGCCTGCTGCCCATTTGTCAGCGTGCGCTCAATGCGCATGCGTGCCGCCTGAGTGAGTCCATGAACCGGTTGGTCACGTCTCGCATCAATCAGACGAAACGAGACCTGACGCGCAGCTCCTGGTCGTTGGGTCAGTCTCAGCCGTGTGTAACGCCCGAGGTTGGCTTGGTGCCAGGTTTCAAGTGCCGGCGTTGCAGACGACAGCAAGATCGGAATGTCTGCCTGTTTGGCCCTGACAATGGCCAAATCACGTGCTGAAAACCGCGCACCATCTTGGTTCTTATAGGCGCTGTCATGCTCTTCATCGACCAGAATCAAACCCAGATTGGGTAGGGGGGTAAACAGTACCGACCGTGTTCCAATCAACACATCGGTATCGCCACTGAGCGCGCCTGCATAGGCTCGCGCACGTGCGCCATCGGCAAGTCCTGAGTGGGATACATTGAGGGTGCCGGTCAGTTGGGCTTGGATGCGATCCACCATTTGACCGGTCAGGCCAATTTCAGGAACCAGCAGTAACACTTGTTGGTTCCGTGCCAAGGTGCGGCTGATCAATTCCGAGAACACCTGCGTTTTACCAGACCCCGTTACCCCTTGAAGCAGAAACACATTGAATTGATCAAAGCCGCTTTGCACCCGGTCAATGGCGTCTGTTTGCTCATCGGTCAACGGATACGGCCGCGCAACTGACTGGCCTTGCTCCGGTTTGGGGGCGGGCAAGGGCTTGCCTTTACGAAGTGCCGTTGGGATCCCCTGTAAGAGCAGATCGCCAAGCGGTGCGAGATAATAATCGGCCGCAAATTCGGCCAACTGAAAGAGCGCGGGATCAATGATCGGTTGCGTATCGAGGACCTCGATGATGGGTTTCGTGGTTTCGATGTTGTCAGGTGGCGCGGTGTGTCCGCAGCAAAGGCCAATGACCTCGCGTGTTCCTAAGGGCACGCGGACCCGTATGCCTGCATCGATCGTGTCAGTGGCATGATAGGTCAGTCCATCGGCAAATGGCCCAGGAACCAGTATTTTCAGAAATATACGTGACATAGCTTCCGGTGAGACCTCGGTCTCTGTTAGACTCCGCCGCCCAAAGAAAGATGCGGTGCCTGACGCGTAGTGTGGTCGGGGGAGCGGCATCGAATGATAGAGGATAGAACAGATGAAAGCGGATATTCATCCGGCATATTCAGAGGTGAAGGTGACGTGTTCATGCGGAGCCACCTATGAAACGCGTTCAACGCGTGGCGAAGATTTTTCTGTAGATGTGTGCCAAGAGTGTCACCCTTTCTACACTGGAAAGCAAAAAGTGGTTGATACCGGTGGTCGAATCGACCGCTTCAACAAGCGCTTTGGTGGACGGACCATCGCCAAGTAACGGCCGCTCATGGGCTGTGATTGCAACAGCCCTGATGTTGAGCGTGGCGCTTCCGGTCGTCGCGCACTGCCCGCCTCCTGCCTCATACAGCCCGCCCATGGTGGTCCAGTCGGTGACCGATGGCGACACCGTCCGTCTGGCGTCTGGCCAACGTGTCCGTATCCCCGGCATGAATGCCTTTGAACTCAAAGATTCAGGGTGGCGTCGGTCGTTAGCCAATCAAGCCAAGCGCCAAGCGGAGACGCTGATCAAGGACACTGTGGTCCTGAGCCCTTGGCCGGCCCGAAAAGATCGATATGGCCGGTTGCTTGCAAATATTTGGCTGGGTGATCAGTACCTGTCGGAGTCCCTAATCGGTGCCGGTTTGGCATTGGTTGTCACTGTCCCACCTGATGATCTGATCGCTGATTGTTTAAAAATGCATGAACGGGATGCGCGTACACAGAAGCAGGGTCTATGGGCCGTCGATCGTCTGCCATCCAGTGCGTCGCAGTTGGCAGACGGTGCTGGCGGCTTTCAATATGTCAAAGGCCGTGTCACAGCCGTGTCGCCATTTAGAGGTTCCCTGGTAATTTTAGATGGACGGCTTGCAGTGCGCTGGCCGGATCGGATGGATCTTCCACCGGTGGACAGCGTATGGCTGGTTCGAGGCTGGCTGAGTAAGTCTCGAGGACGGACGCGCGCGTATGCAGACTGGTTCGTACACGCGCGGGATCCCCGAAACCTCGAGCGTGGTTTTTAGAACAGCTGTTGCGGTGACTGAATATTTGAGCCGTCTTGTGCCGAGATGCTGGTGTCAGGTGGCGGCTCTTTGGGTGGATTCTCGATCAGAAAGAATTCCCGCATTGCATTGGTCTGCGCCGCACGGGCCTTGTTTCCTGTGTCTGGATCAATCCGCGTTGCAATGACGCCCTCGGGCAGCGCCGGTTGTTTCTGTGGGATTGATTCAAGCGCTTCCCGCATAAATTCAATCCAGATTGGCAGTGCAGCACGGCCTCCATATTCGGCTCTTCCCAGTGTTTTTGGCTGGTCAAATCCGACCCACACCGAAGCGACTAGATCAGGATGATAGCCACTGAACCAGGCATCGACTTGATCATTGGTGGTCCCGGTTTTACCTGCTAAATCGCTTCGATTCAAAACGCGTGCGCGTTTGGCAGTACCCTGGTTGATGACATCTTTGAGCATGTCATGGATCAGAAAATGAATGCGAGCGTCCAGAACGCGCGGCGCGATGGGTGTTTGTGATTCAAGTTCGAAGAAGTCTGACTGCGTCGGTTTCAGTCGATTGTCGAATTCAAGATCTACCGAGATGGGTTTGGCGTCACAGTCTGATGTACAGACACTCACTGGCTGCGTTTCATACAACACTGCACCGTCTGCGGACTCAATACGGTCAATGAGGTGGTGTCTGACCCGATAGCCGCCGTTGGCAAAGACTGCGTAGGTTTCAGCAAGTTCAAGCGGTGTCAGGCTCGCTGTACCTAACGAAATCGAAAGGTCGTTCGGAAGTTTGTCAGAGTCCAGTCCGAAGCGTTCTGCAATGCGGACGATTTCGGAGATGCCGAGCTCGCGAACCAGTCGAACTGAGACTAAGTTCCGCGAGCGGTAGAGTGCGGTTCGCAAGCGAGTCGGCCCTAAAAACGTACCGCTTGAATTTTGCGGACGCCAATCCGTGGCCGCCTCGGTTTGATCAAACACCACAGGTGCATCATTGATTAAGGTGGCCGGTGTCATCCCCGCCTCAAGAGCAGCGGTATAGATCAAAGGTTTGAACCCCGATCCAACCAATCGACCGCCTTGATTGGCTCGGTTGAATTTGGACTCGAAGTAGTTAAAGCCACCGATCATTGCACGGATGGCACCGTTATTCGGATCTAAGGCGACAAAACCCGCCTCAACTTCAGGTTGCTGTGCCAGCCACCACTGATCTTGATCGTAGAGAACACGGACAAGATCGCCCGGACTGACAAGTGTTCGTGCATCCTTGACCTGTGGGCCGAGGCTGTTGACGCTCCGATAGGCACGCGCCCACTCAAAACCGTCTCGCTCAATGGTGATCGCCTCTTCATTGCGCGTCAGGACTGAGATTTCAGACTCCGTCACCGCAGTGACGACCGCTGCCTGCAGAGGCCCGATGTTGTTCACCGCCTCAAGCGCGTCTCTCCATTGAAATACAGTTGTCCCAGGGAGTGTCTGTTCAACACCGCGCCACCCGTGTCGTCGGTCGTATTCCATGAGACCTTTGATCACCGCATTCTGCGCCGCTTTTTGCTGTTCGCCATGGATGGTGGTGAAGATTCGAAGACCGTCTGTGTAGGCTGTGTCATCAAAGATCGCAAGCGCGATCCGACGGGCTTCTTCAGCCACATAGGGCGCGGCCAGATCGAGTTTGACGCCATGCAGTGAGGCCGTGACCGGCTGCGCTTTGGCCTCGGTGAATTCTTGCTGATCAATAAAACCAAGCGTTTGCATTCGACCAAGAATCCAGTCGCGTCGCTCCTTGGCGCGGGTCGGATTGGCAATCGGATTGTATTTTGACGGCGCTTTTGGCAAACCTGCAATCATCGCGATTTGCGCCAGATTCAGTTCATCGAGCGTTTTTCCGTAATAAATTTGTGCCGCTGAATTGACGCCGTATGCCCGATGTCCAAGGAAGATGACATTGAAATACAGCTCGAGGATTTCGTCTTTTGTCAGTGCTTTCTCGATTTCAAGCGCCAGTAGGATTTCACGAAATTTCCGGGCGAAGGTCCGCTCATGGCTCAAAAAGTAGTTTTTTGCCACCTGCATGGTAATGGTCGATCCACCGGACTGGATTTGGCCGCTTGACACCAATTGCCAGGTTGCTCGAGCCAACCCTAATGGATCAATGCCGACGTGATCTCTGAAGTTGTCATCCTCGGCGGCAAGAAACGCGCGCACGAGGTCCAGCGGGACTTCATTGATTTGCACTGGATCACGACGCTTTTCGCCGAATTGCGCGATCAGCTGGCCGTCTGAGGTAAATACTTGCAATGGAGTTTGCAATCGAACAGTTTTCAGTGACTCAACGTCTGGAAGGCTTGGCTTTAAGTACACATAGCCACCGATCACGGTTGCACCGCCGAGTAAAACGGCAACCAGCGAGAGACTGATCAGTAC
>CAJXNQ010000021.1 GCA_913057215.1 uncultured Gammaproteobacteria bacterium
TCGTGCCGGGGGGTTCGATTCCCTCTCTGGCCACCACTCCCTGCTTAGATCAAAGCTATTTGTCACGCCGCCGTCACTCGTCAGCAAATAAATACCACTGAACATGGCCGGAAGATCGGGGCTCAGGTCACATCACACAAGCACGTATCCAAAACCCAAAACATTCAAGGTATCAATTGAGAGGCCCTGAGAGCCAGGCGTAGTGTATTCTTTTAAGCGGTATTAGAGCGAGTAAGCTCCTTGATTTATCATACGAATGCACCTAACCTTTCACTATGAATTGTATGCCCCTCACGCCGTTCACGATACTAATCAGGGCTGTATTGATTGGCCTGTTAACGTTCGGATCGTCAGCCAATGCAATGATAGCTTTGGAGGAAAACGCCCAGGGCATTGAAATACTGGGCGACGACCTTCAAATGGATCCGGAGTTGCCGCAAAAATGCGCTCAAGAGTGCTCGTCGGATTCAACTATGAAGCTAGGCGTATGTAATGACTGTTTGGGTTCGGCGATCCTGACAAATGGTGTTCCGGCCATTAACTCGCCCTCAAGGTCTTGTGAACCGATGAGGTTCTTTGAGACCGCAACAGTCTTCTTGGATCTAAACCTTCCTCCTCCTAAGTAGTGTTTGCAACTTCGTAAAGTCACGTTTGCTACACATCTATTGTTGGAGAATGAAATGAAAATATCACGACTAGTTTGCGCCTGTAGCGTGGGCACTTTGCTCCTGCTAGCTCAGAAAGTAACTGCTGAACAAATACCATACACTGACAAAACAAGAGTAATCTCTGGGCAAGCTGTTTATGAACAAAACTGCGCTGCTTGCCATGGAAAAAATCTTGAAGGCCAATTTAACTGGCAAAAACGTAGCAGTGATGGATATTTGCCAGCACCACCTCATGATGAAACAGGTCATACCTGGCATCACCCAGATCAAATGCTTTTTGAGTTCACGAAGTATGGCCCTCAAAAGTTTGCTGGTTCTGATTACAAGTCGATAATGCCAGCTTACAGTGGCAGGTTAAGTGACGAGGAAATTTGGAACGTACTTGCCTATATCAAATCAAAATGGCCAAAGGAAATCCAGAAAAAGCATACGGAGGTGTTTGGACAATGATGAACCGATTTGTATCAACTATCCAAATAACCTTGGTATCTGCAGTGCTATTGGGTGTCGAAAGTGCCCAAGCGCATGAAGGTACCACGGGCATTGTGAAAGATCGGATGGATCGTTTCAAAGCTAGCAAAGAGAGCGTTAAACAGATCAAGAAAGCACTGAAAACAAAAGATTGGAGTAGGATACAAAAAGAGGCGAACGATCTTCAACAATGGGCATCGGAAATGTCGAATTTCTTTCCTGAAGGAAGCAACGGAAAACCATCTGAAGCCAAAGACAACATCTGGAGCGATTGGGAGGGATTTCTCCGTTCAGTTGAGTCATATCAGGAAGGTACTGAGAAACTCGTTCAAGCCTCCAATAACAAATCTCTTGAGGCAACAGCAACTGCGTTTAAGGCTACGCTGAAATCCTGTAAATCGTGTCATAACGACTTCAAGGCTGATTAGTTTCTTAAAAACTTCAACGGGGCAAGTCGGTAGTTGCATTGAACCTCCAACCAGACAATTCAACTACCGCTGACCGATGCACGTTTTATGACGCCAGGTTTGCTATTAGACCAAGATCCTGAGGTCGATCGTCGAAGAAATTCTTCATCGTATATGATTCAAATAGTCGACGAAGAATTACCGGCTTGATCATCTAATCGTGAGGACAGTCTCTCTGATGCACGAGAGGCTCTGTGCAGGGACTTTGTTCGCAGACTCAAGATCACACGATCAGTGCGATAAAACGTCTGTAAATCGCCAGGAATGCGTCTAACAAAGTAATACACACCACGTTTGAGATAGGTGTATGGAACAGCTGAAAATGTTCTACCCATTGTTGTACCTACAATACTGCTGGACACGGTAAGTGCAGGCATATCAATGAGTTACATGTTAAGAGGTGGTGTTTATGGTGCCCAGGAGAGGACTTGAACCTCCACGGGATTACTCCCACTAGCACCTGAAGCTAGCGCGTCTACCAATTCCGCCACCTGGGCCCTTCTCAAAGGAGCGCGGAATATAATGAGGACTCTACCCCAAGTCAAGGATCGGCTACACTCAATGGATGTCTGATAACTCTGCGCCTCTCTTGGTCATCACAGGTCCCACCGGCATCGGCAAAACCCAACTCGCGATGGCGCTTTCCGATCAGGCGCCGCTGGCTTTGATCAGTGCTGATTCTGTGATGGTGTATCAAGATCTAGACATTGGTTCTGCAAAACCAAGTCCCATCGAGCTTGCAGAATATCCACATGCGCTGGTGGATCTTGTCCCACCTGAGCATCCATTTGATGCGGGTCAGTTTGTACTGCATGCCGAAACGGCCATTGCTAAAGCGTGGAATGAGGGAATGATTCCGTGCCTTGTTGGCGGGACTATCATGTATCTCAAGGCACTTCTCGATGGACTGGATCAGTTGCCAGAGGCGGATCCAAAGATCCGAGCGCAGATTCGGGCAGTTGCTGATCGAGATGGCTGGCCGGCTGCGCATCAATGGCTTGCATCCTTAGATGCAGATATGGCCGCGCAAATTCATCCAAACCACTCGACTCGAATTGAGCGAGCCTTGGAGGTCTATTTGTTGACAGGCCAATCCATTCAGTCGCATTGGACTGGGCAACCGGGATGCCTGTCTATTGATGGGAAACATGTGGATTTATCGATCATCACGCTGTGGCCGGCCTCGCGAGAGCAATTGAAGACACGGCTCGATCAGCGATTTATGACGATGCTTGAACGCGGGCTACTCGATGAGGTGCGCGCGCTTAAAGAGCGCCCCGGCCTCAGTGACGATTGTCCGTCCATGCGCAGTGTTGGTTATCGACAAGTGTGGAGTTACCTCGACGGCGAGATAGACCATGCGGGGATGATTGCCAAAGCACAGGCTGCAACCCGTCAATTAGCCAAACGACAACTGACCTGGCTGCGATCATGGCGCGTCCTTGAAAGCCAACGAATCGAAGTGGCTGATCAGCTTCCAATCGACGCAGCAGTCGATTGGTTCAAAGAGACGACCGGCCATGTTTTTTGAAGTCAGTCAGGGCGGCGAACGTGCAATCTTGTGTTCTGTGACACTGCGTGAGCCTTGGTATGTGCCAGATCATGAGGAGTTTCGATCCCTTGCCGAATCAGCAGGCGCGGTGGTTGTTGCTGAGGTGCGGGCGCAACGTTACCGACCGAGTCCTGCGAATTTTGTGGGTGCCGGAAAGGTTGAGGAGCTGGCGGCTTTGGTCAAGGCCGAGAACGCGGATCTCGTGATGTTCGATGGACATTTATCGCCAAGCCAAGAGCGCAATCTCGAAAAACAACTTGAGGCGCGAGTCATTGATCGCTCTGGATTGATCCTGGATATTTTTGCAGCGCGCGCGCAAACCTTCGAAGGCAAGTTGCAAGTCGAGCTTGCACAGTTGGATCACATCCGCACACGATTGATTCGTGGTTGGACACACTTAGAGCGGCAAAAGGGCGGTATTGGATTACGTGGTCCAGGCGAAACCCAGTTGGAAACGGACCGTCGATTGATTGCTGTTCGCATGAATTCGCTCAAAGGACGGATTGAAAAGGTCCGTAAGACACGTGATCAGGGTCGGCGTGCACGGCGTCGAAATGCAATTCCCACAGTTGCTCTGGTGGGTTATACCAATGCCGGCAAGTCCACATTGTTCAATCGCCTCACCGAGTCATCGATTTACGCGGCAGATCAGTTGTTTGCCACTCTGGATCCAACACTCCGGAAAATTACACTGCCTGGAGGCGCTGAGGCCATCCTGGCCGATACTGTGGGGTTCGTTCAGAACCTACCACACGCCTTGGTTGATGCATTTCGGGCCACCCTTGAAGAGGCCGCTGAGGCCGATGTGCTGTTATTCGTGCAAGATGGCGCGCATCCAGATCGATTGATTCAAGAGCAGGCTGTATTAGAGGTTTTGCACGAGATCGGTGCGGATGAGGTACCTCGTGTCATTGCGATGAATAAGGTTGATCAACGACCTGAAGTGGAGCCTGGTCGAGATGAAGCAGGCCGAATCTGGGTCTCGGCATCAAGTGGAGTGGGGCTTCCATCCCTTGGTGAAGCCTTGGCGGATGCAATTGGTCAGCAGCCTGAGGAACATGCCCTGGTCTTAAAGCCGAGCGAAGGGCGACTCCGAGCAAAGCTCTACCAAGAAGCCGATGTGCTCTCTGAAGCAGTGAGCGATGTGGGAGACAGCCATTTGACGGTGCGCATCTCCCAATCTCGACTTGATTCTCTGTTGCGAGAGGTTGGTCGAAGCACTGAACACTCAGTATGATGCGGGCTCGCTTGGAGAGAACATGACTGCAACCACCGACACCGCCATCGAACAACTGAAGACGCCACCGCATTCACGTGAGGCTGAACAGTCCCTCTTAGGCGGCCTGTTGTTGGACTCTCAGGCGTGGGACAACGTTGCCAGTACCGTTTCGAAAGAAGATTTCTATGTCCCTGAGCATCGCCTGATTTATCAAGCGATGTCACAGATTTCGGAGCGCAACCAACCCATTGATGTATTGACCATCTCCGGGCAGCTCGAGGCCATGGATGCGTCCGAGACGTCAGGGGGATTGGCATACCTCTCAGAGCTTGCTGCGAGTGCGTCGAGTGCGAGTAATGTGGCCGCGTATGCAGACATCATTCGCGATCGAGCGGTGCTTCGCCAATTGATTCGAGTCGCAGGTGAGCTCTCTGAGGCAGCGCGCCACCCGGAAGGACGAGAAGTCAGCGAGATTTTGGATGAAGCGGAATCCAAAGTACTTCGTATCAACGAGGATCGTCCATCTCGCGGTGGCCCAGAGGCTGTGAACCACTACCTCAAGGTCGCGCTGAAGCGGATTGACGAGCTGTATGCATCGGACTCGGAAATTACTGGTGTCTCGACTGGATTCAAAAAGCTCGATCAGATGACTGCAGGCTTGCAGCAGTCTGATTTGGTGATCGTTGCGGGTCGGCCCTCGATGGGGAAGACAACGTTTGCGATGTGCTTGGTTGAGTCCTGTGTGATTAAGGCAGAAAAACCCACACTGGTGTTTTCGATGGAGATGCCCGGTGAGTCCATTGTCATGAGAATGCTGTCATCGCTCGGTCGGATCGATCAAACCAAGGTGCGGACTGGAAAATTAAGCGATGAGGATTGGCCGCGTCTGACTTCTGCATTTAGCTTGCTGAACGAGAAAGCCCTGTACATTGATGACACCCCTGCATTGACTCCCACTGAGTTACGATCTCGAGCGCGCCGAATTGCGAAAAATCATCCTGAAGGCTTGGGGATGATCATGATTGACTATTTGCAGCTGATGCAGGTTGCAGGCGGTGGTGAGAACCGCGCTGGAGAAATCTCTGAAATATCTCGTTCACTGAAAGCGCTTGCTAAAGAATTGAACTGCCCCGTTGTTGCCTTGTCGCAGTTAAATCGATCTCTTGAACAGCGCCCTAACAAGCGTCCAGTGATGTCAGATTTGAGGGAATGTGTCACCGGCGATACGCTGGTGTGCTTGGCAAGTGGTGAGCGCCGGCCGATACGGGAATTAGTCGGCCAGAGTCCCCAAGTCTGGGCAGTCGGTGATGACTGGAGACTCAGAAAAAATCGGGCGGACTGCGTGTGGCCTGTTGGTTTGAAGCCGGTGTTCAGAGTGAGCTTGGCATCCGGACGCTCACTGCAGTGTACTGCAGAACACAGAATTCTTGGAGCTACTGGCTGGACTGAAGTCAAAGCGTTGGCAGAGGGTGCTCGAATTGCGATCGCAAGGAGGTTACCAGAGCCGTCGCGCATAGAGCATGTTGAGGATCAGGAGCTTATCCTTTTAGCTCATCTCATTGGTGATGGCAGCTACTTGTCAGGACAGCCACTGAGATATACCACTGCAAGTGAGCTCAACAGTCGAGTCGTTTGTGAAGCCGCTGAGTTTTTTGGGTCAACAACGAAGCGCTACAGTGGCAAAGGTAACTGGCACCAGATACTCATCTCGAATAACGGGAACCGATGGCATCCGGCTGGCGTCGGAAAGTTGCTAAAGCAGCGAGGCATCTTTGGCCAACGTTCAGCTGAGAAATGTATCCCAGAGCATATTTTCAAATTGGCGAATACTCAGGTTTCCCTGTTTTTAAAACATCTTTGGGCGACCGATGGAAGCGTTACAAAAAGTAGTTCAGGGGCGATTCGAATCTATTTCGCCACCGTGAGTGAGCAATTAATCAATGATATTGCGTCACTTCTAAGTAGATTCGGTGTGATCGGTCGAAAAAGGTTGGTGATCAAAGATTGCAGCAGATGGTTTACGCTCGATATTTCTGGAGCTTCTCAACAATTGCTGTTCTTGAACAACATTGGATACTTTGGCGAACGATCCATGGACGAAATACACGCTGTCCTCGAGGAAAAAACGCCAAACCCGAACGTGGACACGTTACCACAGTCAATATTTAGAGAAATACAGTCTCAAATGGTCGCGAAGTCAGTGTCTCAAAGGCAAATGGCTGCTGCGCGGGGTACGTCTTATGGTGGATCCTCTCATTTTAGATTCTCTCCAACGCGTGACGTCGTCTCATCTTATGCCGATGTGTTGCAGACAGACGTTTTCGATCGTTGGTTAGACAATGATTTATTTTGGGATACCGTCGTAAAAGTTGAGGCAGTTGGCAACGCTGAGGTATTTGACCTTACTGTTCCTGGTGATGCCTGCTGGCTGGCAGATGGTATCGTGAGTCATAACTCTGGCGCGATCGAGCAGGACGCAGATGTGATTTGCTTCATCTATCGAGATGAGGTGTATAACGAGAATACTGAAGAAAAGGGCATTGCCGAGATCATTATTGGTAAGCAGCGAAATGGTCCAATTGGCACCGTACGACTCGCCTTCTTAGGTCAATACACGCGCTTTGAAGATTTGGCCGAGCAGTATTACGAGGACTATCCGCATGAGTAAGTCGTTGCAAGATCAACTCGTGTCCTTAGGTGTCGCTGATAAGAAAAAAGCCAAGCAAGCCAAGCACACACAGCGCGTTGAGAGTCAAAAGAAACCCAAAGGCCCGAGCGTCCAAGAAAGTCTCGAACAAACACAAAAAGCGGCGCGTGATGCCAAGCGGGAACGCGATCAGGCACTTGCCAAAGAGCGCGAGGCCAAGCGTGCGCAAGCTGAAAAATTGGCGCAAATACGCGACTTGGTGAAATCCCATGCGGTCTCGCGTGGTCCGGAATCGGAGCGGGTCGACTACCGTTTTCCATATGGCAAAAAGATCCGTCCAATGCCTGTCAGCCCAACTGTCAGAGATCAGCTCGCGCGGGGCCAAATTGGTCTGATCGAAGTCGATGGAGCGATTCATATAGTCCCTCGGGAGACCCTCGAGCGCTGCCTTGAGCGGATGGATGGCCACGCAATCTTCACGCATATTGCCAAGGCCGAGACGGATGATTACGGAGACTATCCGCCGATACCGGATGATCTTGATTGGTAGATGCCGGTTTATGAAATCGCCGCGCTTGCGGCTTCTGTCTGTTTTGCGACCGGCGGCTTATTCGCGGTAGAGCCTTCGCGTGCACTCGGTGCCATTCGTTTCAACCGAATTCGCATGCTATTGATGGCTATTTTGCTCAGTGTAGCTGGCTACTTGACTGATGGATTTAGCACGTTGAGCTGGGCGGTCATGCCACAGCTGATCCTCTCTGGATTGGTTGGTATTTATCTTGGCGATACATTTTTGTTCGCAGGTCTCCGCCGAGTGGGACCGCGACGCAATGCCATCATGTTTGCGCTCAATGCGCCCTTGGCTGCCTTGGCAGGCGTCCTGTTATTGGGTGAACGACTTCAGTTGTGGGTGGCACTTGGCTGTTTAACGGTCACAGCCGGTGTCGTGATCGCCATTCTCTACGGTCGGCGACGTTCAGGAAGCGACCACTGGGACAGGGTGCACGGGTCGCTGGCTTTGGGGCTTGCGTTTGGGTTTCTGGCAGCCGCTGGTCAGGCTGGCGGCATCATTTTATCAAGACCACTCATGGAGTCTGGAGTGGATCCTGTAGCTGGCTCAGCTGTGCGCGTGGCCGTCAGTTGTCTCGCGTTATTGATCACCTATGAAATTCAGACGTGGCGACAACCCAAAGACCACAGCATATGGACTCAGCGCCACCTTGCAATGACGGCTGGCAGCGGTTTGTTTGGGATGGGCCTTGGCATGACACTGGTGATGTTTGCCTTGGTGGGCGGACACGCAGGCGTCGTCTCAACGCTGAGCTCTGCAGCGCCGGTTGTCATGCTCCCCCTCCTGTGGATCACCTCCGGCCAGCGACCTGCATGGAGTGCTTGGCTTGGTGCGGTCGTTGTATGTGTGGGGACTGGTCTGATCATGATGCACTGAGTTGTGCACTCATTTTGAACATTCGAAGCATGTGAGCGCTTGTATACGCACCCTTCCGGTGCTAATTTTCTCCTCACGGCGGCGGGTACACCCGATCTTTAGACATGGCACACCTTGTGCTGTTTGGTTTGGGTGCCTAATAAGAACAAGGCCCGTAAGAAATGATGAAAACAAACCGCTTATTCAGGAGTGAATCCATGAAATCTATGAAAGTTGCATCAACGGCCGCTGCCGTTGTGTTCGCAACATCGCAAATTGCTGTTGCAGCGACACTTGACGATGTTAAAGCGCGTGGCGAGCTGCGCTGTGGTGTGAGTGGAGGCGTCCCAGGCTTCTCCGCGCCAGATGATTCTGGTCGTATGCAGGGCATTGACGCAGCTGTCTGTGATGCCATTGCTGCTGCCGTGCTTGGCGACTCAAGCAAAGTTACGTTTATTCCACTGACTGCAAAAGAGCGTTTTACAGCACTGGCATCAGGGGAAATCGACGTACTGTCGCGGAATACCACCCACACCCTGACGCGTGAAGCGTCGTTGGGTTTGAACTTCACATACTACAACTACATCGATGGCCAGGGCTTTATGGTCAAGAAAGACCTCGGTGTGTCATCGGCACTTGAGTTGGATGGTGCGAGCATTTGTGTGCAAGCAGGGACAACCACCGAGTTGAACATGGCGGACTACTTCCGTAATAACAACATGGACTTCACACCGGTGGGCTATGAGACCTCAACACAAACACGTGAGGGATTCGAAGGCGGTGCCTGTGACGTACTGACATCAGATAAGTCGCAGCTGGCAGCACTCAGCACTGAGATGGCTGACCCAGATGCAGTGATGCTGCTTCCTGAGACCATTTCCAAAGAGCCTCTAGGACCTGTGGTTCGTCAAGGTGATGATCAGTGGATGGATATTGTCGCATTTACGCTGTATGCGCTGATTAATGCTGAAGAACTTGGCATTACTTCAGACAATGTGGATGACATGAAAGCGAATCCACCAAGCCCGAATGTCGCACGTATTTTAGGTGTCGAGGGCGAAGGCGGTGAAATGCTAGGCCTCTCGAGTGATTGGGCTTATAACGCGATCAAGCAAGTGGGTAACTATGGCGAGATCTACGCACGTACTGTTGAGCCAATCGGTATTCAGCGTGCAGGTTCTGTCAATGATCTGTGGACTCGTGGTGGTATTTTGTACGCACCACCGATTCGTTAATTAGATCAACTCTCTAAGGCCGGGTGACAACCCGGCCTTTCTCAATTGCTAAAACGGATCAACGCGTGACACAGAACACACGAATCCCTTTTCATCGCGATCCAGCCGTCCGCGCGATTGCGGCACAGGTGGTCGCGCTGTTACTCGTCATCTATGGTCTGTATTCAGTTTTTGAAAACACCGTCAATAATCTGGTGGCCCGTGGGATGCAGACAGGGACCGGCTTCTTTGACGAGGTGGCTCCGTTTAAAATTGGTTTCAGTCCGTTTTTAGATTTCTCACTGGGCGAAACGACCTATCTGGAAGTCTTTTTTATCGGCATCCAAAACACGATTTTGATTGCCGTTCTTGGCATCATTGCAGCCACTCTTCTTGGATTCTTTGTCGGTGTCGTTCGGTTGTCACCAAACTGGTTGGCCTCGCGCGCAGCGCTTGGCTACATCGAAATGTTCCGAAACACGCCCCTGCTGCTGCAGATTATGTTTTGGAACTTTGCAGTGTTTTTACCGAGCTTACCTGCGCCGAAAAACTCGATTGAAATGGGGTTTGTGTATCTGAATGCGCGCGGCATCCACGTGCCCACGCCGGTGGTTGAAGACAGCACCGGTCTGTGGATTTGGATGGCATTACTCATGGCGTTGTGTATTGGTCTGTATCGGTTTGCGCGCCTGGCCAAAGCACGATTTGAAGAGACAGGTGAGCGCTTGCCTGTATTTTGGATCAACATCCTCGGCTTTTTAGCCGGCGGTTATGTGCTGTATTTCGTCGCGGGCTCCCCCTTGGGTTGGGATACGCCTGAACTTGGACGCTTTAATTTCAAGGGTGGTGGGCAGCTCCCGCTTCCCATGTTCTCGTTGTGGTTTGCGTTGACTGTCTATACCTCGGCATTCATTGCAGAAAATGTGCGAGCAGGCATTCAGTCAGTGTCTCATGGGCAGACAGAGGCAGCACATGCACTTGGGCTGTCGCGGAAAGACACCGTCAATTTGGTGGTGATCCCACAAGCGCTTCGAGTGATTATTCCGCCGACCATCAGTCAGTATTTGAATCTCACAAAGAACTCATCGCTGGCGGTTGCTGTTGGCTTCGAGGAGATCGTGGCGCTGTGGGCAGGCATCACCCTGAACCAGACTGGGCAGGCATTGATCATCATTGCAATGACGATCGCTGTTTATGAATGTTTAAGTCTTTTCACCTCAGCTGTACTGAACTGGTACAACCGGCGTGTGCAGTTGACGGAGCGCTGAGATGACAGATCAGAATTCGCAATTTGTACCCATCCCGGATCGCCCAGCGCCTGCAACAACTGTTGGGCCGGTTGCTTGGATTCGCGATAACTTGTTTGGATCAGTCTCAAGTTCCCTGACCACACTCCTGTTTTTGTATTTGTTTTTTACCTACGTGCCGCTCTTCATTGATTGGGCGATTCTCAGCGCCAATTGGACGGGGTCAGACCGCTCTGTGTGTGACGCCAACCGTGAGGGCGCCTGCTGGACCTTTATTGGGGTTCGATTAGAGCAAATTTTGTTCGGACTCTATTTCGGCTCCAATCCAGATCAAGTCTGGCGACCTGTGACTGTATTCATTGTCTTCTTTGCGCTCTTGATTCCATTGATGATGGAACGGACGCCGTATAAGAAGTGGCTCGCCCTGACACTTCTCATTCCGTTCCCGGTCTTGTTTTATGTGCTGATCCATGGTGGTTCGTTCGGGATTCCAGTGGCGGATACCACGCAGTGGGGTGGTTTCTTACTGACTTTCGCACTCGCCTTTGTAGGGATTTTATTTGCACTGCCTTTGGGGATTTTACTCGCCCTTGGCCGACGGTCCGATATGCCGGTGATCCGCGCGATTTGTGTGACCTATATTGAATTTTGGCGCGGCACTCCATTGATCACCATCTTGTTTATGGCCTCGGTGATGCTGCCGCTCTTTTTCCCGGCCGGTGTGGAATTCGACAAGGTGGTTCGTGCGATGATCGGAATCACCCTGTTTCAGTCGGCTTACACAGCAGAAGCCGTGCGTGGCGGTTTGTCAGCCATTCCAAAAGGCCAGTATGAGGCAGCGATGGCGCTCGGACTCGGTTATTGGCGACGGACTGCATTTATCATTCTGCCGCAGGCGCTGAAGATTTCGATCCCTTCAATTGTGAATACCTTTATTGCGTTATTTAAAGACACCTCTCTGGTGTCCATCATTGGCCTGCTTGATCTCTTGAACATGGCCCAAACCGCGTCCCGATCGTTGGAGTGGAATGGCTATGACATGGAGGGCTATCTGTTTGCAGGCTTTATTTTCTGGATGTTCTGTTATGGCATGTCGCGCTACAGCCAAAACCTAGAACGGAAACTCGACACCGATCGGAGACACTGATATGACGACGGACGCACCGACGGCCTCTGCAGAATTGGGTGAAACAGTCATCAATATTGATCGACTGAATAAATGGTATGGCCAATTTCATGTCCTCAAAGATATTGATTTAAACGTGAAGCGCGGAGAGCGGATTGTCATTTGCGGACCCTCAGGCTCTGGTAAATCGACCTTGATTCGGTGCATCAACCGATTGGAGTCGCACCAAGAGGGCACGATCACGGTCGATGGCATTGAGCTGACAGAGGACACCAAGCACATCAATGATATCCGCCGTGAAGTCGGCATGGTCTTTCAGCATTTCAACTTGTTCCCACATTTAACAGTGCTGGAAAACTGCACGTTGGCGCCGATTTGGGTACGAAAGACTGCAAAAAAAGAAGCCGAAGAGATCGCCATGCGCTATTTAGAGCGCGTCAAAATTCCCGAACAGGCCAATAAATATCCCGGTCAATTGTCTGGGGGGCAGCAACAGCGTGTGGCGATTGCCCGATCACTGTGTATGAACCCGCGCGTTATGCTCTTTGATGAGCCGACTTCCGCGCTTGATCCTGAGATGATCGCTGAAGTTCTCGATGTCATGGTGGGGCTTGCCGAGGATGGCATGACCATGCTCTGTGTGACCCATGAGATGGGCTTTGCGCGCAAAGTTGCCAACCGAGTGATCTTTATGGATGGCGGCCAAATCGTTGAACAAAACGAGCCAGAGGCCTTCTTCAATAATCCGCAAAACGAGCGGACTCAGCTTTTCCTTTCACAAATCCTGCAACACTGACGCAAAACCGGTGGAAAAGTATGACTCTGCCCCTATGATAAGGTGCAGAGTCACATGACATGTCAAAGGAGTCCGCATGGCTTGGAATGAGCCCGGTAACAATGGTCGTGATCCCTGGGGGAATAACGGCGGTGGCAACCGGAATGATCAGGGTCCACCTGATCTCGATGAAGTTGTAAAGAAACTGCAAGAGGGTCTCAGCGGTTTATTTGGGAAATCTGGTGGTTCAGGGGATTCAGGGTCTGGTGGAGATGGCCCAGGATTCGAGTTGTCTGGAAAAGCCATGGGAATTGGCGCACTGATTCTTGTCTTGGCCTATGGAGCCTTCGGGTTTTATAAGGTTGATGAACAAGAGCGCGCGGTCATTCTTCGCTTTGGTCAGTTCTTAGAGACAAAAACACCAGGTCTTCGTTGGAATCTCCCGATCATTGATGAGGTCAATAAAGTCAACGTGACGCGCGTTCGGACACACACATCACAAGGCGTGATGTTGACCGAGGACGAGAACATTGTGGACGTCACCTTGGCGGTTCAATATGTCATCGCAGATCCACAGGCCTTCCTGTTGAATGTGCGCCAGCCCGAGGTGACTCTGACGCATGCAACGGATTCCGCAATTCGCCATGTGGTCGGTTCGGCCGAAATGACCGCGGTGATTTCTGAAGGCCGTGAGGCGTTAGGGATTGAGGCACAGGGTCGCCTGCAAAACTACATGGATTCGTATAATGCAGGTGTGCGAGTCGTCAAAGTGAACCTTGAGAACTCGCAACCTCCAAGCCAGGTGCAGCCAGCATTTGACGACGTCATTAAGGCGCGTGAGGATGAACAACGGTTCAAGAACGCGGCTGAGGCCTATGCCAACGGGGTCATTCCAGAGGCACGGGGTCGTGCACAGCGGGTGCTTGAAGAAGCCAATGCCTATCGGGAACAGGTCGTGGCCCGCGCCCAAGGTGAGGCGGATCGATTCCTGAAGCTTCTGGCTGAGTATCAAAGAGCGCCCGAGGTGACGCGTCAGCGTCTCTACATTGATGCGGTGCAAGAGGTCATGCAGCGGTCCTCCAAGGTCATGGTCGATGTCGATTCCGGATCCAATATCATGTACTTGCCGTTGGATCGAATTGCCAGCCAAGCTGCACCAACGATCGCCAACCAAAACCGCAGTGGATCGGTTCTGGGTTCAGGGTCGAGTACCGCAGGTGGTGCGTTGACACCGGGTGACATCCGATCTTTGACAGATCAGGTGTTGCAGGAGTTGAGAGCGCGTCAAGGTGATTCAGATTCCAGAGGGAGTGTTCGCTAATGTCAGGTCGTCAAATGGCTCTTCTGATTGGTTTGGTGGTGCTCGTCGGCATCGCCAGTAATGCAATCTATGTTGTGAATGAGCGCGAGCGCGCTGTGTTGCTGCAGTTCGGTGAAGTTGTGGATACCGACATCAAGCCGGGTCTTCATTTCAAAATCCCGATCGTGAACGATGTGCGTCGGTTTGATGCGCGTTTAATCACACTGGATTCAAGTCCACAGCGGTATCTCACCGCCGAGAAAAAAGCACTGATTGTCGATTCCTACGTCAAATGGCGCGTCCAGGATGCAGGTCGATTCTACACAGCCACCGGTGGGGATGAATTCACTGCCAACAGTCTGCTCGCTTCACGGGTTGATAATGGACTCCGTAACAAGTTCGGTGAGCGAACTGTCTATGAAGTGGTATCCGGTGAGCGGGATGCATTGATGGAAGAGATTACCAAAGAGCTTGATGATATCGCGCTCGAGGAGCTCGGAATCCACGTCACCGATGTGCGAGTCAAAGGGATTGATCTGCCTCCAGAAGTTTCAAGTTCAGTGTATACGCGGATGAGTACGGAGCGTGAGCGTGAAGCACGTGACCATCGCTCTCGCGGACGCGAATTGGCAGAAGGCATTGAAGCGGATGCCGATCGTCAAACGACGGTGATTGAAGCGAATGCGTTTCGTGAGGCTGAGCAAATTCGAGGTGAGGGCGATGCGATCGCGGCTGAAATTTATGCCAATGCATTTAACCAAGATCCTGAGTTCTACGCCTTCTACCGATCGATTTCGGCCTATAGGAACTCGTTCTCCGGCAAAGAAGATTTGCTGGTGATCGATCCAGAGTCTGACTTTTTCAGATATCTGAACAGTCCAAACGCACAGTAAATTGAATCACTCGGGCTATTGTTGTGGCCCGAGTGACTCACCGAATACGACCGCTTGATTGTCACTGATGCTGCTTGCGAACTGTGGGCCGTCTTTTGGCATCAATAGGATCACCGTTGAGCCATATTGAAAGCGCCCAATTTCGTCGCCCTGTTTGAACTTGAGGTGTTTTCCCGAATAGTAATGCCAATGGGTGACATCGCCACCGGGTGGGGTGATCACGCCAGCAAAGGGTGTTGCAATTGAGGCAACCAGCATGGCGCCGACCAGAACCACAATAAAGGGACCGTCCTTTCCTTTGAAATGCATCACGACGCGTTCATTCCGTGCAAAGACCGCAGGAATCCGCGTGGTTGTTTTTTCATTCACCGAGAAAAGTCGACCCGGAATGTGCGTCATGTGCTTCAGTTCTGCATCCATGGGGCAATGCACACGATGGTAGTCCTTGGGTGAGAGATAGATTGTGAGGTAGTGACCGTCTGCGTAGGTCGCATCGTGGTCTGTACTTCCAAGCAGCTCAGCCAAGCTGAAGTGGTGACCTTTGGCCGTGAGGCGTGTGTCTTCTGATAACGAACCCCCACTGAAAACCGTCCCATCAACCGGTGATGCGATGTGGCCTGTGCCCGCCAGTGGACGGATTCCATCCTTTAAGGCACGGGTGAAAAATGCATTGAAGTGCGGATAGGCATCAAGTGAAGGCTCGGCAACTGCATCCATGTCGATCTCAAAGCGCTTGATGAACTGCGAGATCAATGCATTTTTGATCTGCGGGATTTCGCAAAATGCCAAGCGTCCAACTGCGCGTGAGAGAAGATGGCCTGGCAGTATGTGTTGCAGTGCAATCTGTGCGTCATCAAGAAAACTCATGCGTTGCCCCCTGAGAGCGTTTCTAAAATGCGTTGAAAAGATTCGAGGCGACGTTTCGACACCAAGCCCTTTTGTACGGCATCAAGCACTGCGCAGCCAGGCTCTTGGCGATGACGGCAATCGCGAAAACGACAATTCCCAGCGTGCTCTCGAATGTCAATGAAGCCGAACTCAACGTCTGTTCTCGAGATTTGGTCCAAGCCAAAATCGCGAATCCCGGGTGAGTCGATGATGGATCCGCCGCCTGCATAGCGATACAGCCGTGCGGTTGAGGTTGTATGGCGCCCAAGACGGGTTTGTTTGTGCAGATGCCCCACCCGAATGTCCTCCTCGGGAAGGAGCGCCTGCACGAGACTTGATTTACCAACGCCGGACTGACCGATAAAGACCGAACTTTTATCTTTTAAATGCGCAATCAGCGCATCCAACCCCCCCGACTCCTTGGTGGAGGTTTCTACGACCGGATAGCCGATCAGTTGGTAGAGGTTTTTGATGGCGGCTAAAAAATTCTGATTCACATCGGAATCACGCATCAAATCGACTTTATTGATCACGATGAGCGGTGGAATACCGGCCACTTCGGTGGCGACGAGATATCGATCTAAGAGTTCAGGTTGCGGCGCGGGTTCAAGTGCAGTGACGATGACCAACTGATCGATATTGGCGGCCATGGCTTTGGTGACACCCCGTGAATCAGGACGCTCCAGCACATTGTGGCGTGTTTCCTGTGCGGTGACGATGCCGGCATCGTCCGCCACCTGAAACACCACATGGTCTCCTGTGACCAAGTTGGTCAAATTGGCCCGCAGATGACAGCGCACTGCATCACCCTGCGGTTGCCCTAAGGCATCAACGGGCACAACTTCGACTTGTTTCCCAAAGCGCGCCACGATGCGCCCGGATTGCTCATTACCGAGGCTTCCAGCATCGAGGAGTGTTTCAACGGTTTCTTTGTGACGCGCGGCTCTGTCCAGTCGCTCTTTCTGAATTTTCTCGATTCGCCAGGCTTGTTGCCGTGTCAGTTTTCGTTTGCTCATCGTGACTGTCAGTGGTGCGTGACTTCCGTTGCCTGGACCTCCATTATTGCAGGCATTGAAAGGAGAAACTATGTCTGATCCCTATGCTGCGTCTGAAGCCTCTCGTTACGAGCACCCGGTGGCTTCGCGCAAGTGGTTAATGGAGCTTCTTGAAGAAGCCGGCCGTCCACTGGACTACGACGAACTGGTCTGGATGACCAATACCATTGAAGATAACCGCGACGCGTTATTCGCGCGTCTCAAAGCCATGACTCGCGATGGACAAATCATCACAGACCGCGTTGGCCGGTATGTGTTGGTTGATCGTGCGGGTCTGCTGTCGGGGCGTGTGGTGGCGCATCGTGATGGCTTTGGATTTTTTGAGCCCGATGAAGCCGGTGACAGTTTGTATCTTCACGATCGGCAAATGAAAAAGGTGTATCACGGTGATCGGGTCTTGGTTGCGGCCATGCCGCCATCCCGAAACTCCAGAAATAAACGCGAAGCACGCATTGTTGAGGTGATTGAGCGGAAAACGACGCGCTTGATTGGTCGTCTTCGCGAACAGGCGGGTGTGCGTTTTGTAACGCCTGAAGACGATCGGTTTTTGCATGAAGTGTTGATTCCTGAAGATGGAACACATGGCGCGCAGTTTGGACAGTTTGTGGTGGTTGAACTGGACAGCTTTCCAGAAAGTAATCGTCAGCCAGTCGGCCATGTGGTGGATATCGTGGGTGCGGCCTCTGATCCTGGCATTGAAGTGCAGGTGGCGATTCGTGCGCATGATCTTCCGCATGTGTTTTCTGAAGAAGCCATTGCCCAGGCAGACTCTTTTGGCGACGCCATTGCCGCTGATGCCGCCACAGATCGATTGGATTTAAGAGACTTACCCTTTGTTACCATCGATGGAGCAGACGCAAAAGACTTTGACGATGCCGTCTGTGCCATCCCGAGGGGTAAATCAGGATGGACGCTCTGGGTTGCGATTGCTGATGTCGCCCACTATGTGACGCCTGAGTCGACGCTTGATACAGAGGCACTGGAGCGGGCCACGTCTGTCTATTTCCCGAGTGAAGTCATCCCAATGCTGCCTGAGACACTCTCCAACGGGTTGTGCTCCCTGAATCCGCATGTTGATCGGCTGGCTTTGGCGGTGTCGCTTGAAATCGCAGGGACCGGTCGTGTGACCAAATACCGATTCCATGAGGTGGTGTTTCAGTCCAAGCAGCGCTTGACCTATGAACAGGTGCAAGGTGCCCTGGATGATGTTGGTGCGTCTGATTTGGATCATCGTGGATTGATTACGCAGTTAACGCAGCATCCATGCTTTGGAACCGAAGCGGTCGGTGAAAACATCGGACAGCTGTTCAGTTTGTATCGGATGCTTCGAGCAGCGCGCGAAGATCGAGGCGCGCTCGATTTTGATTCGGTTGAGCCAAAATTTGAATTTGACGAGCGTGGGAAAATCACAGGTGTTGCACCGCGCGCTCGACTCGAGACACATAAGCTCATTGAAGAATGCATGCTGGCCGCCAATGTGGCTGCGGCGCGTTGTTTGAAAAAATTCAAACTGCCCACCTTGTATCGGATTCATGAGGGGCCAAGTGATGAGCGGCTGGCTGCCTTACGCCAATTTCTGGGATCGATGGGTCTGGGCTTGGGCGGGGGTGAGACACCTGAGCCTCAAGACTATCAGGCGCTCCTCGAGCAAGCACATCAGCGTCCAGATTTTTCGCTGATTCAGGCGATGATTTTGCGCTCCATGCAGCAAGCCAAGTACGCACCGGATCCGGATGTGGGCCACTTCGGTTTGTCCTATGACCACTACACACACTTCACCTCGCCGATTCGACGCTATCCAGATTTGACGGTCCACCGTCTGTTGAAGCGGATTATTCAGACCGGAGCACAGGACGAGGCGAGCCGGTTGGTGCGTGATGGATTGCCTGACATGCAACGCATGGTGCAATTGGGTGAGCATTGTTCGATGGCTGAGCGGCGTGCTGATGAGGCCAGTCGTGATGTGGGGCAATGGCTCAAATGCCAATTCATGCGTGAAAAGCTCGGCGAGGAGTATGAAGGTACGATCACCGGAGTTGCTGGTTTTGGCCTCTTCATCTTGCTTGATGCTTTATTTGTCGAGGGCATGGTGCACGTCACCCAATTGCCACCTGACTATTGGGTCTTCAATGAGGCGCAACACACCCTCACTGGCGAGCGGACCCATCAGGTGTACCGATTGGCGGATCCTGTGAAGGTCAAGGTGGCGCGTGTGGATTTGGAAGCCAGACGCATCGACTTTGCGATTGCAGGCGCTCCGCAGTCGAGCAAGACATCCAAGGGTTCAGTGCGCGCTCGACTCAAGTCTGGGCAGATCCCAGGCAAAGGACGGGCGAAGCCATCGAAAAAAGGTGGCTCCAATCGATCCGGTAAAAAACGATGAGTCGAACGCGCGGCACGAAGCACACACAGGATTCTCAGGATGTGATGATCGGTGGAGTGCATCCGGTGCGGGCGTTATTGGATGCCAACCGTGTGAGAGAAATCTGGATACGCGATGGCGTGCGTGAGGCGCGACTTCAGCCGTTGTTAACTGAAGCGGGTCAACAGGGGGTGACAATTCGGGATCTGTCGGCGCAGGAATTTGACCGGGCCCTCAGCGGTGAGGGGATCAATCATCAAGGCATTCTGGCCCGTGCGCGTCCGCGTGACATGGAACCTGAAAATGCGTTACCGATTCTTCTAGAGGGTGTGGAGCGCCCACTGGTCCTGGCGCTCGATGGTGTCACGGATCCGCACAATCTAGGCGCGTGTCTCCGCTCTGCTGAGGCCTTTGGAGTCAACTGCGTGGTGATTCCAAAAGACAATGCGGCTTCACTGAATCAAACGGTGCGCAAAACATCCTCTGGTGCAAGTGAGTTGATTCCGGTGGTTCGAGTCACCAACCTTGTACGCTGTCTCAAAGGACTGCAAACGATGGGTTTTTGGGTGCTGGGTGCTGCTGGGGAGGTTCAGTCTGAGTCGACAGATCTGGCACAGAATGCATCCTTGGTGCTGGTGATGGGATCAGAGGGTCAAGGGCTTCGACGGCTGACGCGCGAGGTCTGTGATGGGTTGGTTTCGATTCCCATGGCCGGGCGGATGGAGAGTTTGAACGTGAGTGTGGCCACAGGCGTATTACTGTTTGATTTACAGACTCAGCGCGGCGCCTTGCGACCGCAGGCGCATCCCGAGGAGCGCGTCTGATGCGCTGTCCTTTTTGCCAAGCGCTCGACACCAAGGTGATTGACTCTCGATTGCATGCCGAGGGATCTCAGATCCGTAGACGTCGCGTCTGTCCCGCCTGTGACCAGCGATTTTCAACCTATGAATCGGCTGAGTTGGTGATGCCGCGCATTGTCAAAACCAATGGACAGCGCGAGAACTTTGATGAGGACAAGTTGCGTCGGGGCCTGACCCGTGCACTTGAAAAGCGTCCTGTCAGTACGGTGCAAATCGATGCCTGCGTGCAGCGTATTAAGCGGGCCTTGCAGTCAGACAGTGATAAAGAAATCGAATCGAGGCGGATTGGTGATCACGTGATGCGGGAACTGAAGGCACTCGACCAGGTTGCCTACGTCCGGTTCGCCTCGGTCTATCGAAGCTTCGGGGATGTCACAGAATTCATCGGTGAGATCGAGAAACTCTCAGATGACTGACTGGACTGACTTTGATCGTTTGGCCATGCGTATGGCCCTGAATCAGGCATCACGTGGGTTGTATTCCACCGGTGAGAATCCACGAGTGGGCGCCGTGATTGCAAAACAGGACCAAATTCTGGCCGAGGGCTTCCACCAAGCACCTGGCTGCGCGCATGCTGAAATCGAAGCCCTGGCTCAGTTGGCACATGCTGATGCAGCGGGTGCGACCTGTTACGTCACCTTGGAGCCTTGCAGCCATACCGGAAAGACTGGGCCCTGTACGGAGGCGCTCATCAGTGCAGGCGTGACTCGCGTAGTGGCAGCGATGGAGGATCCCAATCCCGAGGTCTCTGGACGCGGCATCTCACAACTGAAAGCAGCTGGGATTCAGGTTGAGGTCGGGCTTTTAGAGTCTGAGGCGCGAGCCCTGAATGCCGGGTTTATCAAGCGGATGACTGAGGGACGGCCGCTTGTATGGCTGAAAAGTGCGGCCAGTTTAGACGGTCGTACAGCGATGGCGGATGGTGAGTCAAAGTGGATTACAGGTCCAGAGGCGCGGATGGATGTGCAGTCCCTGCGCGCACGCGTTGGTGCTGTCGTGACTGGAATCGAGACCATCCGTATGGATGATCCACGCCTGACCGTGCGCTGGTCTGACACACACATCCAATTACCGCCCAAGGCGACAGCGCGGCAACCGCTCCGTGTCATTTTGGACACGCACGGACGCTTGCCTGATTCCGCTGCGCTCTTTGATGAGCCAGGCGAGATTTTATGGGTGACCGGTGCGCCCAAAGCACATCCTCAATTGGATACGGGTCGTGTGCTGTCGTGGGTGGCGCCCACGGCGGATGACGGGCGCATTGATCTGCACGCTTTGTGTAACGAGCTTGCGCGCCGTGGCATCAATGAGCTCTTGGTTGAGGCCGGGGCGACGCTCGCAGGTGCGTGGATTCAAGCGCGGTTGGTGGATCATGGGGTGCTTTACATGGCACCAAAACTACTTGGGCCACGCGGGCTCAGCCTGTATGATGTCGGCCCCGCGCAACTCGCTGATGCGCCGGCACTTTTTATTTCGGATGTGCGTAAGGTCGGAGCTGATCTGCGTGTGGACTGGACCTTGGGAGTCAACTGAATGGCGTTGTCGTCTGTAGAGCGGCTGATACAGGATATTCGAGCCGGCCGGATGGTTATCTTGATGGATGATGAGGATCGCGAAAATGAGGGCGATCTGGTCGTCGCCGCCACGCACTGCACGCCCGAGCACATCAATTTTATGGCACGTCATGCACGCGGTCTGGTGTGTCTTGCACTCACCGAAGCGCGCTGTAGCCAGCTGGGTTTACCGCCCATGGTGGCTGAGAATACCGAGCGCATGAAGACCGCATTTACTGTGAGTATTGAGGCAGCAACGGGCGTCACCACAGGGATCAGTGCCGCAGATCGAGCCCGGACTGTGCAGGCAGCGGTCTCGCCAACTGCGAAACCGAGTGATCTGGTACAGCCTGGGCATATCTTCCCGGTGCAGGCCCGCCCGGGCGGCGTGTTGATGCGGGCAGGCCACACCGAAGCGGGATGCGACTTGGCACGGTTAGCCGGTCTTGAGCCTGCAGCTGTTATTTGTGAAATCATGAATGATGACGGCACCATGGCCAGACGGCCTGAGCTTGAAGTGTTTGCGCGTGAGCATGATCTTGCCATTGGCACCATTGCCGACTTGATCCAGTACCGGGCGACTACCGAAACCACCATCGAACTGGTGCGTGAAGAATCGGTTGAGACCGCGTTCGGCGACTTTACCTTGCGGGTGTTCCAAGATCAGATTTTAGGTGGCTCGCACGTGTGCCTTATTAAGGGACAGCCAAGCCCCGATCGCCCCTGTTTGGTCCGTGTGCATGTGCCGGATACGCTCCGTGATCTGGTGCAGGTGAATTGGCAAAATCGGGGCAGCTGGCCCTTGCCACAGGCCATGCAGGCGGTCGCCGACGCGGGTGAGGGCGTGGTGGTGATTTTGGAGCCCAAGGGGTCTGAGGTCATTGATGCGCGCCTTGCACAATATTTGGATGACAGCCTGCCAAAACCCGGCAGTCGGTTGGTGCCCTATTTGACGGTCGGGACGGGATCGCAGATTCTTCGCCATGCCAATGTCGGTCAAATGCGTTTACTCTCGGCACCGATGAAATTTAGTGCGCTTTCAGGGTTTGATCTGGAAGTGGTCGAATATGTGGAATACAAGGGGTGATCCCATGCAAATGATTGAAGGACAGTTCACAGACGCCGACGGTCGATACACGATTGTGGTCGGTCGATTTAACCAGTTTGTGGTGGATTCGCTGGTGGAGGGCGCGGTTGATGCACTCATGCGTCACGGTGTTGATGAGGATCAGATCACGGTGGTGCGTGTTCCCGGTGCCTATGAGATCCCGCTCGTTGCCCAGGCAGTTGCTGAAGCCGGAGACGTCGATGCCATCATCGCCTTGGGTGCTGTGATCCGAGGATCAACACCGCACTTTGATTATGTAGCAGGTGAGTCTGCAGGCGGTCTGAACAAAGTCCAATTGGATACGGGTGTCCCCTGTGCTTTTGGCGTGCTGACGGTGGATACCATTGAGCAAGCGATTGAGCGTGCGGGTACCAAGGCCGGTAACAAAGGCGCTGAGGCGGCCATGGTCGCCATTGAGATGGTCTCCGTCTTGAGACAAATCGGCGGTGAGTGAGCCGAGTCCTCAGACCCCGACTGCCTCACAGCGACACCGTGCACGTGAGGCGATCGTGCAGGCGTTGTATCAATGGGAGCTTTCGGGTTACCCGCTGTCTCAAGTTGAAGCCATGTTTCGGGCAGATCATGACTTAAAGCGCGCAGATCTGCAGTTCTTCCACCACGCCTTGTCATCGATTGATCAGACGCATGACACGCTGGTCGATGCGCTTACCCCTTTTTTGAACCGTCCATTCCGTGAGCTGACACCCATTGAACGCAATGTGCTTCTCCTCGGTGCGTTTGAGTTGATTGAGCGCATCGATATCCCGTTTCGGGTCGTGATCTCTGAGGCGGTTGCGCTCAGTAAGAAATTCGGTGCTACAGATGCCCACAAGTTCGTCAACGGCGTCTTGGATCAACTCGCCGCACAAACGCGCGCAGTCGAAGTCCAAGCACACGGAGCCCGTGAACGAGTTTGAACTGATTCGTCGGTATTTCCGACGTCACACCGATGCGCCTGCATCGGTTGTTGTCGGTGTGGGTGACGATGCCGCAGTGATTGCCCACACACCCGGATGTGAGACTGTCGTCAGTGTTGACTCGGTGATTGCCGGTCGTCATGTCCCGCTCATTTGTTCAGGCGAGGGGTTTGCACAACGTCTATTGGCCCGTGGCGTCAGTGATCTGGCGGCGATGGGTGCGACGCCGCGCTATCTTTTGTTGTCACTCACCTTGCCAAATTTTGACAGCGGCTGGGTGGATCCCTTTGCCGAGCGCTTCCATCAACTGGCGGTGCAATGGGGTCTGCACTTAATTGGTGGCGATACTACCCGGGGACCGCTGAGTGCACAGGTCACGGTCATTGGTGAGCTGCCTGCAGGCTCAGCGCTTCGCCGAGGCGGTGCACGCGCCGGTGATGTGGTGTGGATGGTCGGAGAACCCTTGGGTGGAGCCCGTGCCTATTTGGATGTGCTTGATGGATCGGTGCCGGATCATCCGGTCTGGTCCGCTCGATATTGGCATCCCAATCCATTGATCGCTGAAGGCCAGGCATTGCGTGAGCAGGCGACCGCCTGCATCGATGTCTCAGACGGCCTCTGCCAGGATTTGATGCATGTGCTTGAGGCAGCAGTCGAACCATTGGTTGCCGAGCTCTACACGGATGCCGTCCCGATCGCGGCCGATGTCATCGAGGTATTTGGTGCCGAGCGGGCGCTTGAATATGCCCTCACCGGAGGGGATGAATACTGTCTGCTGTGCACGCTGCCAACTGGGGTCACTCCCTCTGTGCCGGCTGAGGCGATTGGTGAGCTTGTGACGGCGGAGACCCCGGGTCTTCGATTAGACGGTGAGGCGCTGCCGAGCGATTGGCAACTGGGTTGGGATCACAGTCGATGAATGCTCGGTTTTGGGTGGCTGTTGGGCTCGGTAGTGGTCGCTCACCTGTTGCACCTGGCACCACGGGTACATTGGGGGTGCTGCCACTGATATATGTGACGTGGGATCAGCCGGCCACCTGGTGGATTGGTGGTCTTTTGATCCTGATTGCCCTGAATTATTGGAGTGTCGCGGAGGCCGGTCGGATTCTAGGTCAGACCGATCACGGGCAGATCGTCATCGATGAATGGGCAGGGATGTGGATTGCAGGCTTCGGTATCCAATTCTTCACGGAACTCAATGTGGTGTCCGGATTGATTCTTGGATTCGTCGGATTTCGGCTGTTTGATATTTTGAAACCCTGGCCTGTCTCTTGGTGTGAACGCGCGTTCAGCGGGACCACGGGTGTGTTACTGGATGACATTGCCGCCGGTCTCTATGTCCTCGTGTTGGCTTCGCTGTCTGCTATGATGCGTGGTTTAGGAGTGTTCGGAACAGCATGATCAGACACATTGACAGTTGTCAGCTTCCCACGCAGTGGGGGACCTTTGAACTTCACGGCTTTGAAGAGGCTGCGACCGGCAAAGAACATGTGGCCCTGGTCATGGGTGATCCGAGCTCCATTGATGCGGTCTTAATCCGCATCCATTCGGAGTGCTTGACCGGAGATGCCTTGTTCTCGCAACGCTGTGATTGTGGTGCGCAACTCGAGCATGCCATGGCTGCCATTGCTGCGACCGGCACGGGGATGATTTTGTATCTTCGCCAAGAGGGACGCGGCATCGGGCTATTGAATAAAATCCGAGCCTATCACCTGCAAGATGAGGGTGCGGACACCGTTGATGCCAATGAAGCGCTTGGCTTTGGTGCTGATCAGCGCGATTACTCAGTCGCAGGGCCGATGCTTGCCCATTTTGGGATATCGCGCGTTGAACTCTTGACCAATAATCCTGAGAAAGTCGATGCACTGACTGCACTCGGTATCGAGGTGGTCAAGCGTCATGCCATTGAGACTGGCCTCACACCCCACAACTCGAACTACCTCAAAACCAAGTCGCATCGCCTGGGACACCTCTTAAGTCAATCTGAAAATTTCAGCTGAGGCGTTGTGCGATGGCTGCTTGGATACCGGCTGCATCCAAGCCAACCCGAGCCAGCATGTCGTTGGGCTTGCCGTGGGCTTCAAACCGATCTGGGAGTCCGAGTGACAACAGCGCCACGGCCAATCCTTGATCGGCATAGTACTCACCAACCGCAGATCCAGCTCCACCCATGCGCTGATGTTCTTCGACTGTCACGATCAGTGTGGCACCTGCGACTGCATCGAGTACTTCGGTATCGAGCGGTTTGACCCAACGCATGTCATACACACTTGCATCCAATGTCTGAGCGGCCTCAAGCGCGCCTGCCAAGCGGGACCCGAAGGCCAGTATCACGACGCCCGATGCGCCCTCACGCCGTTTGACTGCACGCCCAATATCAACCGTCTCCAGATCGCTGCCGGGCAGCTCGCCCGGTCCCTGGCCTCTGGGATAGCGGCATGCCGCGGGTCCCGGATGGTGGTAGCAGGTGCTCAACAGCGTGCGACACTCATGCTCACTTGAAGGGGCGGCAATGATCATGTTCGGCAGTGTACGTAGATAGGCGATGTCGTAGACGCCGGCATGGGTTGGTCCGTCTTCACCCACCAATCCGGCACGGTCGATTGCAAAGGTCACATCCAATCCCTGCACACACACATCGTGCACCACCTGATCATAAGCACGTTGCAAAAAAGTCGAGTAGATGGCGACTACAGGCTTGATGCTCTGTGTGGCAAAGCCTGCAGCTAAGCACACCGCATGCTGCTCGGCGATAGCCACATCGAAGTAGCGTTCAGGATAGGCCTCAGCAAAGGCGATCAAATCAGATCCCTCTTTCATGGCCGGCGTGATTGCAACCATCCGAGAGTCGACAGCCGCCAGATCACAGAGCCACTGGCCAAACACATTGGAGTAGGTTGGCTGTGGTGCGGGTGGGGCGTCACTTTTTGCATTGAGTTTCCCGATTGCGTGAAATTTAATCGGGTCGTCTTCTGCGGGTACAAAGCCACAGCCTTTTTGTGTCACCACATGTAAAAACTGTGGCCCGGTGAGGTCACGCATGTTTTCAAGTGTAGTCACCAGGGCACCGAGGTCGTGTCCATCGAGCGGTCCGATGTAGTTGAAGCCAATTTCCTCAAACAGTGTGGCGGGACTCATGATGCCTTTGAGATGTTCTTCGGTTTTTTTCGCCAAATGCGCCAATGGCGGCAGTGGCTCGAGGAGCTTTCTGGCTTCATCCCGACTGCGTGTGTAGGCCTTGGATGATAATAAGCGCGCCAGATAATCACGGATGCCGCCGACATTTCTCGATATCGACATGTCGTTGTCGTTTAAGATCACCAACAGGTTGGCTTTTTCACTCGCGGCATGATTGAGCGCTTCAAATGCAAGTCCAGCTGTGAGGGCGCCATCCCCGATCACGGCCACATGGCGGCGACTTGATTGCGTCAGGCGCGCATCCAAGGCCATACCAAGTGCCGCGCTGATGGACGTACTTGAGTGACCGACTCCGAAGGTGTCATAGGGGCTCTCATGGCGATCCGGGAAGGCTGCAAGCCCGCCTTCTTTTCGGATCGTCGGCAGCCGATCGCGTCGACCGGTCAGAATTTTGTGTGGATAGGCTTGGTGTCCCACGTCCCAGACCAACTGGTCAAAAGGTGTGTCGAGGCAATAGTGAAGCGCCACTGTCAGTTCGACCACACCGAGACCTGCACCAAAATGACCGCCTGAGATGCCTACGGAATACAGGAGGTATTCGCGAAGCTCATCCGCCACCGTTTGCAGTTGCTCTCGATTGAGTTGTCTTAGGTCGTTCGGCGCATCGATGCGCGCAAGAAGCGGCATTGCAGGGCGATCTGCTGGGATCTCATGGAATAGTCGCATCCGCTGCATCAGGCGTTTCGCTCCACGCTCAGGGTGGCCAGGCCTTCAAGCGCTGTGGTGTCGCCTGGCAGGCGAGACAACGCCTGGTGCGCTTGAGCCACCAGATCGCGCGCCATGGTCTCACTGGCGCTAAGGCCCAGTAATTTTGGAAATGTGGATTTTCCGAGCATGCGGTCGCGACCCTGTTCCTTTCCGAGTATTTCTGTCGAGGCTGTTTCGTCCAAGATGTCATCTTGAATCTGGAATGCAAGTCCGATGGCTGCGCCCGCCTCGCGTAAAGCCTGTAACATCGAGTCGTCTGAGGTGGCGACGACTGCGCCCATTTCAATCGACGCTTCAATTAATGCACCGGTTTTTTTCGCATGCATGGCTTTTAATCCATCGAGGTCGAGACTTTTGTGTTCACTCTCAAGATCAATCGCTTGGCCGAGTGCCATGCCTTGAAAACCCACAGCATCTCCAAGCAGTTGGATCTGCCGAATTCGAACGGTCGCTTCACGGCCGTCGTCTTTGGCAAGTTCATTGAAGGCGAGCGCTTGCAGGGCATCGCCGGCGAGGATCGCTGTGGCCTCATCAAATGCAATGTGTGTGGTCGGCTGCCCGCGTCTTAAGGCGTCATCATCCATGGCCGGTAAGTCATCGTGGATCAGCGAATAGGCATGCAAACACTCCACCGAGATCGCCGGTGCAATCAGATGGTCAGGATTTGCGCCGACGGCTTCGCCGGCTGCATATACCAACAGAGGACGCAAGCGTTTACCGCCGCCAAGGACACTGTACCGGGCTGCCTCTAAAAGCCGTGAGTCACCCAGGTGTTGACCAAGTGCCTGATCGAGTGACTGATTGATGTGCTGGCGTGTATGCGTGAGCCAGTCTCTCAGGACATCGGTCATTCCGATGGATCAAGCGGGCTCTCTTCGCCGCTTTGCTTAATCTCAGTGACTTTTTGGGAAGCCTCGTCGAGCATTTGATGACACCGCTTGGCCAGTTGAACACCCTTTTCAAAAGCTTCAAGTGAGGCATCCAATGG
>CAJXNQ010000022.1 GCA_913057215.1 uncultured Gammaproteobacteria bacterium
TGCCACTCCGAGATTTTATCAGCTGACGTGGTGGATGCATTCTCTTCGCGATTGAAGATCGTCGCGAATTATTCAGTGGGTGTCGACCACTGCGATCTTGAGGCTTTAAAGCGCCGCAGCATCGTGGTAACGAACACACCGGATGTGCTGTCTGACGCAACAGCCGAAATCGCGATGTTACTCCTTTTGGGTGCCAGTCGGCGTGCCTATGAGGGTGACCGGATGCTGAGAGAAGGCACCTGGACGCATTGGGCGCCGATTGCGATGAATGGAATTCAGGTTACCGGTAAGCGATTGGGCATTGTTGGCATGGGCCGAGTGGGGCAAATGGTCGCTAAACGCGCGCGTGGCTTCGATATGCAAATCCACTACTTCAATCGCTCGCCTCTCCCAGAGGCATCGGCAGAGGGCGCTCAATATCACCAGTCGCTAAAGAGCCTTTTTGAGTCGGTGGATATGATTTCACTGAATTGTCCGGCGACGGCTGAATCAGAGAATTTGATTAACGCCGAGAGTATCGGCTGGATGCGCCCGGGAGCCGTATTTGTGAATACGGCGCGCGGCCGATTGGTGGACGAGGATGCTCTGTTCGATGCGTTAACGAGCGGGCACATTGCAGCAGCCGGTCTCGATGTTTTCAAAACAGAACCCGGTGGTAATCCGAAATTTGCAACCCTCCCGAATGTATTCATGCTTCCACACTTGGGCTCTTCAACGCAGGAAACGCGGAAGGCCATGGGTGATCGCGCGCTGGATAATCTGGATGCGTTTTTCCAAGGGCGTGAGCCTCGAGATCGGTTGGTCTGAAGACTTTTCGTCGGCTTGCATCAGCTGGTCAGACCAATTAGCCTATTGGTCTGACCAATAGGCGGGCTGAAAATAAGAGGAAGGCATGTCTGGGTATCTCACACCACCGCGTGTGACACGTGCAGCTGACGTTATTATGGACCAGATCGAGCGTCTGATCCTGGAGGGTAAGGTCCGTCCAGGGCAGAAACTGCCGTCTGAGCGCAGCCTCGCCGAAGAGTTTGATGTCTCTCGCCCAACCGTTCGTGAAGCAATTCAAAAACTGGAGGCGCGCGGTTTGGTGCAACGACGCCATGGCGGGGGAACCTTCGTCGCTGAGCATGTTGGTTCGACGTTTATCGATCCAATGATGGCGATGATTCAGCGATCACCGGATGGCACCTTTGATATTTTAGAGCTTCGGTTTGCCTTGGAGAGTGTTGCTGCCTGGCTGGCTGCAGATCGTGCCACGGAGCGAGCACGGGGCAATGTGCAACGACGTTACCATGAACTGCAAGCGGCAGTGCGTTCACACGACTTGCACCGTGAGGCAAAAGCGGATGCTGAATTTCATTTGGCGATTGCAGAAGCCAGTCAAAATGGCGTGATTCTTCACATCATGCGATCGATTTTTGTGTTGCTTGAAGAATCGATCGTCAAAAATTTGGCTGAACTGAACCTGGATCGGCCCAAAAAACAGGATTTGGCACTTCAGCATGAAGTGATGTATCGCGCGATCGTCATTGATCGCGATCCGGCTGCGGCTCGACGAGCTGTCCGGCAACATATGTTGACTGTGAGCGACTCGCTCGATCGTGAGCGCTTAGCAGATACAAAACCGCGTCGTTTGAAGGAGTTGACACAATCGACTGACCTAGAGCGACGTGCATCACCAACCAACCCAACGAGGTGACTCCATGGCCAATACGCCCATCACAATTGATCAAGATCCGATCGAAACACAAGAATGGCTCGAAGCGTATGAATCGGTATTGCAGCACGAGGGTGCCGAACGCGCGGCATTTTTGCTGAACCAACTGGTCGCGCGTGCGAGTCAAGAAGGTGCGAGCCTTCCGGTGGCAATGACCACGCCCTATCGCAACACCATCCCGGTGCAATCAGAAGCGCGCATGCCAGGGGATCTGTTCATGGAGCGACGGATTCGGAGCCTAATCCGTTGGAACGCTCTGGCGATGGTCATGCGCGCGAATAAAACCGGTGATGACTTAGGGGGGCATATCGCCACCTATCAATCGGCAGCGACCTTGTATGAAGTCGGTTTTAATTATTTTTGGAAAGGACCCGACCATCCTGAAGGACAAGATTTACTGTATATCCAAGGGCATGCGAGTCCTGGAATCTATGCCCGATCGTTTCTTGAGGGGCGGTTGAGCGCGAGTCAATTGGATAATTTCCGCCGCGAGGTCGATGGAGAAGGATTGTCGTCCTATCCGCACCCTTGGCTGATGCCAGACTACTGGCAATTCCCAACAGTCTCGATGGGCCTTGGCCCCATCCAGTCCATCTACCAAGCACACGTGATGAAATACCTGTTAAACCGTGGTTTGTCATCACAGCCCAACCGGAAAGTCTGGGCGTTTTTGGGTGATGGTGAAATGGATGAACCCGAATCATTGGGTGCGATCAGTCTCGCCGGTCGAGAAAGACTCGATAATTTGATCTTTGTGATCAATTGCAACTTGCAGCGACTCGATGGGCCGGTTCGCGGAAATGGCAAAATTGTGCAAGAACTTGAGGGTGTGTTCCGCGGCGCTGGATGGAATGTCATCAAAGTGCTCTGGGGCCGCCATTGGGATCCGTTGTTCGCACGCGATCGCGATGGATTGATGCAAAAAGTCATGGACGAGGTTGTCGATGGCGAATTGCAGAACTGCAAAGCCAAAGGCGGAGCCTACACGCGAGAGCACTTCTTTGGTCAGTATCCTGAGTTAAAAGAGATGGTCTCCGATTTGTCTGACGAGGATATCTCGAAGCTGAACCGCGGTGGACATGATCCCCTGAAAGTGTATGCCGCTTATCAGGCTGCGGTGAGTCATTCTGGGCAACCGACCGTCATTTTAGCGCAGACCGTCAAAGGCTATGGCATGGGGTCTTCAGGCGAATCCGCCAATCCATCACACCAGGTGAAAAAACTGGATGTGGAGAACTTAAAACTGTTCCGTGATCGCTTTGCGATTCCAGTCTCCGATGATGAGATCGAAGAGTTGCCGTATTACAACCCAGGTCCCGACAGCCCTGAGATCAAGTACCTGCAAGAGCGTCGACAGGCTCTTGGTGGCTTTTTGCCGTCGCGCCGTGCGGTGTCTGAGGCGCTTGGATGTCCGAGCTTGGATGCGTTTAAGCAACAGTTGAAGGGAACTGGGGAGCGGCAAGTGTCGACGACAATGGCGTTCGTTCGGATGCTGTCAACGCTTGTCAAAGACAAAAATATTGGCCATCGCGTGGTGCCAATTGTGCCCGATGAAGCGCGCACTTTTGGGATGGAGGGGATGTTTAAACAGCTTGGGATTTATACCACTGAAGGGCAGAAATACATCCCACACGATGTCGATCAAGTGTTGTCTTATCATGAAGATAAGGCGGGTCAAATCCTTGAAGAGGGTATTAACGAGTCCGGCGCGTTTTGTGCGTGGATGGCATGTGCGACCTCGTATGCGAATCACCATGAACCACTGATTCCGTTCTATATTTACTATTCGATGTTTGGTCAGCAACGCGTGGGAGATTTAACCTGGGCGGCGGGCGACATCCAAGCTAAAGGCTTTTTGTTGGGTGCGACCTCAGGCCGGACCACTCTCAACGGCGAAGGCTTACAACATCAGGATGGACACAGTCACCTGTTGGCAGCGACCGTTCCAAATCTTCGATCATACGATCCAACTTACAGCTATGAAGTCGCTGTCATCGTGCAGCACGGGCTGAAGCAGATGTATGACGAGAATCAAAACGTCTTCTATTACATCACCCTGATGAATGAAAACTACCCGCATCCTGACTGCCCAGACGGTGTCGAGGATCACATTATCAAGGGGATGTATCGACTGAAGGCGGCACCGGGCAAAGGCAAGCTTCAAGTGCGATTACTGGGTTCGGGGACCATCCTCCGAGAGGTTGAAGCCGCGCAAGAGATGTTGGCTGAATTTGGTGTGGATGCCGAGGTCTACAGCGCAACCAGCTTCAACGAGCTGCGCCGCGATGGGCAGTCAGTTGCCCGATACAATTTATTGCATCCAAATGCCAAAGCGCCGAGAAAGAGCCACGTTGAGACCTTACTTGGCGATTCAACTGCGCCTGTGATTGCCGCGACCGATTACATGCAGCTCTACGCAGAGCAGATCCGGCCATATCTTGGATCAACAACCTATGTCACGCTTGGCACGGATGGCTTTGGTCGTTCAGATTCACGGAAAAAACTCCGTGAACACTTCGAGGTGGACCGTCGGTTTGTCACCATCGCCGCTCTGCGCGCGTTGATGATGGATGGACAGCTGGATGCGAAGGTGGTGATGAAAGCCATCCAAGACTTTGGCATCGATCCGGATCGTCGTGATCCGGTGACATTATAAGGAGGCCGTCATGACTACGATTCGTGTACCAGATATTGGCGAAGCCTCAAACGTCACGGTGATTGAGATCGCAGTTGCAACGGGCGATCAGGTCGCTGAAGGCGATACCTTGATTGTCTTGGAATCTGATAAGGCATCGATGGAGATCCCGGCCGACACCGCTGGAACAGTGGGTGTCATTCATGTCAAAGAGGGCAGTGAAGTCAGTGAAGGGGATGTCATTTGCGAACTGGAGGGTGACTCGGTCGAATCCGGATCGGTTCCACCAGCGGTGGCTGAGTCGTCGTCTGCCGTCAGTGAGCCTCAACCGGTTACTGGCGAGACAGAAGTTGTCGAGGTCCCCGACACAGGATCGGCTGAAGGCGTCACTGTCATTGAAGTGTCTGTGGCTGTCGGTGATATCGTCTCAGAGGGCGATACGCTGATTGTCCTTGAATCCGATAAAGCATCGATGGAAATTCCGGCGCCTCAGTCCGGAACTGTGGGCGCGCTGTCCGTCTCAGAGGGCCAACAGGTCGTTCAGGGTGACACCATTTGTACGCTGCAGACTGTGGGTGCGTCGAGCAATGCGGAGAGTCCTCAGACCGAGCAAACGGCATCTCAGAGCTCGCAGTCATCTGATGTGACTCCGATGCAAACCCAAGGAGGGACATCCGAGTCGGTGGTCGTTCCAGATACTGGGTCTGCAGATGGTGTGACCGTGATTGAAATCGCGGTGTCTGTCGGCGACCGTGTCGCAGAGGGCGATACCCTGATTGTATTGGAATCCGATAAAGCCTCGATGGAGATTCCTTCGCCCGTGGCTGGTGTGATTGAGCGTTTGTCTGTCAAGGACGGCGATCAGGTCAAACAAGGCGATCCAATCGCGAGCGTCGCCGCTGAGGCTCCGTCAGCGCCTGCCAGCCCAGCATCCGACTCAGCAAGTCGTTCATCTGTCGTGAGCGAGGCTCCTGCAAAACCCGCCCAGCAGGCCGCTCCAACTTCACCCAAGGAGGTGATCAAGACGCCTGTTGGAGTCCATGCCGGTCCAGCCGTTCGCGCACTGGCCCGTGAGTTGGGTGTGGATCTTACGCAACTGACAGGCTCCGGTCCGAAGGGGCGGATTACCAAAGATGATTTGCATCAGTTTGTGAAAACACAACTGGCAAACCCGAGCACATCAGGGGCTGGAGCGCATGGTGGGGCTGGGATCCCATCCGTACCGATGGTTGATTTTGAAGCCTTCGGTCCAATCGAGCGGCGACCCATGTCGAAGATTCATCGGTTGACCGCCGATAACATGACGCGCTGCTTACTGAATGTTCCGGCAGTCACCCAATTTGATGAGGCCGACATTACAGAGCTTGAGGCGTTTAGGAAGTCGATGAAAGCAGAGGCGGAACAGAAGGCGGTGCGCTTGACGCCGTTGCCATTTTTGATCAAAGCCTGTGCATATGCCTTAAAAGCCCTACCTCAAGTCAATGCATCCATTGATGTCGAATCAGAGGAGATTATTTACAAGCAGTATGTGCACATCGGAATCGCAGTGGATACGCCAGATGGCCTGATGGTTCCTGTGTTACGTGATGCGGATCAAAAGGGCTTGTGGGAGTTGGCCGCCGAGGCTTCTGAGTTGGCAGAGAAGGCGAAAAACAAAAAGTTAAAGCCGCACGAGATGCAAGGTGCAACCTTTACCATTTCATCGCTCGGATCCATCGGAGGCACGGCGTTCACGCCGATTGTGCCTGCGCCGCAGGCCGCCATTTTGGGCGTGTCGAAGGCATCGATGCAACCGGTTTGGGATGGCAGTGCCTTCCAGCCACGTCTCATGTTGCCGTTGTGCTTGTCCTACGATCACCGTGTGATCAATGGCGGCGACGGCGCGCGCTTCACAAGCACTCTCAATCAGGTGCTGGGCGATATCCGACGACTGCTGTTTTAGGCATCGACATCCGGCGATTGTGTGCGAGCCGATTGCCAAAATATCTCTGTCCCGCCATCGCGGCGGGACAGTGTTCTTGCCATCACAAACAACACGTCCGAAAGGCGATTGATGTACTCGCATAAGGGCTGATTCAGCGGCTCTTGGCGATTCAGGGCAACAATGATGCGCTCAGCACGCCTGCTGACAGCACGCGCCATATGACAGATCCCGGCCGATTTGGATCCGCCAGGTAAAATAAACTCCTTCAGCGGCGGAAGCGCGCTGTTGAGCGCATCACACTGCGCCTCGAGCGATGTGACCATCTCGGACTGAATCAATTGAAATCCAGGTACAGCCAATTCACCTCCAAGATCAAACAGACGATGCTGTATCTCCGTTAAGGGCTCGAGGAGCGCTTCATCGGCTGGAAGTTCAGAAATGAGGAGGCCCATCCATGAGTTGAGCTCATCAATGGTTCCAACCGCTTCGATTCGAAGGCTGTCCTTGGTGGTTCTGGAACCATCGCCGAGGCCGGTTGTCCCGTCGTCGCCTGTTTTGGTGTAGAGCTTTGTCAGTCGATTGCCCATGTCAGTCCTCATGTTTGAGTGCGCTGACTCGATTTCGAATCAGCATCAGCAGCATTAAACCAGGGATCACCATGACGGTTGTCAGTATAAAGAACAACACCCACGAACCTGTGACATCGACAAACCAACCGCTTCCACTGGCCAAGGTGGTTCGTCCAAGATTGCCAAGAGATGCCAACAGCGCATATTGGGTTGCTGAGAACGCTTTACCGGTGAGCGCAGTCAGAAAGCTTACAAAGGCGACGCTTGAGAAGGCAGTGGTGAAATTATCCACGATGATGGTGGCTGCAAACAGCCACTCCTGCGGGCCAGCCAGTGCAATCCAAGCGAACATCAAGTTACTGAGCGCCATGGCAGAACCGCCGATTAATAAGCCTTTGACGACCCCAAGACGGACATTGATGATCGAACCAAGTAAGGTGAAGCCAACCGTCGCAACCCAGCCAAGCATCTTGGTGTAATCAGCGATCTGTTCGTTGCTAAAGCCCACTTCCTTGTAAAACACGATCGACATGCGTCCCAGAAAGGCTTCGCCGAGTTTGAACAGAAAAACAAAGGCAAGAATGGCAAGCGCTGTTTTGACGCCATTGCGTTGCATAAAATCAGCCAATGGCTCCCAAACGGTGATGGTGAGCCAGCGCAGGATGCGTTGCCCCCGGGTCCCACTCAAGCTCGCATACTTTTGGGTCAGTGCAGCCTGCAGTGCATCGCGCTCACTGTCTGGTTCACCACAGAGCCAGGTCATGAGCATCAACAGACACACAAAGCCCGCCAGGATCCAGTACACGTTGCTCCAACCGAGGCTGTCTGCATATTGAAAGGCCACAAATCCTGGAAGCGAATACCCAGTCCACCAACCAATGACAGCCATCGCGGAGGCCGCTGGCAACTGGTGCTTGGGGCTGTTGGCGAAGTGATCGATACGAAACGCATCGATGGCGACATCTTGGGTTGCTGAGGCGGCCGCAATGCCGAGTGCGACCAACGACGTTAGAAATAAAGAGACGGCTGGATCAATGGTTGCAATCAGACAGGTCAGTCCGAGCATGATGGATTGCATCAACAAGATCCAACTGCGTCGCTGTCCAAAGCGCGATTCAAGGAGCGGTAATTTGACACGATCAAGCAGTGGCGCCCACAAGAAATTAATCGCATAGACGGCAAAGACTGAGCCAAAGAGCCCGATGGCGGTGCGCGTGAGACCTGCATCTTTCAGCCAGCCCGACATGGCTGAGCCGATCAAAACCCAGGGAAAACCACTGGCGCAGCCCATCAAAAACACCCACAGGATGCGTCGATCGAGATAGGTGTGCAGAGTCTCTTTAAACGTCACAATCCCTCCGGATCAAACCTCCATTGTCGGGTGCTTGATCCGAAAGGCAAGTGGTTTAAATGCGAAGACCGCCGTCGACTTCGATCACTCGTCCGTTGACGTAGTCATTCTCGAGGATGAATTGAACTGCGTGTGCGATCTCTTGAGGCTCACCAAGACGCTTCGCTGGAATGCCAGAGGCGATTTTCTCCAATGCTTCTGGCTTCATGCTCAGCACCATTTCGGTGCCAATGTAGCCAGGTGCGATGGCTGCGCATCGGATTTTCTGTGACGCCAGTTCCTTCGCCCAGGTCACCGACATTGCAGCCACCCCCGCTTTGGTGGCGGTGTAGTTGGTCTGGCCCATATTGCCGTGGCGTGAGATGGACGAAATATTGATGATACATCCGCCATTGCCAGCTTTGACCATCTCTGTGGCGGCTGCTCTAGCACACAAGAAAACGCCTGTGAGATTGACATCAATCACCTGCTGCCAATGCTCAAGACTCATCCGCTTTTCAATCTGACCTTCTTTGACTTTTAAAAACAGCGAATCACGGGTAATTCCGGCATTGTTGACAACGCCGTCGAGTCGACCTGTCGAACTGGCAATGGCGGCAAATGTTGCATCCACATCTGCTTCTTGCGAGACGTTACAGACGTGTGTTGAAGCTGTTGCGCCCTGTGCTTCGCACAGTGCTTGGGTCTCCTTGAGTGTGTCCTCATTCATGTCGATTAACGCGAGATGTGGCTTCTTTTCGGCAAGTTGTACTGCCATCGCGCGACCCAATCCCTGACCGCCGCCTGTAATTGCAATGACTTTTCCGTGGAGTTCCATGTTCGATCCTTACTGTCGTTCGCCCTGTGCACAATTCAAAATGTTGCAATGCACTAAATCAGGTTGCAGTTTATGTGCACTGCAAAAAAATGCCACCCCTTCTTTGGAACAGAGGCTGAAATCGGTATGCTGTGGAGGCATAGGAGGGACGATGCCGCTGTTCTTATTTGTTCTGATCCCCGTGATCGAAATGTGGATTCTCATCGAAGTCGGATCTGAGATTGGTGCCTTGCCGACCATTGCATTGGTCGTCCTGACAGCAACCCTCGGTTTGTCTCTTTTGAAGCAACAAGGCCTCTCGACGTTGATGAGTGCCAGACGGAAGATGGACGCGGGTGCAATTCCAGCATCTGAGTTGGTCAATGGAGTGATGATTGCTGTAGGGGGTGCATTGCTTCTCACGCCCGGCTTCGTGACAGACACCGTTGGATTTGTGTTGTTAATTCCTCAAACACGTCGCTGGTTGTTATTTCGTTTGATCGACCGGTATCGCGACAAGATTGTCATCGAAGGTGAGTTTCAGCGCGTGGACGATAAAAAATTTTAGTTCGGGCGTTGAAAAAACATCACCAGTCTCCAATTACCCCTCTGTCTCGAGGACAGGTCGTCCTCGAAGGTTAACCCCCCACAGGTGAGCTAGGGAAAGCGTTCCAACTCAACTGGGTGGGTCGAGGGAAAGGCGCAAGCCTTCGTTCATTTTAAGTTAACGGAGAAGTCAGGAAATGAACATTCGTCCACTCCACGATCGCGTCGTGATTCGTCGCATGGAAGAGGAAAGTAAGACAGCTGGTGGCATCGTATTGCCAGGCTCAGCAGCTGAAAAGCCAAATCAGGGTGAAATTGTCGCAGTCGGAACCGGCAAGCCATTAGATAACGGCGAGGTACGTGCAATGAGCGTGTCCGTCGGTGACAAGGTGGTTTTCGGACAGTACTCAGGCTCCAACACCATCAAGGTAGACGGCGAAGAACTTCTGATCATGAATGAATCAGAAATTCTCGGCGTTGTTGAGAAATAAGACCCCTGAAGAAAGGATTTTTTAGACATGACAGCGAAAGACGTTAAATTCGGTGATTCAGCACGCCAACAAATGCTGGCAGGCGTCAATGTACTTGCAGACGCAGTAAAGGTGACCTTGGGACCGAAGGGTCGCAATGTTGTATTGGACAAATCGTTTGGTGCGCCAACCGTTACGAAGGACGGTGTATCTGTTGCTAAAGAAATCGAGCTCGACGATAAGTTCGAAAACATGGGCGCGCAGATGGTTAAGGAAGTTGCTTCTCAAACCTCTGATGTGGCCGGTGACGGAACCACGACTGCGACTGTTCTGGCGCAGGCGATTGTGAACGAAGGTTTGAAGTCTGTTGCGGCCGGTATGAATCCGATGGATTTGAAGCGCGGCATCGACAAGGCAGTGAAAGCCGCCGTTGAAGCAATTGGTGGAATGGCGAAGCCATGTGAAGACTCAAAAGCCGTCGCTCAGGTCGGAACAATCTCTGCAAACTCAGATTCAGGTGTTGGCGAAATCATTGCTGAGGCCATGGAAAAAGTTGGCAAGGATGGAGTGATCACAGTTGAGGAAGGCTCAGGCTTTGAAGACGAGCTTGACGTGGTTGAAGGAATGCAGTTCGACCGTGGCTATTTGTCTCCATACTTCATCAACAACCAAGACAATATGACCGCAGAGCTTGAAGATCCCTTCATTCTGCTGGTGGATAAAAAGATCTCGAATATCCGTGATCTGATTCCAATTCTTGAGTCTGTGGCAAAGGCAGGAAAGCCATTGTTACTGATCGCTGAAGACGTTGAAGGCGAAGCCTTGGCGACTTTGGTGGTTAATAACATGCGCGGTATCGTCAAAGTGGCTGCTGTGAAGGCGCCTGGGTTTGGTGATCGTCGTAAAGCCATGTTGCAAGACATCGCAGTACTCACAGGCGGTACTGTGATTTCCGAAGAAGTTGGATTGTCACTGGAAACAGCTTCAATCGACGACTTGGGTACTGCCAAGCGTGTTCAAATTTCAAAAGAGAACACCACGGTCATCGACGGTGCTGGCAAGGCTGACGAGATTCAGGGCCGCGTCAAGCAAATTGAAGCGCAAATCGAAGAAACCTCATCAGACTACGATCGTGAGAAGCTTCAAGAGCGTAAAGCGAAATTGGCCGGCGGTGTTGCCGTGATCAAGGTGGGCGCTGGATCTGAAGTTGAGATGAAAGAGAAGAAAGCGCGCGTCGAAGATGCGTTGCACTCAACGCGTGCTGCAGTGGAAGAGGGTGTGGTCGCCGGTGGTGGCGTGACCCTGATCCGTGCACTGCAAGCGATCAGTGACCTCACAGGTGACAACGAAGAGCAGAACGTTGGTATTCAAATTGCCAAGCGTGCAATGGAAGCACCGCTGCGTCAGATCGTGACCAACGCAGGCGGTGAAGCGTCTGTAGTCGTTGACAAGGTCAAGCAGAGCAAAGGCACTGAAGGCTTCAACGCCGCGACAGCAGAGTACGGTGACATGATCGCAATGGGGATCTTGGATCCTGCGAAAGTCACACGTTCAGCACTGCAAGCAGCAGCGTCTGTTGCCGGTCTGATGATCACCACGGAGTGTATGATCACTGAGATCAAGGAAGATAAGCCTGCAGCTCCTGCAATGGATCCAGGCATGGGCGGCATGGGCGGCATGATGTAAATCATCGTCAATGCACGAGAACCCCGGTTGATTGGATCAGCCGGGGTTTTTTTATGCCTCAGCCTGGCATCGACTGCAGGTTCCCTTCAGTTCAATAACTTGATCACGTTGCGGTGTAAACGCATTTGCAGTGGGCAAGGTCATCCGCTGCGAGAGTTCGCATGCTTCTGAAATCCCGTGACAACTGATGCAGTGTTGGATGACGTGCAGGTGGTGGGTGTGCTGATCCTGGCATAACACGAATGTGCTGTTGGACTCGATCTTGTGGATCAGGCCAAGCTCCACCCAAAAATCGAGCACTCGATAAATCGTACTGATATTGAGCGAGTTGCCTTGGGCTGCCAGCATCTCTTGCAGTGTGTAGGCGCTTAAAGGGCAGTCGGTATCGGCAATGGCGTCAAGCACACACATCCGCTGTGGAGTCAGTGATTTCTTAGCGGCTCGCACGCGGTCGAGCACTCGGTGTTTATCGATCGCCATCGGCATTTGGAGCAACCGGGATGTCTTCTTCATCCATCAAGAGTGTGGTCACCGAAACATCAACCAGTGTGTAGCCACTGTCAGCCAATTCGAATGATTGACTGCCGACTGACACCCGACCGGTGACGATAATCGGTTGGTACAGATCACGGAGTTGAGTTGGGTTGGATGCGGCATCGACCACGAGTGTTTGGTTCATCGGTGGTGGCGGGATGTGAATGCATTGCCCAGCCTCTGGTACCAATAAAAACTGAGTGACTTGGTCGCCTTGGTTTTCAAGAGGCACCATAAAACCAGCCAGTTCGATCTCCATGCCCTCAATACTCGGATCCAATTGATTGCCGGCCTCTTCCAATTGGGCTTGGAAGGTGGGGTCAAACATCAAATCAAAGGACACATTGTCGGGGACAAAGTCATAGGTTCCCGGCGGAATCAGCAGGTTCCAATTGTCGGCCCAGCGGTCGAAATCAGATTCCGTTGGTTCATATTCAGCAGCCGTAATCGACCATGCGATTGCGCAACCGACCATGATTTTTGCGACGTCTTTGAACCAAGTCACTGACTGAATCCTTGTTGCATACTTCTCCGATATACCATGATCGCAGGCAACAGGCTTGAAGCCAAACCGGCGGCAAATATCATGGCGAAGATTTTGATCTCATCGACTGTAATCAGCGCAATATCAGGCGCAATACCGAGCCGTTGTGCCAAGATATCTTGGGCCAAAAAAGTTGAACCTGACACGATGAGGATCGCACATACAATCGCGGCCAAACCAATCAGCGCAGCTTCCATCAAGACCAGACTGGCGATCTCTCGCGGTGCGGCACCAATCGCGCGTAGGATGGTCATTTCACGGGTCCGTGCGTCCAAACTTGAGATGGTCATCGTCACCATCGTAATCAGGCTGATGGCAATGATGAGCCAACTTAAGAATGTGAATACGCGGTCGACCATGCCGACAATTGACCACAGTTCTGAAAGTGCGATGCCGGGTATGATTGCAGAGACTGCTTCCTCTGGATATTCATTCACCGAGCGCACGAACGGAAAGAGTGCGAGCTTTGATTTCAATCCGACAAAGGCTGCTGTGACGGTTTTGGGTTTGAGTGCGTCCGGTGGGATGTTATTCAGATCGAGATTGGCAATACCAAAGGCACGTGTGCCGCTTTGCCAACCGAGGTGGATTAACTCGTATCCTTTCAGATCGACAAATACGGCTTGATCATTTGGGGTGCCGGTGGGCTCTAAAATGCCGGTAATCGTGAAGGCAAAGTCGTCATGCACTTTACCCAATGCTTCGCCAGAACCATGTGTCAGATAGATCGAGTCACCAATGTGATAGTCAAGTTGATCCGCGACTGTCGCTCCAATAACGACTTCGTTCAGATCCTTGAATCGCTGTCCTTGGGCAAAATTCAGCGCGTCATTCTGCCTCACTCGAATGCGGTCGAAATATTCAGGGATGGTCGCAATGACCCGAAATGAACGATGACTGTCGCCCAACGCGATGGGCACAAGCCAGTCAATGGCTTCATGTGTCGCCAAATCATCCACAGTTTGCATGGTGATGTTGTTCGTGGGGCGACCCAAATGGAAGACCGTATACAGGACCAATTCAATGCCACCAGAGCGGGGTCCGATAATGAGATCCACTCCACTGATGGATTGATCAAACCCATTTTTCGTGGCGCTTTGAATTCTTTCGAGACTCAAAAGCATGACCAGCGCACAGGTCAAGGAAATCACCACCAAGGTGACGGCGAGTGCACGTGCACGCAAAGAGGACCACGCCAAATCAATCATGGCCTTGCCTCCAAGGTGATCACTGTGTCAAAAAACGCTCTGAGGTCTGGGTTATGGCTGACGACGATCAGACCTTGACGGTTTCGATCGAAACTGGACATCAGCTCGTTCATAAACAACGCCGTGGAATCCGGGTCCAGTGCTGAGGTTGGTTCGTCAGCGAGAATCAGTTCAGGGTGCCCCAGTAGTGCGCGAATCACAGCAATGCGTTGTTGTTGGCCAATACTCAGATGTTTTGCATGTTGATCGGCAATGTGTGCGGGTAAACCAAGAGCATCGGATAAGCGTGCGTATTCCCGATCGATATCCTCCACCCGAGTGCGACGCCGCGGCGAGAATCGAAGTGCCAACGCTGCATTGCGACGCGCTGAGAGATGGGGAATGAGATTCAGCGTCTGGAAGATCACGCCGATGTGATCTGCGCGTAATTGGTCAAGGGCACGGCCTGAGAGGCCTTGATATGTCTGCCCCAACAGCTCGATGTGGCCGTCTTGAAGCGGTAATACGCCTGAGATCAGGTTGAGCAAGGTGGACTTGCCGCAACCTGACGGGCCCATGATCAGAACGCGCTCGCCCACATCCACCGCCAGCGCAGGAAACTCAAGCGTTGTCTTTTCGTCAAAGCAATGGCGGACGTCTTGAGCGCGAAATATCACAAATTGACCTGGGTATTGTCCTTCGTTATCCGCTGCCGGGTCGCGCCACGAGCGGTGGCTGCTTCGACTTCAACAGCCTCCAGATCATCATAGGTCGAAAAGGCGGTGATTTCGAGTCTGTTGAGTTGGGCTGGGTCGGCGCACTCAAACGCATATGCAGCAAATACATCGCGATGGCCGGCGTCACCGTCTTTCTCATGATCATGATCGTGATCGTGATCGTGATCGTGATCGTGATCGTGGCCTGACTCCGAGGCAACGGTCTGTACATCCGTATTGAATTCAGTTTGGGTGCACTGAGCTTGCTGTGGCAAGTTAAACAGCGTTGTGTGTGTCTCTAGCGCGTCGAGCTGTGAATCAAGAGATGCGTGATTGTCGTCGTGTTTCTCGTTGTGATCATGACTATGCTCGTGCTCGTGCTCGTGCTCGTGCTCGTGCTCGTGCTCGTGCTCGTGCTGATCTGAACCATTCAATTGCACGATCGGCATCTGATATCGGATTTCCAGGCGTGAGCCCTCTAAAGCCAGTTGCAAGGTGTTCAGCCCATGGACATGGGCACCGGCTTGGCGCTGTTCGCTGGCAATCGCGCTGTGCGCAATGAGCGAGGCGACGACGAAAATTGGTATGCGTTTCATAGGAGCTCCTCTCGGATAATTTGCAATAGTATTGCAATGAAGAGAATGATGCGCAATAGACAATAAAAAGCCCGCATGTGCGGGCTTGTTGGGAGTTATGCGTTGGCGTATTGCTCAGCCACATAGTCCCAGTTGACCAGTTCCCAATAGGCTTTGAGATACGCAGGTCGTGCATTTCGGTAGTCGATGTAGTAGGCATGCTCCCACACATCACAGGTCATCAATGGCGTTTTGCCATCTGTCATGGGATTTCCTGCACCGACCGTTGATGCCAACTCTAATTTGCCGTCGGCTGTCTTGACGAGCCAGCCCCATCCACTGCCAAAGGTCGTGACCGCGGTTTTGGTGAACTCCTCTTTGAAGTTCTCAAACGACCCGAAGGTCTCATTGATCGCGTCAGCCAGCTCACCTGTGGGTTCACCGCCACCATTGGGTGACAAGCAATGCCAATAAAATGTGTGGTTCCAAACTTGAGCGGCGTTATTGAAGATGCCACCTGATGAAGCCTTGATAATGTCTTCAAGTGTCTGGTCTTCGAATTCAGTCCCTGGTACCAGGTTATTGAGATTGTCGACGTAGGTTTTGTGGTGCTTGCCGTAGTGGAATTCGAGTGTTTCTTCAGAAATGTGCGGCGCCAATGCATTTTTTGCATAAGGCAGTGAGGGCAGTTCAAATGCCATGAGAACCTCCGAGTTCGTTGTTCTGTGTGGGTCAATCATGAGGGCTTCGTGTGACAAATCAATGTTCATTCGATTGGGGTTGGCGGTTTCTCTCTTGAATTGGGTACACTCTTTAAAACCCGCTAGGATCACTATGACACGACAAGAGCCAAAATTTGGGGATGACCTTTCGACATCGGCCTCTGCCCCGGCTGCTGCTCCAGAGAATCAGCGTCCTGCTCCACCCCCGCCCCCGCCCCCAAAATCGAGCGTGCCTTGGCTTCTGTGGTTATTTGTTCTTGTCAGTTTGGCGGTGTCATTTGGCGTCGCTTTGTTCGGTCTTGAGGAGGCGGGTCGATATCAGGCAGCACTCACCAAAGCCCAAGATCAGGCGGCAACATTGGAAGAAACGATCGCACGGCTCAATGAAGCACAGGCTGAAGGGATCGGTGAATTGGCGCAATCAGATGCGCAAATGCGTCAGATGGTCGCTTCAGTTGAGTCCAGGATTCAGGGTGATTTATCTGAGGATCTTGAGGCATTGCGCAGCTCAGTCAGCTCCGTTGAGCAAACAATGCGCCAGCTGGCTGATCAATTCGGTGCATCTCAGGATGCCACAGCGGCCTCGATCAACCGGCTTGAGGAAGGACTGTCTTTGGTTTCTGAGCAGTTGAATCAAGAGCGCACACGATTGGATACACTGAGTGAGACGCGGGCGGCCGTTCAGACGCTGAGCGAGCAAGTGCGGGCACTCCGGGAAGCGGGAACCGCAAGTCAGGAGTCAACGGCAGCAAACACGCAAGAGCTTGAGAATCTGTCTCAGTCACTGTTTGCGCTTCAGGCCTCTCTCAGCGCAGTTGAAGACCAAATTCAATCAGCAGGGCCTGCAGTACTCGGCGTCGAGGTACTGGGTGAAGAAGTGGAGCAATTAGCGACACAGCTCGAGCAACAAGGCGAATTATTGCAAGCTGTTGATGCCAGTCGCCAGCAATTGACGCGGCGGATCGTAGATCTTGATGAGCAGGTGAAACAACTGAGACAAACAGGACCGAGTCAATGAAACGGGTTGTCTTCAATCAGAAAGGTGGCGTTGGCAAGTCCAGTATTGCCGTGAATTTGGCGGCGGCCAGTGCAAAAAGAGGATGGAAGACGCTGCTCATCGATTTAGATGTGCAGGGCAACGCATCACAATACGTTCTGGGTGAGCAAGCGAACGATCTCGCAGGCGTCGAAACGTTTTTTCAGCATCAACTGTCTCTGTATTCACGCGAACCAATCGATCAACTGATTCATGAGACACCCTTTGCAGGGCTCTCGATCATGCCCTCTGGTGCTGGATTACTGGAGCTTGAGCATAAGCTTGAGAGTCGCTACAAAATGTATAAGTTGCGTGAGGCCTTGCTTGAACTCTCACATACGTTCGATCGCATCTATCTTGATACACCGCCGGCACTGAATTTCTTTTCACGGTCCGCGCTTATTGCATCCGATCGAGTCTTGGTGCCCTTTGATTGCGACACATTTTCGAAAACAGCCCTCTATCAATTGATTGACACGGTGACTGAAATCCAGGCTGATCACAACGAGGCACTGGTGCTTGAGGGGGTCATCCCAAATCAAGTTCCAGCGCGAGCCAACCTGCCCAAACGACTGATTGAGGAACTGCGAACAGATGGATTGCCTGTGACCGATGCCATGCTCGGGTCCAGTGTGATCATGCGCGAGTCTCATGCTCAGTCCAAACCCTTGGTGTTTCTCGCACCCAAGCATCGATTGGCGACCCAATTCGAGGCGGTACTGTCCGAGCTTGAGGGCCCAATTTGAGTGAGCAACGACGCGAGGCGGTGGTGCAGGCATTGAACGAACTTGAGCAACGGCTTGGCGAGCTTGGAGTCCCTGCGGGTGACCGCCCAACGCCAGAAGCGCTTGCGAGTACCATGCCCTTTTGTTACGACACCATGGATGTGGAAGCATGGCTTCAGTTCATTTTTTTGGGACGCATGCGGGAATTGTTGGAACAAGGCGATCCGTTGCCGGAGAGTTGTGCCATTACGCCCTATTTAGAGATGTTGCGCGCATCGGGGCGTTCGGTTGATCCGGAGATTTGCGCCTGTGTGGGCGAACTTGATCGCCTCATCACAGGCGAAAGTGGTAGCGGGGAGAGGATTTGAACCTCTGACCTTCGGGTTATGAGCCCGACGAGCTACCAGGCTGCTCCACCCCGCAATTGAGGCGCGTACTGTAATGAGTCAGCCCTGTTTCGTCAAGTCACTTGTGACCGTTGAATAAAGGAATCAAATCGATTGAGTGAACAATCCACGCAGACACCGCGCATCCGAGCCAACCGTTTCAGCCTCATGACCCTCGAGTGGCCAGATGGCATCGAGGACTTGGATGCGTGGCTTCAAACGCAGTGCAACAAAGCACCCGCATTGATGGCTGAAATCGCCCTCGTCCTCAAACCTCCAGCTGGCATCGATGAAACCGCGATCCATCGCGCGGTTGGATTCATGAGACGCTTGAATATTGGCTTGATCGGTCTGACAGGAGATTCTGCACACCGAGTGATTGCTGAGTCTCTCGGAATTGCATGGATTTCAGGGCAGAACGTCACCGAGCCTGGTGACGCTGTGACCGTCGATGCTGTACCGGCATCGGTCCCGTCGATCGCGCAGGCTATGGTGGTTGAAGGGCCGATCCGTTCGGGTGTACAGATTTATGCAAAAGATCGTGATCTCGTGGTTTGGGGTCAGGTCAGTGCTGGCGCAGAGATCATGGCAGATGGACATGTCCATGTGTATGGCAGGCTACTGGGTCGTGTTGCCGCTGGCGTCTCTGGCGGGTCCGATGCTCAGATTTTCTGTCAGCAATTTGAGCCGACCTTGGTCTCAGTTGCAGGCATCTATGCAAGCAGTGAGCAGGTCCCAGAGACACTCTGGTCTGCTACAGTGCGCGTGGGCTTGGATGCCTCGGGGCAGACGCTCAACTATCAAACACATGAGTAAGGAGAATCAGGGTTGGCAACGGTTGTAACAGTCACATCCGGGAAAGGCGGTGTTGGGAAAACGACGTCTTCTGCTGCGATTGCAGCAGGATTGGCAAAGGCAGGACATCGCACTGTCGTGATCGATTTTGATGTGGGTCTGCGTAATTTAGATCTCATCATGGGCGTTGAACGCCGGGTGGTGTTCGATTTCGTGAATGTGATCACAGGCGAAGCCACACTCAACCAGGCGTTAATTCAGGATAAGCGAATCGACAACTTGTCGATCCTGGCGGCAAGCCAGACCAAGGATAAAGACGCGTTGACCGAAGACGGTGTTGAAAAGGTTCTTCAAGAGCTGGCTGATACTGGATTTGAATATATTGTCTGTGACTCGCCGGCTGGGATTGAGAAAGGTGCCACTATGGCACTGCACTTTGCCGATCATGCGATCATCGTGACCAATCCAGAGGTCTCATCGGTTCGAGACTCCGACCGAATCCTTGGGATTTTGCAATCCAAATCAAAACGCGCCAAAGAGGGCGGTAAAGTGGCCGAGCATCTTTTGGTGACCCGCTATGACCCAGACCGTGTCGATCAGGGTGAGATGCTCTCCAAAGAGGACGTCTGTGACATTTTGGCCGTGGACTTAATCGGGGTCATTCCTGAATCGAAAGCGGTGTTGAAGGCTTCGAATACAGGTGTTCCGGTGATCTTGGATGCCGAGTCAGATGCCGGGCAAGCGTATGACGATGCCGTCGCACGGTTTCTTGGTGAGGAGCGCCCAATGCGTTTTGTTGATTTGAAGAAGCGAGGCCTCTTGAGCCGCATGTTTGGGGGTGACTGATGGGTTTTTTTGGATTATTTGGCGGTCAGAAAAAAAATTCTGCGTCCCAAGCCAAAGAGCGGTTGCAGATACTGATTTCCCACGAGCGCCAGAACCGACAGGGACCTGATTTCTTGCCGGCGATGCAACAAGAAATCTTGTCTGTGGTTAAAAAGTATGTCGAGATTCGCGACGATCAGGTCAACATCCGCCTCGATCAACAGGGGGATGCGTCTGTGTTGGAGCTGAATGTGATTCTGCCTGAGCGCTGATTGTGCAGATTCTCTGGTATGACTATGAAACCTCCGGTCGTGATCCTGCGGCCGATCGGGTCATCCAGATGGGATGGCAGCTGACTGATCCTGCAATGGAGCCGCTCGGCGATCCCGATGCCCAGTTGGTTCGATTGCCGGATGATGTCCTGCCATCCCCCGGCGCGCTCTTGGTGCACCAAATTGCACCTGAGTTGCATCAGCGTGATGGCATCACAGAAGCTGAACTGGCTGTGAAGTTGGATCAATTGATTGCTCCAAAGACCCTTGTCGGTGGGTATAACTCACGCCGTTTTGATGATCGATTCACCCAACATATTTTTTACCGGTGTCTATTTGACCCCTATCGCTGGCAATTTTCTGAGGGTCGCGGGCGATTTGACCTCTACCCAGTGGTCCTGGTGTTTTATGTGATGGCGCCTGAGGCTATCCATTGGCCAGAAGACACAGATGGCCGACCGCGCTTTAAGCTGGATCGCATCGGTCCATTGAATCAGCTCGATGTGGGGATTCAGCGGGCGCATGATGCAGGCTCAGATGTCATGATGACAGCGCGATTGGCTCGCGCGTTGGCACTCTACTATCCAGACTTGTTTGCGGACTGTTTGCGGATGATCGACAAGCACCACGTCACGGATGTGATTCGTGGATCGGGTCGCACTGAGGGTCTTCTTGAAGTGACCGCATTCGGTGGCTGGGAATCTGGATATACACGGGATCTATGGATTCCGTTTCGTGTCTCAGAACACTCCAACGATTATGTTGCCTTTGATCTCAACCAGGATCCAGAAACGGTTCTTGCCGGTCTTCAGCAGCTGACTGAGAATCCTCTCGACGCGGCAGAGCTCTCGCGGGCGCTTCGAGAGCTTGGCGTACATACCATTCGAACCAACAGTCAGCCCATGTTGTTTCGGCGTGATCTATTGGATGCCGAAGTCACCCGTCGCCTTCAAGCTTTTGGCCGCGACGTGGATCAGCAAAATAAACACCGAGATCTGTGGCACCACATACAGGAATCACCTGCATTTAAGCAACTGTATCAGTTGGTGATTTCGCTGATTGCGCCGAGTGATCCAGCGACTCCAGACGATGTAGATTTCATGCTGTATGGCGGGCCATTTTTGTCGGATCATGACAAGGCGCTATTGGCCGAGTGTCCTCGATTGGACGCTGACAAACTCAAGTCCTATGCACCGGCCTTCGAGGATGCACGCTATCCTGAACTGGTGTTTCGATATCGAGCGCGCAACTTTCCGAGCAGTTTAAATCCCGGCGAGTGGCGCCAGTGGCAGCAGCGACGTCGTGCCAAGCTCATTGAGGGCGAGCGCGGTGTGACTTCGGCTAAGATTCACGATGAGCTGAATGAAATCAGCACGCGTGAAGACCTCTTACCCCATCAAATTGAATTGTTATCCGAGTATGTGCAGTGGTTGGACGCCCAACCACCGATTTAATGGTCTAACGGACAGCAACCTCGCTTCGGTATGCTTTCAAAACGATCGGATCTTTCAGTCGGGCTTTTAAGTAGTCAACAAACTCTGCTTGTGTAATCCGTTTGAGGATTTCAGCGCGTTGAACGCGATCGGTAAATGGCCGTCTCAGTCCAATGGCTTGCCAAATATCATTCGAGAGTTCAGCTTGCGTTTGCGGTGGATTGTCGAGGTCATTGAGCATCGATTGCCGTGCTTCTTCGAATTGTGCAGGGTCCATAGCAGCAACCGCCTCAGCAAATTGATTGAACTCTCCAAGGATGGCGTCAGCCAACACATCGGGATCGGCCACCGGAGATTGCACGACACCAGTTAATACAGGGGTGTTGACCAATGGAAAAGCGGTCGCAAAGGTGATGTAACCAAGCTGTCGTTCAGTCCGCAGGCGCGTATAAAACGGTGCTTCAAGTAAATTGCCGGCCAGTTCATTCAATACACGTGCCGCTGCGCTGTCATCTGTATCCACAAAGGCTACTACCGTGGCCTGATCAGGATGTGGATATTCAAATGTGAGTGTGCGGGCACCTGACCAAGGCTCTGTTCCGACCATGACATCAGTGGTAGCTGGATCCAATGGCAGTCGATTGGCAATGGATTGAAGCAGTTGCTCGCCTTCATCCATCGTGACCGGGCCGTGAAGAAACAGCTCAGCGAGCACGCCACTCAAAAAGGCCTGTTGATATTGATGGAACGTGCCACGGTCGATGTCGTTGAGGACCTCTGCCAGTTCTGTTTTCGGGTATGCGCGCGGCATCAATCCCGCGGTCAGCTCATCAAACAGGCGATTGAATGGTCGGGTGGTGTCGAGCGCGTTGAGTTCTTGTCGCTTCAATTGATAGAGCCGATCCCAGGTTGCCTCGTCGATCAAGGGGATTGGCAAGGCCGCCATGATCTCATCGACCAGAGGCACCAATGCGTTGTGAAAGCCACTGAACTCAAGTGTGATACCAGATTGCGTGGCCTGCGCCGCAAATCCGGCCCCGGCGAGCACTGCCTCATAACTCAAGGTATTAAAGTGTTCGTTGATAGCACTCGCCATGAGATCCGATAGGATCCGAGCTTCTGGAGAGTCTGAGGCTAAGGGCGATCGCAATCGGATGTACAGATCGCTTCTGGGTTGACTGAATCGTTCTTCCGAAAGCACATATCCATACACTGCATCTGTGTTCAGGACGAGCCGTGGCCGCGTGTCGGATGTCGCGACCCGTGTTTTCGGTAATGGACTTCCAGGATCCTGAATAAAGGGGTTGGGCGTGGGTAATGTGATCAATTCGCTGGGCGTCTGGCGCGCATCTAAAAACAGCTCAAGCCGATCCGCCTGCAGTGGGAAGATGCGAACCTCTGTTGGGTAGTAGGGCGTTGTGAATTCGGGCTCAACTTCAGGGGCTGTCACACGCACCAGCATGCGATCAGGTGTCAGCCAAGTCAAAACATCTCGAATGAGTTGCCCATCAAAGGTTGTGTAGAGCTGGCCACGCGTGAAGAGTTCTCGGGCTGGGGTGGTATGAAGACGATCGGCAAATTGTGTCACCAGACTGCGCGGGTTGGCCTCTTCTGCAAAACGAAAGTTGGCCTCTGCCATGGTCTTGAGTTCATCAAATCGCCAGTTTTCAATCCCTTCGATCTCGATAGTTGCAAGTGCCTGATAAATCTCTTGGATAATTTGGTCGCGTGCCTGAAAGCCTGCGGGCGTCAGGCTCAGACTCACCGAAAATGATCGGCTTTCAGTCATCCCAAGGCTTTCACCGGCACTTAAGCTATTGGCGAGGCCGCGGGCCTTCAGTGATTGCAGTAGACTGCCTTCGCCTTCGTGGCCAAGCAGGTTGCCCAGATAGCGAAGCGGCGCTTGACCGACAAATGCATCCGTGTCGGGAACAGGCCACAGCAGTGTCAGACGTCGCGATTCACTGGCCGGTTTAGATTGTACGACCAAAGGCAGTCGATCGAGATCAAAGAGCGGATCTGGCAGTGCGCTGACCGGCAGTTGCCGGTTCGGAATCTCTGCAAAGCGACTGCGAACCATCTGTTCGAGGGTGTCGAGCGACTCTTCTCCCAAGACCACCAGTGCCATCCGGTTGGCCGAGTATTCTTGTTCATAGAAGGTATCGAGAGCCTCTAAGAGCCCAGGCCGATTGAGCGTCTCAAGATTACCCGCTCGGAACTGTGAGAACGGATGGCTTTGGTTCAGTCCTTGTTTGGTGGCTTCAAAACTCTGACGAGCGGCGTCTTTGAGTTTCGATTGATATTCAGAATGTACGGCATTCACCTCGCGCTCGACGTACTGTGGATCCATGGTGGGGGCAACAAAAAACCGACTGAATCGATCGAGTGCGCCGGCGAGACCTTTGGGGTCTACGTCAAAAAAGTAATTGGTATGCTCAGGCGCCGTGTAGGCGTTATGTGACCCACCCTGTGTTGAGATGTATTGCTGATACTCGCCTGCTTCGGGAAACTGATCGGTCCCTAAAAACAACATGTGTTCGAGAAAATGCGCGAGACCTGGAAACCCTTCTGGGTCATTATTCGATCCGACATAGACATCCAGTGAGGCGGCTGCTTTGTCTGTTGTGGGATCCGAGATCACCAGCACTTTCAGTGCATTGTCTAATTCGAAATAACGGTAACTGCGATCTGAGAGCTCAGGAGCCACCACGTCCGCCACTGCAAGGCTTGAAACGAAACAGAGTCCGAGAAGAAATGCGCGCATGTCACCACCAGTATTTATTCCAGTTTTCAGGGTTGGCCCAGAATTTCGGATTATTCCAAGCCCGAGTATGGTTATAAGTGGCGAGTGCGTAGGTAAAACTCAAGAGCGGACCTGTCTGTGTTGAGACTTGCATGCCACGTTTGAAGCCCAAGCTGAATAAATCAGTATCCGTCAGTGGCTCCCGAATAAAGCATAAGATGTGTGCAATCAGGTGATTGCGCAGACGCCCTAACAACATCAGTGCGGCATTGGAATCAAGCGGTGTGGTCAGAAGGCACGCATCGGTTGGTCCTGACCAATCGATTGCCTCAATGTGTGGGTCAAATCGCCTGACATTCCTGGGATGCTCGTCGAGATAGTCAGTCACCAATGGTGGAATCGCCTCGCCAATCACCCAGAGCGATTGTCCCGGGGAGTCACTGAGCCAGGGGGCAATGATCGCATCTGGGCTCGGTTGACTCATGAAGCAGACGGGTCACGCAGAAAGCAGGGTGCCTCGGGTGTCGAGTGTGCGTGAGAGTACGCATACCCTTGATAGTTGAATGCCTGTAAATCAGCTGCAGCGTCTACGTTCTGTTCGACTAAAAATCGAGCCATCAGTCCGCGCGCCCGTTTGGCATAAAAGCTGATGATTTTGTACTCACCATTTTTCAGATCTTTAAACACGGGTGTGATCACACCGCCTTCGATGGCATTGAAGTCAACAGATTGCGCGTATTCCTGACTGGCCAAATTCAGAAGCGGGCGTCCATCGAGGGCGTGGTTGAGATGCGTCGTCACTGCATCCCGCCAATAATTTGGTAGGCTGGTGATGGGACCGGTTTTAAAACGTGTCCCCATTTCAAGGCGGTAGGGCCGCATCGCATCAGTGGGGCGCAGTACGCCATAGAGCCCAGATAAAATCCGAATCCGATCATTGAGTCGATCGAGGGCGTCAGAGCTCAATGAGGTCACATCCAATCCCTGATACACATCCCCATTGAACGCATAGACCGCTGGTAGTAGGTCGTCTGCTGTATGGTCGGGTTGCCATTGTTCAAAACGCGCTGCATTGAGTGCAGAGAGTTTGTCTGAGAGTTTCATGAGAGCCGCCAAGTCCGATGGACTGTAATTTCGCATCTGCTCAGCAAGCACTGCGGCCTCTTGGATAAACATTGGCGTGGTGGCCGTGGGAAGGGTCGCCATCACGTCGGTATTTAACGATTTGGCAGGTGACAAAATAGCGAGCATACACACCTCTAATTACTTGCGTCTCAGCACATGAAACCGGACACTACGAAGAAATACAATATTTGGACAAAGCGGCTGTGATCCAAGTCACTGATGACATTTCGACCGGGCGTTTTTTTGACGAGCTGGTTCAAGCTGACGGGTCTGCGCGTCCGGGTGCACAAAGTCTTCTCCAATTTTTCCAAGCCTTGTCACCTGAAGTGCTTCATGAAAAACAAGCTGCGCTTGAGGCAGCCATTAAAAGCCAGGGCATTTCATTTCTTGTCTATTCAGATGCGACCAATATGGATCGCGCGTGGCCGCTTGATTTAGTACCCCGGGTGATGCAAGCCAATGAGTGGCGAGCCACTGAGCGGGGTTTGAAACAGCGGCTTCGCGCATTGAACTGTTTCTTACATGATGTCTACAACGCACAAGCGATTCTGAAAGCCGGGGTGATTCCTCAATCGATCGTCACTGACAGTCCGCACTACCTGTCATTTTGTGAGGGTGTGACGCCTGCATTTGAGACCTGGGCGCATATCTGTGGATCTGATCTGGTTCGCGATCACAATGGTCAGTTGTTTGTGCTTGAAGACAATCTCCGCGTGCCCAGCGGCGTGTCTTACATGCTGGAAAATCGATCGGTGATGAAGCAGGTGTATCCTGAGCTGTTTCGCAATCAGCAGATCCTACCAGTCAGTCAGTACGCGTCAGATCTCTTGGATATGCTCAATGCGTTGAGTCCGCGCCCTGTAGATCATCCGGTGATCGTGGTCTTAACACCAGGCGTCTTTAATTCAGCGTACTTTGAGCACAGTTACCTGGCACAGCAAATTGGTGCCGAACTGGTGCAGGGCTCTGATTTGTTTGTGGATACCGATAACTGTGTCTACATGAAGGCGGTCGAGGGTGTGAGCCGCGTCGACGTCATTTATCGGCGTATTGATGATACCTATCTCGATCCGCGGGTACTCAATCCAGATTCTGTGCTTGGTGTACCGGGTTTAATGGAGGCATGGCGCGCCGGTAAGGTGGCCATCGCCAACGCACCGGGCAGTGGTGTCGCTGACGACAAGGCGCTATATGCATATGTGCCTGAAATCATCCGCTTTTATTTGGATGAGGAGCCGATACTACCCAACGTTCCAACCTATCTCTGCTCAGATCCTGATCAGCAAACCTATGTACTTGATCATTTAGAATCCTTGGTTGTGAAACCGACAGATGCCTCAGGTGGTTATGGGATTCTCGTCGGCCCGCATGCAGACGATGAAGCTCTGGTCTCGCGCCGTGCAGAGATTATTGAAAACCCAGGGCTTTGGATCGCTCAGCCGACACTTGCGCTTTCAACAACGTTAACGGTGACAGAGGATGGGCATCTCGCCCCACGCCATGTTGATTTGCGTCCGTTTGTCTTGCAAAGCTCACAGCAGTGGTGCTCGACCGGGGGCTTGTGCCGCGTGGCACTCCAGGAGGGGTCGCTGGTGGTCAATTCCTCTCAGGGCGGGGGCTCTAAAGATTTCTGGGTAGTCAATGAGATTGGGGGCGTCTCGTGCTAGCGCGCGTCGCGTCGCATCTGTACTGGCTTGCGCGTTATGTTGAACGCGCCGAGGCCACCGCGCGACTGGCAATTGCGGCCTCAGACACCATTTTGGACCTGCCCGATGGCATCCCCTACGACTGGGAGTCCCTGATGCAGGTGTTTGGCTCTCAAGATCCGGACGGTCTACTGACCGAGCGTGATGTGATGGAGCAGTTGATATTAAGTGCTGAGCACACGGGTTCGATTCGGACTTCAATTGCGTCTGCACGGGAAAATGCGCGGGTGACGCGAGATCTCATCCCGAAAGATGCCTGGGTGGCGCTCAATGAGCTGCATGGACAATTGGAGCGCCAATCATTGGCTGGCTTTGACCGCTCGACTCGCATCCGGGTTCTCAAGCAAGTCATTTCGGGTTGCAGGTTGTGGCACGGCTGTTTGATGGCCAATCAGGCACGGGATCTTGGTTGGGTGTTTCTGAGGCTGGGTGATCGTCTTGAGCATGCCGACATGGTGTCGCGTCTGGTGGATCCGCGGGTGACACAAATGGTTCCGGGTGCATCGGCGCGATGGTCAAGTTATGAAGCGATTGGGTGGCAGAATTTGTTATCGGCACTCGGCGGTGTGGAGCTGTATCGACACAGCGCGAAGAATCGTTTGAAGGGTGCCGATGTGCTGCAATTCGTATTACGCGATTCAGAGTTCCCGCAGTCAATGCTTGCTGCGTTGCAAAGCATCAAACGGTTTCTGGCTAAATTGCCGCATCAACGTGTTCCAGAAGACTTGGTAGACGGGATTGCGACCGGTTTGGCTGGACTCGATGTGGAGCGGATCTCACCCGATCTATTGACTGAAAATATGGATTGGGTGCAACAGGGTCTTGGCATCCTGCACGAGCGAATCAGTACTGAATACTTTTATTTTGATGCACCGCGGTCCTAGTGCGTTAGGACCCTGAAACCGGTATCCTGCCCCTTTGAAATTGGTGGGAATCCAGTTTGACCGACTCCTCAGCCCTTTCTGATCGACTTGCCAGCACCGCGTCTCAGCGCTTGGGTGTGCGTGAGGTGACAAAAAGTTTTGGAGACTTTAAGGCCAATGATGCGGTCACACTGTCTGTTGATCGTGGCGAGATTCATGCACTGCTCGGGGAAAATGGCGCCGGCAAGTCGACCCTGGTGAAGATGATATACGGCATCCTGACGCCGGATCGGGGCGACATGGTGCTTGATGGAATGCCATATCGTCCCACGACTCCGAGTCATGCACGCGCATTGGGTGTGGGCATGGTGTTTCA
>CAJXNQ010000023.1 GCA_913057215.1 uncultured Gammaproteobacteria bacterium
AGTGATTCGCGTTCGCGAATCAGATGCATGTCTGCACCATCGACAAGAATCTCGGGTGCACGTGGTCGGGTGTTGTAATTCGAACCCATCACAAAGCCATAGGCCCCGGCCGATCGCACAGCCAGTAAATCCCCTTCGCCTAATGACAGTTGCCGATCTTTACCTAGAAAATCACCGGATTCACAGACCGGTCCGACGATGTCGAATTCAGCGTCGATCTGGTGGGGCTTGGGCGCCGTCGAGACTGGAATGATGCGCTGCCATGCGCCGTAGAGCGATGGTCGAATCAGATCGTTCATGGCGCCGTCGACAATCGCAAAATGCTTCCCTTGATTGGTTTTGGTGAGCAGAGTTTGCGTTACAAAAATGCCGGCATTGGCTGCGATCGAACGTCCGGGCTCGAGTACCAAGGTGAGCGCTCGCCCGGCCAAGCGGTGCTTAACGGCCTGCAAATACTCACGTGGGTGAGGCGGCTCCTCGTCCTGGTAGGGCACACCCAGGCCGCCGCCCAAATCGATGTGCTCAAGCTGGATACCGGCCTCGTCGAGTTGGTCGATGAGCTCGAGTAACTTATCCAGTGCTTCCAAAAGCGGCCCTGTATCCGTCATCTGAGAGCCAATATGACAGTCGATCCCAACAGCCTTTAAATGTGGCAGTGCGTCGACCTTGGCATAGGCTGCCAGCGTGTCCTCATGCGCAATACCAAACTTATTGGCCTTCAAGCCAGTGGAGATGTAGGGGTGCGTTTTCGGATCCACATCAGGATTGATGCGAAGCGACACCGGTGCGATGCATTGCATATCACCTGCGATCCGATTCAGCTGATCAAGCTCTGCGAGTGACTCAACATTGAAACAATGAATGCCCACCTCGAGCGCACGACGGATTTCATGTGCCTGTTTACCAACCCCTGAGAACACCACTTTGGCTGGGTCGCCGCCGGCTTTGAGAACGCGCTCAAGCTCTCCAATCGAGACGATGTCAAAGCCCGCGCCCTCTTCGGCTAAGAGTTGTAAGATGGCCAGATTGGAGTTGGCTTTCATGCCATAGCACACCAAATGCGGATGGTCTTGAAGGGCATCTGCATAAGCATGAAAATGACGCACGAAGGTTGCTTTACTGTAGATAAAGCACGGCGTACCGAAAGCGGCCGCGATGTCCGTCACAGCAACATCCTCGGCAAATAACTCCGTGTCGCGGTAGTTAAAATGATCCATGCTTAACGTCCGTCGACTGTTTTAGACGGGTTATCTGGCAAGAAGAGCGGTCCGGTTTGACCACAGCCTGCAAGCAGCGCGCTTGAACCGAGACAAAGTGTCAGCAATAAAATTTTCATGCGCAAAGTATACCCAGATTTTGTCCCAAACCGGCTACACTGATTTCACGTTGGAAGGTGACGATGTATTCAAATATTTTGACAATCGCAGGGTCAGACTCAGGCGGCGGCGCTGGAATTCAGGCTGACCTCAAAGCCATTTCGGCCACGGGTGCCTATGGTCTGAGTGTGCTGACTGCGCTGACTGCCCAGAACACAGTCGGTGTCGATGCGATCTATCCGGTGGCGATTGATTTTTTAAAGGCACAGCTCGACAGCGTGCGCCGAGACATTCGCATTGATGCGATCAAAGTTGGCATGCTGGGCACCCCTGAAGTGACTGAAGTGGTGGCTGAATTTGTTCAGACACACCAGTGCCCAGTCGTGGTTGATCCAGTGATGGTTGCGAAAAGTGGTGATCGATTGCTGCATCGAGATGCCATCGCTGCCCTTCAAACATTGTTGATTCCGAGAGCCACGCTAATCACCCCCAATCTGCCTGAAGCTGCTGATTTGCTCGAGACTGAGGAGGCGAGAGATCAGGCCGAGATGGCGCATCATGCGGACGCCTTGCGATCCCTCGGCTGCAAGGCGGTGTTGTTAAAAGGTGGTCACCTCGCTGGCGAAATCGCACCGGACGTATTGTGTGACGCAGACGGTTCGACATGGTTTGAGAGCCCCCGTGTTGAAACGCGCAATACACATGGAACGGGTTGCACCCTGTCAAGCGCGCTTGCGAGTTTGCTTGGACAGGGTATGTCGGTGCAGGAGGCGGTGGCTGAAGCCAAGCGTTATATTGCTGGCGCCATTGCCCATAGCGATGCCTTAGATGTGGGTTCTGGTCACGGCCCTGTGCATCATTTTTGGGAACTGTGGGAGCGCGCATGAGTTGGCCGAAGCCGCAATTTGGTGCTACGGATTGGTCAATTGAGGCCACAGAAACACGGGCATCTGGTTTTTTCCAATTAGATCGATTGACGTTGACGCACCGGGGATATCAGACCGAACAGGTCGGGCCGATGCACCGTGAGTTGTTTATCCGTGACCCTGCCGTGGTCGCGATTCTATTCGACCCAGCCCAGGACACGGTGGTGATGGTTGAGCAATTTCGGATCGGTGCGGCCATGTCACGCCTGGAGGATTCGCCATGGCTGCTCGAATGGGTTGCTGGGATCTGCGATCCGGGTGAGGAACCGAGGGCAACCTGTATCCGAGAAATTCAGGAAGAAACGGGGTTGGCTGTGCAGGGATCCCCGGAGCTTTTATTTACCTATTACCCAAGTCCCGGCGGATCGACGGAGCTCATCTATCTCTACATCTGTGAAGTCGATTCGACGCAGGCACCTCAGTTTCATGGCCAAGCAGGAGAACACGAGGACCTGAAAGTCCATGTGATCGCGCGACAGGATGCAATCGACGCATTAGAGGCTGGACAGGTGAATAACGCAGCCACCATCATTGGCCTACAGTGGTTGAAAGATCAATGCTCCAATGCCGAGACGAGAGGACTCTAGGTTGCCGACTAAAGCCCGTCATGTGCCGAATCTGAAGCGACACCATGCAAGCTGTCAGTTGAACTACAGTTTGCTGACGCGGCTGTCCAAGCGCTTCGGATCTGGGCGTGCCTTGCAGTTCATACTGCCGTTTGGTGGTCAGGATTGCTTGGTTCAAATGCGGTTGAAGCAACTTGGGCCCTATACAGCACTGTGTCACAGCCAATGCAGCCTCATGCAGGCAGAAAAGACATGGTTGCCGTTACCGGCTTTTACGGTCCGTCTGTATCACGACATGCAATTGGCGGAGGTGACCGACGAGACCTCGGCTGAGTTCATCGAAGGTGCTTATCCGTATCCGAATCCTAAAATGGTCCAACCCAATGAGCGTGAACAGTTGGATCAATTTTTAAGCGAATGGCTGTCGTATTGCTTACACCATGGACTGGCCGATTTAACAACCTATGGAATCAACACAGATGAGTTATCAGGCACAGGATATTGAAGTCCTGTCGGGACTGGATCCCGTCAAACGCCGCCCCGGCATGTACACAGACACCACCCGGCCGAATCACCTCGCCCAAGAAGTGATCGATAATTCTGTGGATGAAGCCTTGGCCGGTCATGCGGATCGGATCGATGTGGCCATTGCCGAGACCGGCGAAGTGTCGGTGTCCGACAACGGCCGCGGCATGCCGGTGGATATCCATCCTGAAGAGGGGGTTCCGGGCGTTGAACTGATCCTGACGCGTCTTCATGCGGGTGGAAAGTTTTCCAACAAGAATTATCAGTTCTCCGGTGGACTCCACGGAGTCGGCGTCAGTGTTGTCAATGCGCTGTCAAAAACGGTTGATATCGAGGTGCGCCGAGATGGGGTGCGTTATGACATTGGGTTTGCGCACGGTGAGAAGGTTCGTGAGCTGTCGGAGCTTGGCTCGTGCCTGAAGAAAGACCATGGAACCACGGTGCGATTTGTTCCGGATGCAAGCTATTTTGATTCGCCGAATATTTCACTCACGAAGTTAAAACATCTGCTGCGTGCAAAAGCAGTTTTATGCTCTGGATTGACGATTACGCTGTCGGATGAAAAATCAGGTGAAGCGCATCGATGGTGCTTTGAAAACGGCCTTACAGAGTATTTGAAATCTGAGGTGGCGGATGCGATCAGTGTCCCGGAATCCCCGTATGTTGGCGACTTCTCAAGCGAGCATGAGGCTGTGCAATGGGCATTGACTTGGTTGCCTGAGGGTGGCGAGCTGGTGACTGAGTCCTATGTCAACCTGATCCCAACAGCGCAGGGTGGCACCCATGTGAATGGGCTCAGAACCGGTCTGATGGATGCACTTCGAGAATATTGTGAATTTCGAAACCTGCTGCCGCGTGGCTTGAAGCTATCTCCGGACGATCTCTGGGAGCGCTGTGCGTACGTCTTGAGCGTGAAGCTCGAGGATCCGCAGTTTTCGGGACAAACCAAAGAGCGATTGAGCTCGAGAGAGTGCGCGGTATTTGTCAGCGGTGTGGTGCGTGATGCCTTCAGTTTGTATTTGAACTCAAACACCGAGATCGGGGATCAGTTGGCCGAGATCGCGATTTCTGCTGCACAACGACGCCTCAAGTCGAGAAAGCAGGTTGCTCGAAAGAAGATCACACAGGGCCCAGCCTTACCTGGAAAGTTGGCTGATTGTTCAGGTGGCGATGCGATGACTGGTGAATTATTTCTGGTTGAAGGTGATTCGGCGGGCGGATCGGCAAAGCAAGCACGTGATCGCGAGTTTCAGGCGGTGATGCCGTTGCGTGGAAAAATCTTAAATACCTGGGAAGTTGACTCCGGTGAGATTCTGGCCAGCCAAGAAGTCCACGACATTGCAGTGGCGATCGGAGTGGATCCAGGCAGTGCAGATCTGACGGGGCTACGGTATGGGAAAATCTGCATTTTAGCCGATGCAGACAGTGATGGACTGCACATTGCAACGCTCTTATGCGCACTTTTTGTGAAGCATTTCCGTGCGTTGGTGGAAGGCGGACATGTGTTCGTGGCGATGCCTCCGCTGTATCGAATCGATGTTGGCAAGGAGGTGTTTTATGCGCTGGACGACTCTGAAAAGCAAGGGATCCTGGATCGGCTGAGTGCGGAAAAACGCACTGGAAAGATTGCGGTGACGCGTTTTAAAGGGTTGGGTGAAATGAACCCGGCCCAATTACGAGTCACGACGATGGATCCAGATACGCGACGCCTGGTCCAGTTGGTCCTCGATGACAGCACTGAGTCCGCAGGCACTGACGAGGTGATGGATAAGCTCTTGGGTAAAAAACGAGCCCAGGATCGCAAGCGTTGGCTTGAAGCGAGCGGCCATCTCGCTGACATTGCTTAAAGGGCTTGAAAAATAGAGTCATTTCTCTATATTCGCCGCTCTCTTTGACGGTTATGAGGACGCTTCGTTGATCGAATTGGCACCGCGTGAATTGGCTTCGGATTGGCTCGCAGGCGTTGAGTCAACGCCTGCACTGGTCTTTGACCCGGCCATTTGTCAGCACCAGTGGGCTGTCTTATCCGACGCGTTGCCTGGTGTGAGGCTGTATTACGCGGTGAAATCAAATCCTTATCATGATCTCCTGCAGACCATGGCGGATTTGCATGCGCACTTCGACGTGGCCAGTGCGGCTGAAATTCGTATGCTTGAGCAGGTGGGCGTGTCATCAAGTCGCATGATTCACACGCACCCGATCAAAACAGAGACAGAGATTGAGCGTGCGGTCGCCGCTGGCGTGACGACCTTTGTCGTGGATAACGTCGACGAGTTGTGGAAACTGATCCCGTATCGGCATCAAATTCGGGTGATGCTCCGGCTCGCCTTTATTGCGCCAGATGCGCCGATCGATCTGAGTAAAAAGTTTGGTGCACCACCTCAAGACGCACTCAGTATCTTAGATGTCGCCAATGATTCAGGCGTTCGCGTTGACGGGCTGTGCTTCCATGTCGGATCACAAGCGGGGAGCGCATCGACCCATGCAACCGCGCTCGAGTGGTGCTTGGATCTGTGTGAGCAAATCAAAGCAGAGGGGTTACCGGAAATCACTCGCATCGATCTTGGTGGCGGGTTTCCGGCGCACTATCTCAATGAACCGGTCGACTTGATGGCGTTTTGTGCGCCGATTCGATCGGTACTGGCGCGGGTTCCAGAATCGATCGAAGTCATGGCAGAACCAGGTCGCGTGATTTCAGCACCGTCGATGGCTTTGGTCTGTCGAGTCATTGGGCGAGCCAAGCGAGGTGATGCCTGGTGGTTTTATCTCGATGATGGTGTTTATGGTGCCCAATCGGGACGACTGTTTGATGGTATGCAGTATCGGATGACGGTGTATACCTCCGCAACAGACCGTGCATCCTGCGTGTTTGCTGGTCCAACCTGTGACTCGGTTGATGAGTTAGGGCGGTTCCCGGAATTTCCGGTCCTGAATATGAACGACATTGTGGTGTTGCATGAAATGGGTGCCTACACCTTAGCCAGTGCCACTCACTTCAATGGGATTGCACCGCCGCAAGTCGTCACACGTGCGCTGCCTGATTTGACGCGGGACGTCGGAACGCACGCATGAGTTACCTCGCACTGGTGGATGGTGGTGGAACCAAAACACTGGTGCGTCTCGTGCAGGCAGAGACCGAAACTGTGATTGCAGAGGCCCGGGTTGGACCCGGCAATTTGTCAGAGGGTGCACAGACGGTGTGGGCACGCATTCAGGATGCGCTCAATTCGTTTCCGGTGTCTGCCGATCGGATCTTGGCAGGCCTTGCAGGGTCTGAATACGACCTGCATCGCGCGCAGTTTCTCGCCAATGCGCCGTTACCAACGGATCTCGTATCGGACCGCGACTCAGGATTAATGGGCGCACACGCAGGGAAACCTGGGGTGTGTCTGACTGTTGGGACCGGAGTGGCGCTTGCATGGATGGATACAGCCGGTCGGATTGAGCGGCGTGGCGGATTCGGGTTTACGTTGGGTGACCAGGGTGGTGGTGCTTGGCTCGGCCTCCAATGCATGCGGCAGTTGTTGCCGATGCTTGATGGGCGGTCCATGGATGCAGACAGCCGCACATTACTGTCAGCCTGTGGTCTCAGTGAAGATCCGAGCGCTTGGATGATGTTTGCAGATCAAGCCACTCCGGCTGATTTTGCTGCATTGTCAGAGCCCATTGCTCTCGCTGCCAGGTCCGGAAATGAGCCTGCAAAGCGGTTGATTCAATCAGGCGTCGATGAACTGCTTCGGCTGTTGCAAGAAGCGCCTTCTGATCTTCCGGTTGCGGCTGTTGGGGGGTTGTCGGCTGTGTACATGCCCTTCCTTCAGGCGCATGGTATCCCGATGGTCTCACCGCAGGGTGATGCACTGGATGGACTGATGTACATTTGGCGCGAGGCACGAGAATCCGGAATTGAAAGGTGGTCGTCGCATGCATGAGCTCAGCGGTCAGTTGGTCACAGAGACCGGCCTTATGCCGGTGGTGGTGTCATTTGATGAGCGCATTCGTGGCGTTGAGCCGACAGACCATGCGAATCCGCAGATCATTTTGCCCGGTGTATTGGATTGGCATAATCACGGCGGTGGTGGCGGTGACGTCATGGACGGTGAGGCTGGCATCCGCGCGCTGGCTCGTACGCATCTGCAATTCGGTATGACTGGATTTTTAGCAACCACGGTGACAGCCAGCGACGCGGAGATTGAGGCAGTCTTGGAGGCTGCCGCGCATGTCATGGCGAACCGGGCCGAGGATGAAGCCCGATGTCACGGCGTCCATCTGGAAGGCCCCTATTTAAGTGCCTCAAAACTGGGTGCGCAGCCTCCGAACACGCGGGTGGTAGATGCCGATCGAGTCGCTGCCTGGCTGCGCACTGGAATTGTGCGAGTCATGACCTATGCGCCCGAGCAGGATCCCGAGGGACTGCTTCCGAAGCTCGCAGAGGCGTACAGTGTGAAACTTCAGTTGGGCCACACGGGATGTGCGTATGCCGAGGCGGCTGCATTGCTCGCGTCTGGTCACGGGGTGACCCATTTGTACAACGCCATGGGCGGCGTCCATCACCGTGAACCGGGGCTGGCACTGGCTGGACTTTCCTCTGCGCAATTTTCAGAAATTATTTGTGATGGATTGCATGTGACTGAGCCTGCATTTGCGCTCGCGCGACAATCCATCGCCGAACTCTACGCAGTCACAGATGCCACCGCAGCAAGTGGCATGGCAGATGGACGATATCGGCTTGGCAGTCATTCGGTAGAAAAGCGCGACGGTGCAGTGCGTTTGGCTGATGGGACCTTGGCGGGCAGTGCAGCAACAGCGGAGACCACAGTCTCCACGCTTCGAGGGTTCGGATTGCCGTGGTCAGAAATTATGTTGATGACGTCCAAGCGCCCAGCGAAGTGGCTTGGTCTCGATGCTGAAATTGGTCTGCAACCGGGAAAGCCTGCAGATTTTGTTGTATACAAGGATGAGCGATTGGCCAACGTTTGGATGTCGGGACAGGCCCTTTTTCATGAAGCGCCCGCGACATCTGCGTCAAGATGATGTTCAATATCAAAAACCTGAAAGTGAGTTTGTCATGCGTGTATTCACATTGATTTGTGCCTGTTTGAGCTTAACCGCCTGTTCAATGCTGCCGGAGTCTTGGAACTTGGATCAGAAATATCTGGTCAATGACGAGACGGTTGCCACGCCGCCTGTCATAACCGATGTCGATCTGAGCGCAGTCGAGGTCGGGCAAACGAAAGCGCAAGTGCTTTCAATTCTGGGACCGGCGGCGCAGGTCGATGATGGAATGTCGTTGGCGGAGCACTATGTGAAGGGCGGTGAGATCTATGATGTGCTGTACTTCCGCGGCACTCACAACGGTGCAGAGGATATCCGCGCATTGTTATTCAAAGCCGATGTGTTAGTCGGCATCGGATGGAGCTCGATCGAATAAGATTTTGTATGCAAATTTGAATGCGAATGTGTTGCATTTAGATTTTGTTTCATTATGATGTCCTCAAACTTAAAGAGGAGATCATCATGACGTTCACGCGTTATCTAACCGGCGCTCTCGTAGGCGCCCTGTCCATGTCGGCGATGGCTGCAGAAGTCAACGTATACTCAGCGCGCCAAGACGCACTCATCGTTCCCCTGCTTGAGCAGTTCGAGGCAGAGACCGGGATTGAAGTGAATCTGATTACAGGTAAAGCCGGTGGGTTGTTGAGTCGCATGCAGTCCGAGGGTGCTGCCTCGCCTGCAGATGTTTTGATCACCGTCGATGCAGGGAATTTACACCGCGCGAAAGAAGCTGGGGTTGTGCAAACAATCCAAAGTGATGTGCTTCAGTCGCGGATCCCAGAGACGCTTCGCGATCCTGAAATGCAATGGGTGGGCCTGACCAAGCGTGCACGGACCGTGTTTTATGCCGAGGACCGTGTCGACCCAGCCAATTTGTCGACCTATGAAAACCTTGTCGACGACCAATGGAAAGGGCGTATTTGCATCCGATCATCGAGCAATGTGTATAACCAGTCGCTGGTCGCATCACTGATTGAGGTGCATGGCGAGGAAGCGACTGAAGAGTGGGCGCGTGGCATGGTGGCTAATATGGCCAGAAAGCCAACCGGTGGCGATACGGATCAACTCCGTGCCGTAGCGGCCGGTCAATGCGATATTGCTGTCTCGAATACCTATTACTACGGACGACTTTTAGACTCAGATAAACCCGAAGATCAGCAAGTCGTCGACACCGTCAAAGCATTTTGGGTCAACCAAGATGATCGCGGCACGCACATCAATATCTCGGGTGCGGTCATTGCAAAGCATGCACCAAATTACGACGAAGCGATTCAGCTTCTTGAGTTTATGGTTTCAGACGATGCGCAAGCGTATTATGCCGAAATCAATCACGAGTTCCCGGTGGTGGATACAGCGACAGTGTCTGACACGATCCAGTCACTTGGGACCTACAAGGCGCATGATTTGAATTTGAGTATTTTAGGTGAGAACAATAAACGAGCCGTGATGGTCATGGATCGAGCCGGTTGGCAGTAACAACACTGACTAAATCGGACCGTTTGGGTGGTTTCCGCCCAAACGGTCTTTTGCTTTCTACACTGGGGGCTGCACTGTGTGTGGCGCTTCCGCTGTGTGTCGTCCTGTCTTTCATACTGACCACTCAATCTGATGTCTGGGCGCATTTGGTTGATACCTTGCTCCTTCGATATGCCACGAATACGGTCGCATTGTCGGCCTTGGTTGCAGTGGGTGTGGTGGCACTGGGTGTTCCAGCGGCCTGGATGATTGCGTTTTATCGATTTCCGGGGCGTACCGTTCTGTCTTGGCTGTTGTTATTGCCAATGGCCTATCCTGCATACATCTTGGCGTATACCTATACCGGTGTTTTGGAATATGCAGGCCCCGTACTCACATGGATGCGTGCGATTGATGCACCGGCATGGTTGATGGCCCCTATTCTGAATATCCGCTCCCTACCAGGTGCCGCTTTAATGCTGAGTCTGGTGTTGTACCCCTACGTGTATTTACTCGCGCGTGCTGCCTTTCTTGAGCAGTCTGCGAACCTTATGGAAGCCGGTTATACGCTCGGCCAGACACGTTTTGCGGTGCTTCGTCGAATCGTGATTCCGATGGCGAGGCCGGCCATTGCCGCCGGTGCACTGCTCGCCATCATGGAGACCGTTGCAGACTTTGGAACAGTGCAATTTTTTGGCGTGCAAACGCTGACAACAGGCATCATGCGCACCTACTATGGATTTGGGGATACCGCAGGCGCAGCGCAGCTCAGTTCAGTCCTTCTCGGGTTTGTCGCGGTGTTAGTGATCCTCGAGCGGTACTCTCGACATCGGGTTCGATATTACTCGGATCAAACGCGCCGGCTGAATCAAGCAGCACAGCATTTGACCGGCACTCGAGCACTGACAGTGCAGTTGTTGTGCGCAATTCCAGTCATTTTCGGATTCTTTATCCCGACTGTGTTGTTGGTCAATTGGACCGTCTTTGAAGCACAACTCCAGTCGCTTTGGCTCTTGGCGTGGAATAGCTTTGCTTTGGCGGGCGTCTCGTCTGTTTTGATTGTTGGTGTGGCGCTGTTAGTGGCCTATGCCAATCGACTGTTTCCGTCTCGACAGTTGTCGCACATGACCACCCTGATTGGGCTTGGTTATGCGTTGCCCGGCGTTGTTGTGGCGATAGGTGTCTTAATCCCGTTTGGGTCGATGGATGCATGGATTTCAGCGCAACTTGCACCCCTGGGTGTAGAGCCGACCCTGTGGTTATCTGGCAGTTTATTTGCAGTGATGTTTGCCTATTTGGTGCGGTTCTTGGCCGTCGCCAATGGCAATGTTGTCAGCGGCCTCTCCCGAATTCGTCCAAGTCTCGACCACAGTGGGCGGCTACTTGGATTGTCACAAGGCGCCGTGTTGAGTCAGATTCATGTGCCCCTGATGCGCAGCTCAGTGCTGACAGCCATCTTGGTTTGCTTCGTGGATATTCTCAAAGAGCTCCCTGCAACGTTGATTCTGAGACCCTTTGATTTCAATACGCTTGCCGTGCGCGCCTATGAGTTAGCCGGCCAGGAGCGTTTGATTGACGCAGCACCGGCCTCACTGTGTATTGTATTAGTAGGGCTTTTACCCGTGATCCTACTGAATCGCTCGATCGGAAAACTATGACTGAACACGACACTGCGGCGCTCTACATTCGCGACCTCACACTTGAATATGGTCGCAACACGGTCGTTCGGGATGTGAATTTGGCCTTCAAACCACAAGAGCTTGGATGTCTTCTTGGACCGAGCGGATGTGGGAAATCGACATTGTTGCGTGCGATCGCCGGGTTCCAACCGCTGAGCTCGGGCGAAATCTGGCTCGATAGCCATTTGCTGGCAAGTCCTGGTGTGTCGGTTGCACCCGAACATCGGGGTGTGGGGATGGTGTTTCAGGACATCGCTTTGTTTCCGCATCTGACGGTGGATGAAAATATTCGCTTTGGATTAACGGCGTGGTCAGCCGCCCAAGCAGAGGATCGTGTTCGAGAGTTACTTGCGCTGATTGGCTTAGAAGCGCTTGGTGCGCGCTACCCACACGAGCTTTCCGGTGGACAACAACAGCGTGTCGCATTGGCACGCGCCATGGCGCCCAAGCCAAGTTTATTGCTTCTCGATGAGCCCTTCTCGGGCTTAGACACCGAGCTTCGCGGGCGGCTTGCCAGTGAGGTGAGAACCATCTTAAAGAGTGATGGAATTTGCTCGTTATTGGTCACCCATGACCAGCGTGAGGCGTTTGATTTTGCCGATCGAATTGCTGTGATGCATGACGGGCATATTTGCCAAATTGATACTCCATACAACCTCTATCATGAGCCTGAAAATGCGTTCGTAGCTCATTTTGTTGGACCCGGTGAACTGGTGGATGCCACCGTTGTCAGTCCGCAGGCTGTGGAAAGCCCGCTTGGAGTTTTGACCAATGATCAACCGCTGGCCTTTGAGCCGGGAACGGCGGTAAAACTGTTTTTGCGTCCTGATGATTTGATCCATGATGACGCATCGGATTATCAGGCGATCCTCGTGAACAAACACTTCCGAGGCGCGCATCACCTGTACGAGGTGCGATTGGATAATGGGGTGGTGCTTGGGTGTTTTGCGCCATCGCATCACAACCACACCATTGGTGAATCCATCGGTGTGCGTCTGGATGTAGAGCATCTGGTGGTTTTTCCAATCACCGCTGTGGGGCATGGATGAGCTCGTATTCGGATCGCTTACAGAGCCTGCATCGCAGGCTTCGTATCGCGCAAATTGCAATCATGCGGCAACGGCGCTCGATCGTTGTAGTGTTCGAAGGATTTGATGCCGCAGGCAAAGGCGGTGTGATTCGCGAGCTGTCCTATGCACTCGATCCCAGAGGATGTTCAGTTCATCCCATTGGGCCACCCACCGATGCAGAGGCAGCCTTTCCCTTTTTGTGGCGGTTTTGGCAACGTCTGCCGGCTCCGGGGCAAGTCGCTGTGTTTGATCGGTCTTGGTACGGGCGACTTTTGGTTGAGTACGTTGAGCACGGTCTTCCGGAATCTCAATATCACGAGAGTGTCCAAGCAATCGCCGACTTTGAGCGTCAACTGAGTCAAGCGGGCACGCAATTGGTCAAAATATTTCTCAGGATTTCTGAGGATACGCAGCGCGCTCGATTAAAGCGCCGTGCAGACCATCCAGAGAAACGCTGGAAACTCACCGTGTCTGATTTAGACAGCTTGCAGCACCGGGCGGGCTATGATGCGGCAATCCAACGCATGCTTGAGCTGCCCACCGACGTCCCTTGGCAGGTTATTGAGACCGATGATAAGAAAGCGGGTCGAATCGCTGCGCTTGAGGTCATTTCCAACGCGCTCGAGCGTGACCTGAAGCCGAGAGCCTTTTCTTACAATCCAGGCGTTGAGGCGCGCTTGCATGAATTGCAGTAAATCCGCGGGTGTTATCAGAACAAATCCGCGGTATTGTTTTTATATGAAATGGTTTCGATTGCTCTGGTGTTATGCAGTCTTGGTTGCGCCTGCCGTCGCGTCTGATTTGTATCGTGATGATCTGGTGTATTTCACAGACGACGATGTCGCATCTGAAATAGAGCGCTTGAGTGCAATCGAAACGCCGGATGAGGTCAGTTATCTCACACAGATTGCATTGGAGAAGCCTGAGGTGTTTGTCAGGCAGCTCAACGTTGCACGTGAATTACTCGAACGTGCTCCCTCGGTCGAATCGGTCCGTGATGAGTTACAGGAGGCTGGGTTTTTCTCGCCAGATGTTCAGCAACAGATTGCGATTTTCTTCAGTGACTTTGAGACCCGCGATGATTTGAATCCATCCGATGCCTATCGACTGATCATCCGGTTAAATGATCAATCAGGTGCATGGGCACACCTGTTGGCGGCAGACTATGACTTGGATCCCTTTACCGGACTTGAGTGTGCTCCAAATCAGGTTCCGTCTGAGCTGATGGGTCCGCCAGTACATCAATATCTATTGCGAGTGGCGCATCCAAATATGGAGTTGACACTCTGGCGGTATGACCCAAATACCGCGCGTCGCTACCCAATCGGCGCAGTCTCAGACACAACCGTTGACGAATATCAGTTTGTCTCACGGCTGGGTCAATCTCTGGCGACGCTGAATCGACAAACGCTTGAGATGGCCATTGGCGAGGACACAGTGGCTTGCCAGAAAATTGCTGCATCGGTCATGCAGGCTTATCAAAACCATCGTCGTGAGGTCGTCCTGGCTGAGAAACAGCTATGAGTCCGTGTTGCGGCATGGAAACCGTGCCATCATCGCGACCCGTATGATGCCCTGCGCGGGGGCTCCCAAATCAGGGTCCCGCGCATCGATATAGTCAGTGACCACGCTCATCAGATTGCGAATTTGCATCTCAGCCGGCGGTGCATCGAAGCACAGCTTGGGTTGTCTTGGGTCGCTGCGACCATTCCATGAGTGAACGACTCCCGCGAGAAATCCATGCGCAAGCATGCTGGCAGGCTGACCAAACTTGGTCTTGGCCTGAGACAGCCATAGCTCGCCCGAATATGCATGAGCCTGAGCGGTGATGCTCATGCAGAGAATCGTTAGACACAGCCGATTGAAATATTTCATGGATGCTCCGGTGTTGACTGGTTAAGTAATCGGTCCCACAGCCGATAGTTTTACCATGAGTTCAAATCAAATTTACCGTTTCGCTGTCGTTGCATGCATGATCCTGTGGATTGGGATTTCTGCCGAGCCTGTGCGTGCATCGACGTGCCAACATCATCTCGGACTCGCGCGCGATTTTAATGCGCACGACCAAGTTGTATTGCTGCAACGATTTGCGAGACAACACTGCGATCTGATCTCAATCCGGTTTCAAAAACAGAGCGTCAATGCCACGCCTGTTGAGTCGCATCTGATTCTGGATTTCGATGCACAGATGCTTGTTCGGTCAATGCGTGGGCGCGGGCCGACACGTTTCTATGTATGGCACGGCGTTGACCGCAGTCGATTGCTTAAAACGGCTGCTGCGCAGGGGTTTTCTGGCTTTTCTTTTGTCGGTCGTGCGCCAAGACACCGACTTACGCAGCGGATGTTGCAACATGTGCGTTAGCCTAATATGCGCTTGAATCGGACGTGTTTCTGGCCAACAATGCAAAGCCAAGTCGTTGGCGCCAAAGAGCAGTGGAAGTCGAAACTTGGTTTGTTTTTCAGTGGGTTAGAGAAATGCGTGCAACGATAGACCGAGTAATCTCCAGGTTTCCAGAGCGCTCCTTAATTCTGCGCTCGGGGTCCGAAACGCAGTACTTTACGCTGAAGACTTGGCATCAAATTGGGTTGGTTGCCTTGGTCAGTGTGACTCTGCTTTGGACTGTGATTGCCTCAATTGGTTTTTCCTGGAATCGCGGTGCTCTGCTGGAAACCCGTGCTGAGTTGGTGCGCACCGTTTCTGAGAATGAGGCTTTTATTGCTCAACTCGAGACGGATCAGCGTAATGCATATGAATTGCGGCAGAGCTATCAAGAGGAGGTCGCCAAAAATGCGACCTGGTCAGAGCAGTTTGCCAAACTGCGATCCACCTCGTCCGATGTGATCGGCACGTCAGCGCCGGAAAGCCCAAATCCTTTTATTCAATGGCTCGATTGGCAATTGGAAACACGTATTTCTCAGGTAGAAGCAGAAAATTTGCGATTATCGACTCTGGTTATGGATTTATCCGAGTCAGTCGCCGAAATTTCAGGGCATGCCCCTCCTCAAGAGCTTGATGATGTCAATCAATGGCTGGGCACGGTTGCTGGCGATTTGACCAACGCCTACGCCACGCAAACTCAAGCCATGGAAGCCTTGCATGAGTCCATGACTCAGGCGCTGAATCGAGGCTACGCCACCATTGAGCGAACGCCGCTTGCAACGTCTGAGATTGCTGGATTTTCACCAAACTTTGGAACCGGTGGACCGGAACGACCCCAGGCTGTTAGCGATCACGTATTTGAAACCTTTGATTCACGGGTTGAGCAACTTCAGACTTTAAGCCAAGACTGGAAACAACTGAATCAACTGCTTGAGTGTGCGCCGCTTGCAACCCCCGTTGATTATTACAACCTCACCAGTAAGTTTGGTAACCGAAAAGATCCGTTTAATGGCCGCCCAGACTGGCACGAAGGGGTCGATTTGGGTGCTTGGCCTGGGACCAAAATTCGTGCAACGGCTGCGGGAACTGTCCGACATGCAGGCAATCGAAGTGGCTACGGTAAGCTCGTTGTGATCGACCATGGTTGCGGTATTCAGACTGCGTATGGCCACATGAAGTCGATTTCTGTGAAGAAAGGCCAAGTTTTGTCATACCGGGATGTGATCGGAACGGTGGGCAGTACCGGGCGCTCCACCGGTCCACACGTACACTATGAGGTGCGGGTTCAAAATGAGCCTGTTGATCCGTATCAATTCATTGAAGCAGGACGTTATGTTTTCAAAAAACAAGAACTCGCCGTCGCAGACGCAAACTAATACAGGAACATCTTCTATGAAATCGCAGAATGAAACCTTTGCCGTTCTGGCGCCGAATTTGGTGGTCTCTGGGAACCTCGTCAGCGAGGGCAACATCCATATTGATGGCACCGTTGAGGGTGACGTGCAGACGGTCAACCTCACCATTGGTCCGACCGGAATCGTGAAGGGCCGCGTCTTTGGGCGCGAAGTCAAGGTGTCCGGTCGTGTTGAGGGCTCAATCACCGCCTGTGAAATGGTGCTTGAGGAATCGGCTGTGATTGAGGGTGATATCAATTATCAGTCTCTATCTGTCTCGCGCGGCGCGCGAATGAACGGCAACTGTCAGTTCTCAGAATCTGAGTTGGATATCACTGTACTGAGTGGCAAAAAAGACAAATCGGCGGGTGCTCTGGCTTTTGGTGACGCGGCGATGGACGCAGTCTCCGACAGTCAAAAAGAGACTGGTGCGTCGAAAACGACTGCAAGTGCGGCACGTACAGCCGCCAAGACCTCGGCCTAAACTCCCATGCCACGGGATCGTGAGATCAAGCGATGGATTTCACCGGATGCGATGTTCCATCGCTTTGCCGATGTGTTCCGTGGATTTTTCTTAGTTTGTTTTGCAGCCTTGTCCTGTGCTGGTTTTGCCGGGACTGTGTATTTTGCGTATGCCGTGATCGCGGTAGAGGACCCAAACGCGCCTGATTTTGCGCGCGTCTCGACATTCTCAACACCCACTGTGGATGATTTTGGCTTGTTTGCCGAGCGGTTACTCGAAGGCAATGTGTTATGGCCCCAAGTGAGAGCACCGGAAGGGGGGCTCTTGGATTCTGCGGAGCTTTCTATGACCGAGCGTGAGCGGCGTGCCGTGCAAAGCGGTGCGGCGCTTTTAGAAAGCCTGGTCGAGGCACGCGGCATCACAAAAGATCCTGAGCGACGCGCCCAAACGGTGCGTTTGATTGAACACGCTCATCAGCGTATTAGTCTGCAACCCGGTGCGCCCAATATTTCGTTTGCCTCCTTATTTTTTGATCATTTGATGGAGGCATCGATCGAACCGCGCTTTTTTCCCTCGCAGGCCTCCGTAGCCGGCCAAGCACGCGATCGCGTAGAGCGGTTTTTGACCGAGTATCCTCTATTGCATGTGCAGTGGTTCGCAGACGAGGTGGCGAGCCGTGCTGAGGTGATGGCCGAAGGCTCCGATCTGAGAGCGTCGAAGATCGCTGATTATCAGTTGGCAGTTGCCTTGTCTGATCAGCGGATGCAGAGAAATGCAGTGCTTACTCTGGTGTGTTTGGTCATGTTCGCGTTGAGCGCGTTGTTATTTTTGTTAATCCGAATTGAGCGCAATCAAACACTGCAGACGCAATACATGGCGAATCGGTACGTCATGTACATGCCAACCCCGCAATCAGATCCCTAAACGCTGAACGCATTGAAAGTGGATGACGCCCGATTGCGTCACCCACATGCTTTGAATCAGTGATGCATCATCTGTTGCATGCCAACGACTGGGACCTCGATTGTGGTTTGAGTGCCGGATGCGAACTGGAGATCAAGTGTAATCTGCGTGTCCGCGGCCAATGGTTCGTACAGTCCGATCAACATGATGTGGTAACCACCTGGTTTCATTTGCAGCGGTTTGTCTTGACTCACCGGAAAGCCGCCCTCAACTTCTCGCATCCGCATGACGCCATTGTCATTGATATGCTCGTGGAGCTCGACGCGTCTGGCACTCGGTGTGGATGCACTGACGAGTCGATCCGATCCATCTTGAATTTGAATCTGGCCATAGGCCGCTGAGTTTTTCATCTGACCAATGGATGCACGTGCTTTGAAATTTGAAAGCGTGATCGATCCGACAGTTACGGCCGGAAAGCTGTGGGTTGAACCGTCATGGCCTGATTGTTTGCCGTGATGCATGTCTCCGTGCTTGGCCGCCCAAACTGGGGTCGTCAGCGCAAACGCGAGGGTGAAGAGTAGTGTTTTCATGGTAATTCTCCATATCTCAAAGTGAAAAAGAGTTGAGGTTAGGAGACAGCCGGTGGTGCACGAGCCCGTTGATTTCTGATTCCACGCCTTGGGGACCAGGAATGGTGTGAGACATAAAGAACCGAGGATTCTAACTGAGCACTGAGGGGCAACCCGCTTTCAAAATGCGCATGTCCAGTCGGTGTGGCAGCAAACGGACAGACCGGGTGAGTGCCGTTGTCATCAGAGTGATCCGACGATGGCCATCCGTTCTGACACACCACAAAGCCAAACGAATCCGTTTCGTCGCTTGGCATATACCCTTGAGGAATAATAGCCGAGGCCAGAACGCATCCAAGAAGAACGGTGATCAGGCAATGTTTCATGCGGTGTGTTGGAGTCCATCGCAACTGAGATCAATACTTACCTTACTGGAATACCCTGTATTGTCTAGAGTTCAATCAAACTAGGAATGCCGTGAGCGACTTCACAATGTGTATGACAGGTGTCGCTTGGAAGTCCGCACGAATCGATGCATTCGTTGAACTCTGCATGGCGAGCCCCCAACCAGATAAAAATATGTAGTGCTGAGTCTGCCCATGCCAACGCTTGATCACATCGCCTCCTATCGTATCCAGCCCGATCCTGGTTCACCCAAACTGTCTCGCCCAATCGTCGGTGTCGATCAAGATGGACAGCCCATCAGCTCACAGGTCATCGAGGAGCGACCCTTAACGATCTATCTGAATGCGCAGGAAATCGTCACGGCCATGACGATTGGCGACTACCCGGAGTATCTCGCTGTTGGATTTTTGAAAAATCAAGGCATGTTGAAGCCCGGCGAGCGCATCACCGAGGTTGAGTTTGATGAGGAGCTCGATGTGGTGGTTGTTCGAACTGACACCGCGTCGAACTATGAAGAGAAATTGGCGAAAAAGACGCGCACCTCCGGTTGTGCGGTGGGTACGGTGTTTGGCGATATGATGGAGGGCGTTGATGCGGTTGATTTACCGTCGACCACTGTGCAGACATCCTGGCTTTATACGCTGTCTCACCTCATCAATCGGACCCCAAGTCTGTATCTTGAAACCGGTGCAATCCATGGCACGGTCCTGTGTGAAGCCGATAAACCTCTCGTGTATATGGAAGATGTGGGTCGTCACAACGCGGTGGATAAGATCTCAGGTTGGATGCATCTAGAGAACGAGACGCCGGATCAGAAAATTCTGTACACCACGGGTCGATTGACCTCGGAGATGGTCATAAAAACGGCATTAATGGGTATTCCAGTGTTGGTCAGTCGATCAGGGTTCACAGCCTGGGGCGTGGATATCGCCCAGCAAGTCGGACTGACGTTGATTGGTCGAATGCGAGGCCGGAAATTTACGTGTTTAAGTGGTGCCGATCGATTGATATTTGATATTGATCCAGACACGGTCCCAGATGAGCCGAAAAAGAACCGGCGTAAGAGTGCAGTCGATGAATGATGTCATGGGGGTGGTGTTAGCCGGCGGATTGGCCACGCGGATGGGTGGTGGTGACAAGAGTTTGTTGTCGCTTTCAGGTCAACCGATTTTATCCCACGTGCTCGACCGACTTACGCCCCAAGTCAGCTCAGTGGTGCTCAATGCCAATGGCCCACCCGAGCGTTTTGCCACTTTCGGGGTCTCCGTTATTGCCGACCAGCTGACGGGTCACTTGGGTCCGCTGGCAGGTGTGCATGCCGCGATGATCGAAGCCAAGTCACAAGGCCTTTCCTGGATCGCATCGGTTGCCGGGGACAGTCCATTTTTCCCCGATGATTTTGTCAATCGCTGCTATCAGGCGGCCTCGGATGTCAGTGCACCCGTCGTGTTAGCGAGCAGTTACGATCCCGACCATGACCGCTGGATGCGCCACCCAACCTTTGGTCTGTGGTCTGTTGATTTATGTGATGCGCTTGGAGATGCACTCCTGAAGGGCGTTCGTAAAATTGTCATGTGGACTGACTCAGTGGGTGGAATCACCGTCGAATTTCCCACGCCTGAGGGCGCACTTGATCCGTTTTTTAATGTGAACACTCCTGAAGATTTGCAGGTTGCAAATCAGAGGGCTGTGAAATGAAACAACGGGTCTTTGGGATTTGCGGCTGGAAAAATAACGGAAAAACGACCATGACGACTCGTCTGGTCACTGAGTTTGTCAGCCGTGGGCTTCAGGTCTCAACCATTAAGCATGCACACCATCTGGTGGATGTAGATCATCCGGGTACGGACAGCTACAAGCATCGAGAGGCTGGTGCGCGCGAAGTCCTACTTGCAGGTGGTCAACGCTATGCGGTGATGCACGAATACCGGGGCAGTGAGCCGCTCGAGGTTGATCAACTGATTGATCGCTTGAGCCCGTGCGATCTGATCTTGGTTGAAGGATTTAAGTTTGCAGCCCATCCAAAGCTTGAGGTCCATCGCAGTGAGGCCGCGCGTGATTTGATTGCGCGTACTGATCCAAATGTCGTGGTATTGGCATCGGACTCTGAACTCGAAGCGCTGGGTCGGCCGCTGTATGCGCTCGATGACATCGCGGGCATTGCTGATTTTATCTGGGAGTATGTGCAATGAATCCAATCCAACCGCCGCCGCTGAAAAATGATTGCTTTGCATTGCCTCCAGGCGTGGATTGGACGCCTGTTGAAGAGGCAAAAGCCCGACTTCGATCTGCACTCTCAACCGTCGTTGCTGCGGATCAAACGGTGCCTATCGAGCATGCTCGTGATCGAATTTTGGCCGTAGATATTGCAGCAGCTCGCTCCAACCCGCCGGCGTCAAATTCAGCTGTGGATGGGTATGGGTTCAAGGGGCCAGTTGAGGCGGGTGCTCAGATCATGGAGTTGGCCCCAGGCCGAGCCGCTGCCGGTGTGCCATTTGAGGGGCACGTGGGCCCAGGTCAAGCCGTTCGTATCTTAACAGGGGCGATCTTGCCAGCCGGCATTGACACTGTGGTGCTCGAAGAAGATTGCACCGTTGAGCCGGATCGGATCGCGTTTCAAGGTCCACTGAAAGCCGGTGCGAACACCCGAAATGCCGGTGAAGACGTCACCACGGACAGCCCGATTTTTAAGGCAGGTCGCCGCCTATCCGCGACAGATTTAGCACTCCTTGCATCGGCTGGAGTTGCCGAGGTGCTGGTGTACTCAAGATTGCGGGTGGGCGTGTTGTCGACCGGTGATGAGATTCGAGAGCCTGGCCAAAGCGCCTCGGATTGGCAGATTTACGATGCAAATCGATTGATGCTTTTGTCGATGCTTGTAGATCTTGGATTTGAGGCGATTGATTTGGGCTTGGTTGAAGACCGCCGCGAAGCAGTCCGCGATGCACTGAATCAGGGTGCCTCACAGTGTGATCTCATATTGACTTCAGGGGGTGCGTCTGCGGGTGACGAAGATCATGTGTCGGCGATTCTCAAGGCCGAGGGTCAACTGACGTCATGGAGAATCGCCTTGAAGCCTGGGCGCCCATTGGCCTTAGGCATGTGGGCCGACACACCACTGATTGGTCTGCCAGGAAATCCTGTGGCTGCCTGGGTGTGTACCCTGGTGTTTGGTCGCCCTGCCATGGAAGTGCTCGCCGGTGGTCACTGGAGAGAGCCGCGAGGTGTTGTGTTGCCAGCCGGTTTTACGAAAAACAAGCGTCGAGGACGCGCTGAGTATTTGCGTGCACGCATCAGTGAGACAGGCGACGTCGAGGTGTTTCCATCCGAGGGTTCGGGTCGCATTTCAAGTATCAGCTGGTCCGATGGCCTTGTGGAGCTTGGGTTTGAGGCCGAGTCGATCGAGCCCGGTACATCGGTACGCTACATCTCGTATGCAGAATTTTTGCGGCCGTCTCAGTCCACAGATCCGTGAACGGCGAAGGTCTCAAGTGATGCGCCCTGTGGCGCTGAGAACCGATACGATTCGTGGATACCAGACTCAGTGAGCGTGCGGCTGACCATCAGTACCGTGTTGTCGTCATGGTCTTCGCACATCTGGCGCATCTGATCGATTTCTTCTGCCGCCACTGGGCGTGCTGCTTCGAGATCTGGGGCCCCGTAGTGAGCCACAAAATGCTGAGCCAAACGCGTGGTCAATGCATCCAGTTCAGTCTCCGTGATACTGGTGATGGCTACAAAGGTTGCGCGCCCGAACGAGTCAAGTGACAGCCAGCCGTTTGAGAATGCTTGGCGTGGTTTGCCAGTCAGATGAGATTCATCCCAATTTGAAAATTCAAAGCCCCCTGAAATCGCCCATTCCCCTGAGGCTGCAGGGTTTTCAAATACATTCTCATCGGAGGCATCCAGCCGAATCGTGCGTGCCAATTTCATGCGTTTACAAGCTGCCCTGTGAGTTCATAAATGTCTGTGAGGCCGTTGTGTCGTAACAAAAGCCCACCGGTTTCAGTGGTTCCGACGAATATCCCGGAGGCGGGTGCTTCAATTTCTTGGCCAATACTGTCGCATTTGGCCCTCCAATGGCTTTGTATACCTGCGTAGCCACCATCTTCGAAGGTCCTTAACCAGATCAATGCATGACGAGACCAGCTCTCGATCACCTGAGGTACGGTCAATTCGATGCACCCCTCCTCATAGAGCCAGGTCGATTCCGGGTTCTCGCCCGGCTCAAGACCGGCGGGTCGCATGAATGGAACCTCGACGCCGATAACGAGCCAATTTGGAATGTCTGCTGGGTCTGTCGTCGAGGCCTGACAGGTCAAAACCCCGCAGTGTGCACCGTTCACTTTCAAGCCAAATGGCCAGCTGAAATGAATCGCGAGCTCGGGTGGACCGAGTGCTCCCAAACTATCTGCCAGTGCGAGCATGGCGGCATGGCAGACTCCAACACACTCAGAAAGCGGTGTTTCAGGTGCCAAGACCAAGGCCAGATGCAGCATATCCTCGCGCTCTGCAAAGTAAATGACACCCGGCTCTGTTCCCATAACAGACGCGGCGACCGCTTTCTGAAATGGATTGATGGTGGCTCCGACTTTTTCCCCGCGAAGCAGTGGCGGAAAGGTTGGGTCTGTGATGACTCCACTCGACATTACGCCAAGACCTCACTGGCAATTAGTTGGTCGGCGAGGGATAAGAATGATTGCGCTTGCGGGCTTGAAGGCTTCCCAATCACGATCGGCGCGCCTCCATCAGATGCCACTCGAATCTCAAGGTCCAACGGGATCTCCCCGAGAAATGGGATCCCTTGTTTCTCTGCTTCGGCCTTTGCACCGCCGTGACCAAATGGGTGATGCTCTTTTTGACATCCGTCACACACAAAGGAAGCCATATTTTCAACGAGCCCCAAGAGCGGCACATGCATGCGGCGAAACATGTCGATGCCTTTTTTCGCATCCATGAGTGCGACATCCTGAGGTGTCGAGACAATGACGGCACCGGTGACATGCACTTTTTGACTGAGCGTCATCTGGACATCCCCGGTCCCTGGTGGCAGATCGACCAATAACACATCAAGTTGCCCCCATTGGACTTGCGACAGCATCTGTTGCAAGGCGCCCATGAGCATCGGTCCACGCCAAATCAGCGCCTCATCGTCGGGCATCATCAAGCCAAGTGACATCAGTGTGACACCGTGGTTGCGCAGCGGCAGAATCGTTTGTCCATCCGGGCTTGAAGGTCGACCACTGACACCAAGCATTCTGGGTTGACTGGGCCCGTAAACGTCGGCATCGAGAAGCCCCACCTTTTGACCACGCATGGCCAAGGCAACCGCAAGATTTGAAGACACGGTGGATTTGCCAACACCGCCTTTACCGGACGCGATGGCAACGATGTGTTTAACACCCTCGACTTCAATGGGTTGATTGCTTGATTTTTGTTGTTTTTGGCCGCCGCCATCGGTTGCGATCATGGCCGCATCCTTGAATTGGGGATTGCTCACAATGCTGTCCTATTTATTATGGGAGGTCGATTGTACCTGTGACTTCATGTGACAAGTTAATTTCATCGCAAGACAGTGTCATCGTCACCGTAACTTGTTTTGCAGAGTGCTCTTGATCAAGCTCTCGAACAGCCTCTTCAATTTTCTGCTGTGATGTGACACCCACTGATTTCAAAAATTTTCGCATTGATAAGTTGAAATGATCTTCGCTCATAAATACTCCGTGTAAACTGAACACTGTGTTCCTCAGACTGTAAGAGGTAGTGACGCATGTTGATAAAAACAATAAACAGCATGCTGATTGGTTGGATTGTACTCTGTGTTCCCCTCGCTGCGGATGCAGAGAATCTGACGCTGTCGGCAGACCCGAGTGTTCCAGAAGGCCTTCTGGATTACATCATGCCGCGTTTTACGCTGAAAACGCGGATTCGATTTGAGCGTGTCGATTCTGGTGGTGACCTTCGATTTGGAGCCGATCCGAGCGAGAGTACTTCGGCCGTCTTTGATGTCATCAACGGACCGTCAATATTTTTGATCACATCGCCAGAGTCGGAAGGTCAGCCGGACGTGGTTGCATTTAGAGAGTGGTTAAACAGTGAGCCTGGGCGCGCCGCCTTGAGTGATTTTCAAATCAATGATGAATCTGTAGTCATCCCGGCTGCAGTGGAAGTCGCAGTTGCTGCGCCGGTGACAATCATAGGCGACGTCGAGATCGGACGCACGCTCTCGCTCTCGCATTGCAGTCGATGCCACAAGGTGGATCGTGCGGACAAGTATTCGGGCCTTGATAATTCACCATCCTTTCATGCCATGCGGTCATTCGATGATTGGTTTGTTCGTTTTTCGCGCTTTTATGCGGTCAGTCCACACAAGGCGCTGATCATCGTTGAAGGGTCTGGGATTTCCAAGAATCCCAAACTGATCAGCATGGAGCCCATTCGGCTTACATTGGAGGAGGTGAATGACATCGTTGCTTTCGTGCACAGCCTTGAACCACTCGACCTCGGCAGACCAATTCAGGCCAACCCTTAGCTGTCGAGGTAGTCGTCGGTGGTTCGAACTCTTGGCCGGTCTGGACCACGCATGGGCGCATTCTCATCATGATATTGCGCGCTGACACGGCAGTCATCACACATTTTGACCAGTCTGGTGTTGTCGGAATCCGTGTACATCCAGTGTTTCCCGTCGAGTTTTTCAATGATTTTCTCGATGGTGGATTTCACGCCAAACGGACGGCCGCATTCAATGCACTCAAACGGATCCTCGCCATGCAGCGGTTGTTGATCGAGTGTCTGTTTGCCAAGGCTGAATTGCGGCTTGAGCGTAATGGCAGTTTCTGGGCAGGTGTTGGCACACAATCCACACTGCACGCAGGCGTTTTCGACAATATTGATCTCAGGGCGATCTGATCGATCGTTGAGGGCCCCAGTTGGACATTGCGATACACATGCCAAGCACAGTGTACATTTGTCCGAATCGACTTCGATGGTGCCGTATGGGTCGCCGGGTTCGAGAGCAATGTGGAGCGGTGTTTCACCGTCGTGTTCCGTCATGGCTGCAATGACCTGTTTGGTCACCTCGCGACGACCACCGAGGAGCGCGACATCGAATGACTTCGGATCGGGTAATGCAGTCCCATAGAGCGCGCTCTCGAGCTGTTCAATCGAGTCGGCTTCGATCACTGCCACGCGTTGGCGGTCGACCGTGGTCCCGCTCAGGAGTCGATCGGTCAGCGCCGACTGATTTGCAATCGCAGTTTTTGCGGTGCGCGGCGACTTGAGAATCAGGGCTGCTGAGGCGCCTGCACCCAGGACTGCCAGTAACTCGGCATGTCCGATCAATTCGACGTTATCCACCTCGTAGGGGATGACGTCTGCTGGCAGTCCGCGGCTGAATCGAGCTGCATTAGCAATGAGTTGTCTGCCAAATGACCGGTCGACAAATAAAATCCGCGGCGCTGAGTTTGCCGCTCCGCGATACGTGCTGATCAACGTTTTGACCCGTGTCACTAAAAATTCGAATGGCGGGTCATCGTATAAAATTGCACTCGTTGGACACACCGAGGCACAACCACCGCATCCGCCACACATGTCTTGATCGATGTATACCCCGTCTCCGTTGCTGCGAATCGCTTTCGCGCCACAGGTATCAATGCACCGTGTGCAACCGGTTTGTTGAGACCGAGAATGTGCACAGATTGAGCCCTCGTATCGTACATAGAGCGGCTTGTCGAAGGTTCCGACAAGCCCCTTGGCACGCGCACTGAGCGTCGCAAGTTCGATGGGATGAGGGTTTGGTGCGCGCAAGTAGCCATCACGTGTTGCCTCAGCGGCCAGCAATGAGGTTTCATTGACCAGATCAATCACGATGTCGCATGTGGACTCGGCACCGTCTTGAGTCGGGCCGAATTGGGTTGCGCCACGGCCCGACACCGTCAATGTCGAAAAACGATCAAAAATGACATCAAACGCACCCAGGCCACCCTGTATCGAACGAATTTTTCCGGTTGCGAGATCGTAATTCGATGATGGGGCTGTAGTGACCGGTGGTTGTTCAAGCACGCAGGTCACGGCGAGCTCCTCTCCCAATTGCTCGGCGAAGGGCAGGACGCTGGCGTCGTGCGCAATGATCAGGCACGTTCCGTTCGAGGTCACTTCGCGCGCCGGAGTCCCTGGCCTCTCCAGTTGAGCGTCCGCTAACAGAGCGGCCTGTTTTGCCGTAATCTCGCGGTGCGACGCGTCGGGTGCACTCCAGCCGGCTCGATCCCGTAAATCAATCAGTGATAAAGACGCATTGAGTTGGTCTTCTTGCGAAAGCTCATACTGAATCTGTTCAAAGACTTGCGCCTGTTGCTCGCAGGCAAACACGACGTCTTGAGTCTGGTTCAATGCTGAAACTGCCACATCAAGATCACTGCCGCATAGTTGATCTGTTGTAATGACTTGATCGAAGCCGCGTTGTTGCAGTGCATCGGCATCAAATTGCATGGTTTTGTCACACGTGCACAGCACGAGGGTGGTTTGTCGGTCAGTCATAGAGGGTGTTATTTTTCATCAGCATCACAATACATTACTCTGCTTGCGGGCAAAAACTAAAAAAAGAAGGCGTGGGAGTCAAAAACAGTGACGCAGTCGTCGAACCCAACAGATTCATCGGATCTCTTTTCAGCACGCACAGTCCGAATGCC
>CAJXNQ010000024.1 GCA_913057215.1 uncultured Gammaproteobacteria bacterium
GCTATCCAAGCATCCCGCCAGCTTCAAATACGTACAGCACCAAGAGTACAAAACTAATGCCTTTCCAGATCCATACATTCTGGCGAAGTTCGGTTGCCTCTTTCTCCAGTTGTTCGAGCTTTTCTGAATCAGTCATCGATATTTAGCCTGTCTTCCACTGCAGCGTTCAAAGAATACTGCAATTTCAACAAGACGGCAGGGGGCTTAATCAAACGCTCCGGCAATCGCCCGAAAGGCAGCTGTTTCAAATGCATCCGGCATGATGTAGAGCCTTGCGCGTTCAGCCCCACCGCCATCGCGCGGAATCAATACATAACAATCGGCTTGCTCAGGGCGTTCGATGCGCGTGGGCGTTCTGACAATACATTCGCCTTGATGGCTCGATGCAATCCAACGCTCCCTCGGGATGGGCAGCCATCCATAGGCGCCCCCATAGGGCCGCGCCAGTGTCCGAAAAGCATCCTGAAATTCACGAAATGGTGCCCAATACGCATGACGGAGCTGTGTGATATCAGGAGGACGGGCGATGCGCTGATCCCAGGGATCGAGTAAATGGCCAAAAATAAGTCCGGTCGATCGCATGGGGATTGGCAAATCAGCCGCCTCCAGTGCATCTCTGCCATCCGGTTTTCTCGGAAGAATTAATTGATGGTCTTTAAGGTGTTTGATCTTTAAATCCAGTCGATCCTGACAACTGGGCCCAACCCAGTGTCGCAGTTGGCAACGTTGTTCGACACTGCCGACCCCGGCATAGAATTTGATCGCAACTTCGAGGTGGTCAACATCGCCCTGATAGTCGACGAGGAAATCGAGTTCGCCAATGGTTTGCGTGTGGTCTTGGATGGCAAAGCCATGACTTAAGAGGCGAAGGCCATCCATGTGTTCAAACAGCTGCGCGAGCAATTGCTCGAACCGTCTGCCCAGTCGTTTGGGCGGCCCATGCCATGCCCAGTCGTCTGCAAGTGTCTCGGCGGCTTCAATAAGCGCACGCTCAGGAAGTGCTCGAAGGCGATCTGGAAGCCAGTGACTGCCTGAGCACCACAGTGGGGTGGTTTGCGTGAGCCACATTAATTCTTGTTGAATTGCTTCTGGATGGTTCGCGTCAGCGCCAATCTGATGTGTAATAGACATACAACCTCTGAGGTAAGCACGTGAAAGCATTCAAACGCATCGGACTGATCGGTCGATCAGGACATCATGAAGCCATTGAGACCATAACACGTCTTCTAGAACACCTGCGCGCCAAATCCTTGGAGGTGTGGCTCGAAGACGATCTCGCGGACCACGATGCGTTTACAGGCCTTCCGCATTGTGCATTGGAGCACATTGGCCAGAAAGTCGACCTCGCGATCGTCGTTGGGGGAGATGGCAGTCTATTGGGCGCGAGTCGCGCACTGGCGCGGTTTGATACGCCAGTCCTCGGGGTGAATCGCGGCACACTTGGATTTCTGACAGACATTCGTCCGCATGAAGTGATTGAGAAGATTGATCAAGCACTCAATGGTGAATTCACCGAAGAAGCGCGGAATCTGAATGCTGTTGAGGTCCATCGTGAAGGCCAAGTGATTGCACGTGCGACCGCACTGAACGACGTGGTATTGCACAAGGGACAGTCCGCTCGGATGCTGGGTTTTGATTTGTGTATTGATGAACAGTTCGTCTATTCCAGTCGCTCAGACGGGCTCATCTGTGCCACACCCACGGGCTCTACGGCCTATGCACTGTCAGCCGGTGGACCGATTATGCATCCACGACTTGATGCGTTGGTTCTTGTCCCAATGTTTCCTCATACACTGAACGCGCGGCCAATTGTAGTACCTGCCACCAGTCAGGTTCAGCTGACAGTCACTGAAAAGCATCAAGCACTGCCGCAAGTGAGCTGTGATGGACAAACGCACATTTCGCTATTGCTAGGGGATCAGGTCGTGATCCGGCGTTCTGAACAACACCTCACACTGTTGCATCCCCCAGGATACAGCTACTACGCAGTGTGTCGGTCTAAACTCCAGTGGGGCGGCCGGATTGAACCAACACAGGATGACACATGAATACAGTGGATGAGCTGATTGAAAAATTAACGCCAGACATGGTGGCCTCCCTGAAACAAGCCATTGCCCTGGGGAAGTTTCCGGATGAACGGCCTGTCACTCAGGAGCAAAAAGAACTGATGCTTGAAGCCATTATCCGGTACGAAGCCCAACACACGCGTGAAACAGAGCGCACTGGGTTTATTGATCGCTCCAAAGCGACCTGTGAGGTCCCAGACCCTGCCGCAGACCTTATCCCAACCCGGGGAGTTGACGATGACTGACGCTCGCACCCTTGACCAAGCACCGCGCGTGACACGCTTGGCTGAATACACTCCGTATCCCTATCGAGTCCTCAATACCGAGCTCACATTTCATTTGCATCCGACGGCAACCCGTGTGGTGCAAACGTCTCGGTTTGAACGCGTCATATCAGACACCACCGCTGTTGAATTATTCGGTGTTGATCTCACGCGCATCTCGATCAAGGTGGACGGTGAGGAGATCGCTGACGACCGGCTTGTTGAGGTTGATGAAACGCTTTTGATCAGACAGGTCCCACCTGAATTCACCCTTGAGGTGGTCACCGAGATTAATCCACAAGCGAACACAACGCTGGAAGGGCTGTATCTTTCCAATGGCATGTTTTGTACGCAATGCGAGGCGGAAGGGTTTCGGCGCATGACCTATTATCCCGATCGCCCGGATGTATTGACCGTGTTTACCACGCGCATTGTTGCCGATGCAGACTATCCAACCCTGTTATCCAATGGCAATCCTGTTGAAGATGTGACGCGCGATGACGGAATGCGAGAGGTGGTTTGGCATGATCCTTTCCCGAAACCATCGTATTTGTTTGCGTTGGTTGGTGGTGATTTGGCATGCCAAACCGATCGCTTTGTCACCGCATCGGGGCGAGACGTTGAGCTCAGAATCTATGTGGAGGCATCCGACCTCGATCGGGTGGGGTATGCGCTTGACAGTCTAAAACGCGCCATGCGCTGGGATGAGGAGGTGTTTGGCCGCGAATACGACCTCGACATCTTCATGATTGTGGCGGTGTCGCACTTCAATATGGGCGCGATGGAAAATAAAGGCCTGAATATTTTCAATTCAAGTTGCGTACTGGCAAGCCCTGACGCAGCCACTGACCAGGCATTTCAGCGCATTGAAGCCATTGTTGCGCATGAATATTTCCACAATTGGTCCGGCAATCGGGTGACCTGTCGAGACTGGTTTCAACTGAGTTTGAAAGAAGGGTTTACGGTCTATCGCGACAGCGAGTTCTCAGCAGACATCAATTCGCGCGCTGTAAAACGCATCCAAGATGTGAATTTTTTAAGAAGCGCACAATTCACTGAAGACGCTGGACCGACAGCGCATCCGGTTCAACCCTCTGAATATCTTGAGATTTCGAATTTCTACACGCTGACAATTTATGAAAAGGGTGCTGAGATTGTCAGGATGCTGCGCACACTTCTCGGGGCTGAATTGTTCCGCGCCGGCAGTGATCTGTATTTCAGTCGTCACGACGGACAGGCGGTCACCATCGATGACTTTGTGGCGGCAATGGCTCAAGTGTCAGGGCGAGATTTCAGTCAGTTCATGCGTTGGTATCGCCAGCCTGGGACACCCATTGTGACGGTTGAGACCTCCATGGATACAAGTTCTGGGCAGTTGACAATGCATCTGTCGCAAAAGCCACCGACTGTGGCCAAGGATACATCCCACGCCCCCTATGTTATCCCGGTGCTGTATCAGGTGATTGATCGTATCACTGGACAGATTTTGGTTCCTGAGACGCTTGTCGAGCTCAATGCACCCATGCAGACCGTCACCCATCAGATCACGCAAGGTCAGCCGGTGGTCTCGATGCTTCGCGGGTTATCGGCGCCTGTGAAACTTGAGTACGCGCGAACGCTCGATGAGTTAGAGGCCTTGGCCGCTTTTGATGATGATGGCGTCAGTCGTTGGGATGCCATCCAGGCACTGTACATTCGGTGTATCCAAGACCTGGTGAATGAAACAAATGATGAGACAACGCTGAATTGTTTGATTCGCGTTGTCACGCAATTGATTCAGGCACCGGATGCGGTGAGCGATCCGGCGTGTGTTGCGGAGATGTTGACGCTGCCCTCGGACAATATTTTGTGGGACGCCATGCAACCTGCGGACCCACAAGCCATCGCAACAGCCCGCCACACTTTGCGCCTTCGCTTGGCAACCGGCCTCAGTCAGTTGTGGGAGCCACTCATGGATGCAATGGCAGTGAAGGGGCCCTATACCCCGAGCGCGGATGCGATTGGTAAGCGGAGTCTTGGCATGATTGCGCTTGGGTATCTCGCGAAGGTGCGCGACTGTGATGCCAAGCTGACACACCTGTTTGAAACGGCTGAGAACCTGACAGAGCGTTTTGCTGCGTATCGAATTGCGCGAGCCGATGGGTCCATGGCGCTTGGGGAGCGTTTATCGCAGCAGTTTTTGGATCAAGCGAGTGCCGATGAAGTCTTGGATCTGTGGCTTTCTACAGAAGCGGTGAATGAGCGGACCGCTGATTTGGAGCGTGTTAAAGCGCTGACAGCACATCCTCGATTCTCATGGACGAACCCCAATCGGGTACGCGCGGTGATCGGTGCGTTTGCTGGCCGGAATGTGCGTGCGTTTCATTCAGAAGCGGGATATCACTACTTGAAGGATGTGATCTTGAAACTCGACGCCATGAATCCTCAAATCGCAGCCCGGCTTGTTGCGCCACTGTGTCAATGGAGCCGATTTGACACCCGCTATGCCGATATCATGGTTGAGTGTTTGGAGGCGATGGCTGACATGAAATTGTCAAAAGATTTGTATGAAATGGTGATCAAAAGCCAACGCACATCTCATTAAATTAGAGGGTTAGATCTATGGTGACCGCGTCGCAACGAACTACGGAAGTCTTGGAGGCGGTGCAAAGCCACTCCAGCAGTGAGGATCTGTCCCTCTTCACCCATCATTTTCTGAAATCGCTGTCCGAACGGGATCTCGAGCACAGTCAGTTGGACGACCTGATTGGTGCCATTCGACATGCACATCAGTTGTTCAAACACACGCTCAAACCACAGGTTGAGCTTCTGAATCCAACCTATGAAGAACTCGGTTGGCAAAGCGATTTCACTGTCTGCTTAGTGCATCACGATGACATTCCATTTGTGGTCGATACGTTGCGAATTGAGCTTCAACGCCAGGATGTTGAGGTCCACACACAGGCGAATATGGTTCTGCACGCCGTCCGCGATCAACAGGGGCAGTTAGTGAAGGTCTCAGATGACGATCCGACGGCGTCTCGAGAAAGTCTGATTTGGTTTGAGATCGATAAAACCACAGACGTCGAGCGTCTCCGACTGATCAAAAGTGGCCTTCAGTCGGTTTTAAAGGACCTGCGCTTAGTGGTCGATGACTTTCAAGCGCTGCAAAGGCAGTGCACAGAGATCGCACAACATTTGCGCGCTATTCCCGAAAATGTTCTGGATGTGAACGAGGCGGCGGCGTTTGCTGACTGGCTCAATGCCGATCACTTTACCTTTTTGGGCTATGAGTATTTTCAGGCGGATCCTCACAGCACGTTGAAACGCGATGACACGCAGTCTTTGGGTTTGGCGCGACATCAATTGATGACCGCAGGCGGACAAGCGAACGAGCTCCGTTGTCAAATTCCGGAACAAATCGATGATGTGGTTGTATTTGCAAAGGCCCCCGAGCGGACCCGAATTCATCGCGCAACCTATCCAGATGTGGTGTCAATCCTCGACTTAGATCAGACAGGTCATGTGGTTGGTGAGCATCGCCTGACGGGGCTGTACACAGCCCGAGTGTATTTGAATCCGGCCTCAGATATCCCGTTGATTCGTGCCAAACTCGATGCGGTGCAAGTCGCGTCTGGATTCCCTAAAAATACACACAATGCCAAAGTGTTACAGCAGATTTTACAAGTCTATCCGAGGGATGAATTGTTCCAATCCTCGACCGAGCATCTGTGTGAAACCGCCGTTGAAATCGTGAAGTTGCATGAACGGAAACGGCTTCGTTTGTTCATGAATCGCGATCGGTTCGGCTTTTTCTGCTCTGTGTTGCTCTACATCCCGCGCGACCTATACACCACAGAGTCACGGATTAAGATCCAAGCCTTGCTATCAGAGGCGCTGGATGCCCTGGATGCCAGTTTCAGTACGTATTTTTCAGAAAGTATCTTCGCCCGGGTGCAGCTCATTTTTCGATTGAAGGAGGGCGCGTCCACGCCAGACGTGCGCGCACTCGAAGAGCAGGTCGGAATGACTGTTTCGCGTTGGGAAGACTTGTTTCGTCAGACGCTTGAATCAGAACTTGGCGAAGAAGCTGCCAATCAGCTCGATGCGCGCTACCGCAACGCATTCCCAGCCGGATACCGTGAAGCGTTTTCGCCACGACGTGCCGTGGTGGATATCCAGCGCGCCGATGCGCTTCAAAGTGCTGATCAGGTCGCAGTGAGTTTGTATCAAAACATTGAGGCCGAGGGGTCGTCGTTTCGGTTGAAATTGTTCTCGCTTGGAGAGCCGATTCCGCTGTCCGACGCGTTGCCACTCATTGAGCATTTAGGAGCCTGGGTTTTGGCTGAGTCTCCCTATGTGATCGAGGCCAAAGACCGCACGGTTTGGATTCATGATTATCAACTGGAACTTCCAGGTTCTATGGATCTCACTGAAATTCGTGAACCCTTTCAAGATGCTTTTTTGGCCGCCTGGAGCCAGCAAACAGAATCCGATCGGTTTTGCCAATTGGTGGTCTTGGCCGGACTGAACTGGCGCGATGTGGCCTTATTGCGTGCGCTGACCCGTTATTTGAAACAGATTGGCTTTGAATTGTCGCAAAGCTGGATGGCTGAGACCTTGGCGCAGTACAGTTCGATCGCACGAGATTTGGTTGGACTTTTTCATGCGCGCTTCGACCCGAAGCGAAAGCGATCCACAGAGCTTGAGGCCAAGGTCGTTGAGCGCATCACACAGGCACTCGATCAGGTGCAAGGCCTGAATGAGGATCGGCTGTTCAGACGCTTGATTGAGACCATCCGTGCGACCGTGCGCACCAACTTTTTTCAGCTGGCTGAGAATGGGTATAAATCCTATTTCAGTTTTAAGCTACAGCCCGGGCGCATCACGGATGTGCCCAAACCGATCCCGGCTTTTGAGATTTTTGTCTATTCCCCGCAGGTCGAGGGAGTGCATTTGCGAGGTGGTGCCGTGGCGCGCGGCGGGCTTCGTTGGTCTGATCGAGCGGAAGACTATCGCACAGAGGTCCTGGGGCTTGTGAAAGCCCAGCAGGTGAAAAATTCAGTCATTGTGCCGGTTGGTGCGAAGGGCGGTTTTTATCCCAAACGGCTGCCTGTTGATCAGGGGCGTGATGCGGTGCAAGCAGAGGCCATCAGCTGCTATCGCATATTTATTTCCGGGCTTTTAGATGTGACCGACAACTTGGTGGCAGGCGAGCTTGTGCATCCAGAACTGACGCAAATTCACGATGATCCAGATCCATATTTGGTCGTTGCCGCAGACAAAGGAACTGCGACATTTTCCGACATTGCCAATGAGATTTCTGAGTCTCGTGAGTTTTGGTTAGGTGATGCCTTTGCCTCGGGTGGTTCAGTGGGCTATGACCATAAAAAAATGGGCATTACGGCACGAGGTGCATGGGTCAGTGTGCAACGACACTTCCGTGAAATGGGGCACGATGTGCAGAGTGAGCCGTTTCGGTGTGTTGGCATTGGTGATATGAGTGGCGATGTCTTCGGCAATGGCATGTTGCTTTCCGAAGCCACCTGTTTGGTCGCTGCATTCAACCATTTACATATTTTCCTTGACCCAAACCCAGACCCGGCACAGTCGTTTGCCGAGCGATCACGCTTATTTGCGATGCCGCGCTCCAATTGGACCGATTACTCTCCTGAGCTGATCTCTAAAGGTGGCGGTGTATTTGAGCGAGCCGCGAAGCAGATTACGCTTTCAAAAGAGATGGCGCGCGTTTTGGATTGTCCGGCGGGGGATTACACACCCAACGCACTCCTCACGATGATCCTGAAAGCTCCGGTCGATTTGCTTTGGAATGGGGGCATTGGCACCTACGTCAAAGCTGAGCACGAGACCCATCTGGATGTCGGTGATAAAGCCAATGATGCAATTCGGATCAACGGGCGGGAGGTGCGCGCACGTGTGATCGGAGAGGGCGGTAATCTTGGACTCACCCAGCGTGGTCGCGTTGAGGCTGCGCTTCAAGGAGTGCGAGTCAATACCGACTTCATCGACAATGCAGGCGGCGTCGATTGCTCAGACCATGAGGTCAACATCAAGATTTTCTTGAATCAATTGATTGCAGACGGCGATCTGACTCGAAAACAGCGGGACCAAGTCCTGTCAAACATGACCGATGAGGTCGCTGAATGCGTTCTTCAAAACAATGCCCGACAGGCGCAAGCGGTCAGTTTGTCAGTATTGCATGCCGAAGAGTCTCCAGATGATGTGTTGCGTTTTATGCAAACGCTTGACGCCGAAGGTGCTCTGGACCGCGAGCTCGAATTTCTGCCAACGGATGAGCTTTATCACGAGCGCATGAACCAGCGTTTGTTCATGACGCGTCCCGAGCTCTCGGTGTTAATCAGCTATGCAAAAAATGAATTGAAAGCTGCGTTTGCGATCCCCGAGATTGCAGCCGATTCCATACTCTGCGACAAGGCGCTCACAGCATTCCCCGCATCTTTGAATAAACAACATCAGGGCCGTCTGATCGGTCATCGATTGATTGCGGAGATTGCAGGAACCCAATGGGCGAATGAACTCGTGAATCTCATGGGGATCACCTTTGCGCGGCGGATGCAGGAAGCCAGTGGACGTCCATTGTTTGACGTTTTAAAAGCATATGCCGTGGCCTCAGCAATTTATCAGTTTGAAGGAACCTGGGCTGCAATCGAGCATGCGTCGGCGCTTCCATCGGATGAGCAGTTGATGCAGATGCGTCACTTACATCGTTTGGTGCGCCGAGCAACACGATGGTTACTGAGGAATCGTTCTCTGGAGGGGTCGGTTGCTGATGAGATCGCGCGCTATCAAAGTGCCATGGACGAACTCTTGCACAAGGGTCTCAAATGGTTGCCGGAACCGCGTCAAACCGAGACACAACAAACCATTGAGCGCCTCGTCGAACAGGGTGTTGAAGTCAAGGCTGCGACCCGGATTCATGTCGGATTAGCCTTTAATCAGCTGATCGCGATCGCTGAGGTCGCACAGGTCAGTCAACGCAAGCTGATCGAAGTCACATTGCTCTTTGTTGAGATCGGTGAACAGTTGCGGCTGACTCCCTTCGCACAGCTTGTGAATCAAATTGCTGTCAATAACAACTGGGAGGCTTTGGCGCGCGAAGCATTCCGTGACGACTTGAACGCGACCCAGCAACGGATCGCCTCGGTGTTGGCTACGCAAAAAGGGAAGCCTGATGCATTGGTCGAGACCATGTTGACGCAATTTGAAACCGATTGCGTGCGATGGATGGCGACCATCGAACAGCTCACACAGTCCCTTGAGGTCAGCTATCCAATGCTGTCTGTGGCGCTTCGTGAGTTGAAGGCCATTGAGGCGCGGGTGACCGATTGATACGGTCTGGGTATACTGCGCGCTGACGATGGAGCGGCTGTGTACCAATTAATACGACCCGGGTTGTTTGCCCTCGACCCAGAACGAGCGCACGATTGGACGGTTGGCTCCATGCGCCGCCTCGGACAGATGCTCGGGCCCCGATACCCGCTTCCTGGACGGTCCGTCAGTCTTGCAGGCCTTCAGTTTGACAATCCGATCGGTCTTGCCGCAGGGCTTGATAAAAATGCGGAGGCTGTCAGCGGGTTCTCCAGACTGGGTTTTGGTCACATCGAAGTTGGCACAGTCACACCCAAACCACAGCCCGGCAATCCCAAGCCGCGGGTTTTCCGGCTCACCGACGACTGGGGTCTTATCAACCGGTTTGGATTTAATAACGACGGTTTAGATGCGCTGGTGCGGCGGCTCAATAATCATCCCTTTGCGGGTGTACTTGGCGTCAACATTGGCAAAAACAAAGACACCCCGAATGCATCCGCAGCCAATGACTACGTGTCTTGCTTAAAGGCAGTCAGCCCTGTGTGTGACTATGTCACGGTGAACGTCTCAAGTCCGAATACACCAGGGCTTCGAGACCTTGCTGATGCGAAACGCATCATCGAGATCGTGAAACCAGTGCTTGATGCACGCGATCTCAACAGGCGGCGCCAGCGACTGCCTATTTTCGTCAAGTTGGCACCAGATTTCGCCGACCATGACCTGGAACAGGTACTGGAAGCATTGCTTGAGCTCTCAGTCGATGGTGTGATTCTGACCAATACCACTGTTCAAAGACAGGGCTTACAGTCGCATGCAAGGCACGAGACAGGCGGGCTGTCCGGTCGTCCTTTGACGAAACAATCAGAGCACTGCCTGCGGATTGCCGATGCGCACTTGAGCGGGCGCATGCCGATTATTTCCGTCGGCGGTATTATGACAGCAGACGATGCACAGACCCGGTTGGCGCTGGGTGCATCGTTGGTTCAGATTTATACGGGCTTAATTTATACCGGGCCGGGTCTTGTGAAACAGATTGTTGAGAAAACCCGGTGAGTGAGTCGGTGTATGAAGTCCGCACCCCTTGTGAGGGTGCGGGTCGCGGGTGCGTATTTAAGAGGCAATCCGCGGGTCACAGTGGATCCCAGACACGCCGGTTAGGCCATCCCAGGATGCATGCCGTCCATCACGCCATCCAGACAGCCAGGCGTCCCGTCCAGGTCCGGACTGGGTCGGACAGATCGTTTTCGATCGCCCAGCGACACCGGCTGCATAGCCGCGGTTGTAAAACCGCTCTTCAAGATTGCGCTTTATTGTTTTCATACAATGTGACCTCCTTGGAGTCGGTGTCAGACCGACCCCGTTTCCTTGGTGTTACACCAGTGATTCCCAATGAATCACAGCTCTGAATCTAGCACAGGCATTTTTGCGGTTGGAACTCTTTTTTCAGCCGATGACCTGATCGCTGACGAGCTCAGTGCGCTTGGCATGGAAGTCCTGAAACGACGACTGGGCTGGGTGACGGCACGTGGAACGATTGCCGATGCGTATCGGGTGTTGTTGCAAACCAAGTGCGGTGATCGCGTGGTCTGGGTATTACAGGCCGGCGATTGTGAATCGGCCGATGACTTTCGACATCACCTCAGTCAGGTGGATTGGAATACGACCATCCCATCCGGCGTATCGGTGCGTGTTGATGTCTCAGGCAAGGCGTCGTGGCTTAAAGATTCTCGCTTCGCAGGTCAGTTGGTGATGGATGCGATTCGTGACCAAGGGCAAGAGATTGGCCGTCCGCGCGCGACCTATGATTCGGTAGAGCCGGGTATCCGGATTGCAGTCCGCTTCGGTCGTGGTCAGGTCGATATCGGAGTGACACTCAATCTCACGCCGCTGAATCAACGCGGCTATCGACTCGAGGGTGGCGAGGCACCACTGCGTGAAACGCTGGCTCAGATCATGCTCGCACGCCTTCACATTGATTCGAAGCCGCAATTCATTCTCGATCCGTGTTGTGGATCTGGCACTCTGCTCATTGAGGCGGCATTTCGTTTGCAACAGCGACCGATCCAAGGATCACGACTCTCAAGTCAGCTCTCACGTTGGATTGGCTTGTCTCACATTGACTGGACAGGCCTGATCAGTGAGGCCAAGACGCATGAAGTCAGTCTGACGACACAATTCATCGGTTTAGATATTGACCCCGAGGCCTGCCGTCGTGCGCGCGCCAACGTTGAACGGGCGGGCCTCGCTGACCACATTCAGATCCATGAAGGTGACTTTTGCCACTTGGATCCCGCAGCACTTGGGCTGGCTGGCCAGACAGGCTGGATACTTGCGAACCCACCCTACGGGGAGCGCTTGGGCGCACAGTCTGATTTGCCGGCCTTGTATCAAGCGCTTGGGGACAATGCGCGCCAGTTCAGTGGATCTCAGATGGGCGTCATCACGCTCGAGCGGAAATTACTTCAGGCACTACGGCTTAGACCGGACAAAAGATGGGACATCGCAGCAGGGCGGTTTGCCTTGACGCTTGGGCGCTTCCAACTCGGTGAACACAGTGACGACACGCAGGGTACACCCGAGACACCACCTGAGGCGGTTATCCCACTTCTGAACCGGTTGACAAAGAATTTGAGTAAGCGCTCTAAGTTATTGAAACAACATTCGATTGATTGTTATCGCATCTATGATGCGGATCTACCGGAGTTCAATGTCGTCATCGATCGCTACGGTGAGTATCTACATATTCAAGAGTATCGACCACCAAAAACCATTGATGCAAAGCGTGCCAACGAGCGACGACAACTGATTCGAGAATGGGTGCCTAAACATCTTGAACTGCCCGTGCGGCAGGCGGTATTTAAAGAGCGTTTTCGACAAACCGATGCGCAATATCAAAAGAAAGACTCCGCACTGAAAGTCGACGTTCATGAGACGGGTATGACATTTGAGGTCAATCTCACGACCTACACAGATGTCGGTTTGTTTTTAGATCACAGGGCATTGCGACGTTGGCTGCTTGCAGAATCTAAAGGGAAGCGTGTTCTTAACTTGTTCTGTTATACGGGCAGTCTCAGTGTGGCAGCCGCCAAAGGTCAGGCGCGGCGGGTTGTGAGTGTGGACATGTCAAAATCATACTTGAGCTGGGCTCAACGCAATTTTGAGAAAAACAAACTCAATCCAAAGCACTATGAGTTTATTCGCGCCAACATTCTGGAGTGGATTTGTGAGAATCCCACACCTGAATTTGATCTGATTGTGTTGGATCCGCCGACGTTCTCGAACACCAAAAGCTCTGATCAAACGCTGGATATCCAGCGCGACCATGTCAGCCTGATCCAGCAGGCGGCAGCATGGCTTGCACCGGGCGGTGTGTTGTATTTTTCAAATAATGCCCATGGCTTCAAGCTTGACCAGAGCGCACTGGAGCAGTTTGAGATTCAAGATCTGACACGGGCGAGCATCGACGCTGATTTTGATCGGAGCCCACCACATGTGCTTTTTAAGCTGTCTTCAAAAGTGCCCGAGTGAGACTGAAATAACCGATCCAGATCACACTGACGATGGCAAAAGTAACCGCCGCGCCCAATGGAAGATTCAGCGGCGCAAAGTTCGCTCCAACCACATAGGTGGACGCGGCACCAAGACTGCCAAGTATTAAAAAAAGCGGTGAACTCCGCCATACCCAGCGAATTCCGTGATTGAGAATCGTCGGAAAAACCAACCAGAGACCAAGCATCCAGAGCGGCAAGACTGGGAGCACAAAGTCATCAAACCGATAGACTCCGACGACCGTCAGCAGTTCGTCCATGATCAGACCGGCGATGACTAAGACCGGGTACATCTGGCGCTCTTTTGGCGTGGCAATTTTGAATACATGCCACAGCGCCCACAATACGGCCAACGGAAACACTTGGTCTCCCACCAACACCAGTCCAAACCAGAGTGTCTGAAAGACGGTGAGGTTGACAATCAATGGCCACATGAGGCGAGTCTCAAGGGCGTGACGGGCGCTTCTTGGCGAGCCAGTGGTTTTGCGAAGATCAATTGTGCGAGACCTAACTGGCGCTCTGTGAAACCACCTTCACAGTAGGCAAGATAAAATTCCCACATGCGACAAAACCGCTCGTCGTAACCAAGTTGACGGATGGCGCCACGCTCGGCATTAAAGCGTTTACGCCATTCGGCCAGTGTCCGTGCGTAGTGGCTTGCAAAATCCTCCAGGTGCAGAAGACGTAAATCAGAGGCACGACCCACGGAGTCCATAATGCTGCCAATGGAGGGCAAAAAGCCGCCTGGGAAGATGTATCGTTTGATGAAGTCAACGCTCTTGACCGCTCTTCGGTAACGTTGCTCGACAATGGTGATCGCTTGAATGAGGGCGATTCCATTGGGTTTGAGTCGATCTGAGAGCGTATGGACATAGGTGTCGAGGTAATGATGACCAACCGCCTCAATCATCTCAATCGACACAAGTTTGTCATAGTGCCCGGTTAATGCGCGATAGTCCTCTTTCAGGACCGTGACTTGATCAGTCAGACCTCGGTCTTTCACGAGCTGAGTCGCATGTTGAAATTGTTCTTCAGAAATGGTCGTTGTTGTCACGCGGCATCCGTAATGCGTGGCCGCATGGACTGCAAATCCACCCCAACCGGTGCCAATTTCCAGTACATGATCGTTTGCAGTCAAATGCAGTTTTCGGCAGATATGATCGAGTTTTTCAGTAGACGCCTGATGAAGGTCGAACTCATCCTTGGCAAAGAGTGCCGACGAGTACATGAGCGTCGGATCCAGAAACGTCTCGAACAGCTGATTGCCAAGATCATAGTGCGCTTCAATGTTCTTTTTGGATCCATTGATGGTGTTTTTGTTCAGCCAGTGCACACCTTTTAAAAGTGTTCGGAAGAATCGCGTCAATCCGCGCTCCATCTTGTCGGTGAGATGTCCATTGGCGACAAAGAGCCGAGTTACCTGTTCCAATGAGGGTGTGATCCAGTATCCGGCCATGTACGCTTCACCAGAACCCACAGAGCCTCGGAATGCAACGTCTGCCCACACTTGCGGATCCATCACTGTAATGTGCGCATCGGGACCGTTTTCAGGGCCCTCAAAATAATAGGTGTGCTCACCTTCAATGATCGTTAACCGACCATAGCGGAGGTTGACGAATGCTTTTAAGAGGCCGCGTCTCGCAAGACGTTGAATCAACGTGATGGACTGGATTGAAGGGACCATCACAGGGTTGTCAGGCGTTGTCTCAGTCATGGTTATCCTCAAGGGTGGGGGTAATACTTCAGACCTTTACGCCAGAGCGCAAAGGCCTCGCGGTAAATCCCGCTCAGTACTACAAAGGTTTGTGGCCAAGGACCGATAAAAAAAGGTCTACGACTCTCATCATTGAAGGGGGTGAGCGTCAATGTGACACTCGATTCAAACATCGGCGCTTGCTCATCGGCATTTCTTAATCCCAAATACACACGCACCTGGTCGCCATCAGGCCACGTCACGTTGGCTTGGTACACCTGATCCATTGGGTTAAAGGGTGAGACATGGAAGGTCTTTTGAAATTCAAATGGTGTGGTTCCAAGGACAGACTCTGCAGGAACCACATACCGGTAGATTTCTTCCCACGGCGTGTTTGAGACCTCAAAGATACATACGCTGGGCTGTTGATCTTGGGTATGCAGGAAATACACGCTCAGTGGATTGAAGCCGACACCCAAAATATGCGGATTGGTCAGCAGCAAGACGCGACCACTGACATCGTGATCCAATTCATTTGACGCACAGTCCCGCGCGACCTGCCCACTGGGTATGGCGTCGTCACACAGATGCCGTGTCGAGCGGAAACTCAATAATCCACGTTTATTGACCTTTAAGACCTGCCCAAGTTGATCCAGTTGATCAAGATCCAATAACGCCATGGCGGTTCGGTATGTGAAGCCATGCACTTTGGGCGCGTGACGTTGATGCCACACAGTCCCGCGGCCGGCGTAATGGGGACTCATCGGACGGTCTCCACACCCAGTGTTTGGGCGATTGCATGCGCTGCATTTTCACCAGAGACGACGCCGTCTTCGTGGAAACCGTTTCGACACCAGGCACCACAAACGACCACGCGCTGGCCCTGATTCGCGGCATGAATCTGAGACTGTACGTTCAGTGAGTCAGGCCCGAATTGAGGATGTGCATAGCTCCACTGACCAAGGATGCAGTCCGGATTGATCTGGGCTGTGTTATTCAAGGTGACAAAAAATTGATCTGGCCCGCTTAAATTTTGAAGGCGATTCATATCGTAGGTCACGACAGCGCCGAGGCCGTTCTTTTGCGCCTGGATCTGGTAGTTCCAACTGGCCCATGCACGGCGACTGCGGGGCATCTGGGAATGATCTGTGTGCAGCACGACATCGTTCTCTGCATAGGGAATTCCAGATAAGACGCGGCGCATGGCGTCTGTTGGTGATGACAGCAAACCCAGTGATTGATCACTGTGGGAAGCCATGACGACTCCGTCGAATTGCAGAGATTCCGCGGACGTGGACACCGTGACGCCATCGGCGGTGGATTCAACACGCTGAACCGGCGTCGATAACCGAATTCGATCCCGAAAACCTGTAGTCAACGGTTCGATATAGGTGCGTGACCCGCCGGGAAGCGTAAACCATTGTGGGCGATGCGTGACCGACAGCAGTCCGTGATTCTTAAAAAACCGGATAAAAAACAAGACCGACATCTGATCGACTTCATCCAGATCCGACGACCAAATGGCCGCCGCCATCGGTAACAAATAATGCGACCGAAAGAGTGCACCCAGGCCGTGCTGCTTCAGGTAATCACCAAGCGTTTGAGTTGTACTGAGGCGGCCATGCTCGAGATCGGCAATCGCCAAGCGATTGAATTTCATGATGTCTAACAGAAATCGATAATAGCTCGGTGACAAGAGCCGTCGACGCTGTGCAAAGAGCGTCGAGAGATTATTTCCGGCATATTCGATGCCTGTCGTTTCTGAGGTAACGCTGAAACTCATGTCCGTATTCTGTGGACTCAGACCGAGCTCGCTTAGCAAATTCAAAAATCGGGGATAGGTCCACTCATTAAAAACAATAAAACCCGTATCCACCGCCGTATGTCGGCCTTCAACCTCAACATCTACGGTGTGCGTATGCCCACCAATCCAGTCGTTTTGTTCAAACACGGTGATATCGGCAACAGGAGCCAGTCGATAGGCAGCTGTGAGTCCAGCAATACCAGACCCGACAATGGCAATCTGTGGTCTGAGTGGTGCATTCATTTGGGTAATTCCTTAAACGCGGCAATGGCGCGCGCACGCGTGGCTTTCAGATCTACAATGGGCGGTGGATACCCAGCTGGGGGCGTGGTTGTCCATGGGGCATGCCGCTTTTTTGGCGGCAAGGCTTGAAGCTCAGGGATCCATCGCGCGAGATAGAGTCCGTCCGCATCGTGTGTCTCGCTTTGGCTCACCGGATTGAAAACGCGAAAATAGGGGGCTGCATCGGTGCCAGTGGAGGCACTCCATTGCCAGCCGCCGTTGTTAGCGCCCAGATCACTGTCGACCAGATACCGCATGAAATATCGCTCGCCCACTCGCCAATCCACCAAGAGGTTTTTGGTTAAAAACTGTGCCACGATCATACGCACTCGGTTGTGCATCCATCCGCTTTGAATCAATTCACGCATCCCGGCATCGACGATCGGAATCCCTGTTTGGCCGTTTTTCCATGCCTTGATCTCATCTGGATCATTGCGCCATATCATGGCTTCAGTGTGAGGTTGGAAAGCTCGATTTTTCGAAAGCCTCGGAAAGCCAACCAACAAGTGATGGTAAAAGTCGCGCCAAATTAATTCATTGATCCAGCTAAAGGCTTGATCAGGAAAATCCCAAATGGGTCGATCAAGCTTTTTTTCTGCGCGCGCAATGCACTGTCGCGGTGAGAGGAGACCTCGAGCCAAATACGGGCTCAAGCGGCTTGTGCCTGCAATCGCCGGGTTGTTACGTGCATGCGCGTAGTCAAGCAACCTCTGATCAATAAACACATCGAGACGCTCTTGGGCATCCTGTTCTGTAAGCGCGAGGTGACTGAGATCTGAATCCGGACGGTCTGCCAATGGTGCCCAGTCAAGGGCCGCCACAGGGGCTCGCTCGGTGAACTGTGGCCGATAGGGCGCATAGGTTGCATTCTGAAGCGTGCTCAGCCATCGCCGCTTGAACGGGCTGAAGACGCCATAGAACCGATCGTCCCCGGTTTTGACCTCGCCGGGTTGTAGAATCACGCGGTCAACAAATGAATGGACCTGCGTATCAGCGCCGAGCCCGTTCATAACGGCCAGATCGCGGCGTCGTTCATTCACCTGATACTCTTGATTGAAATAGAGATCGGTCACGGCCTCGGTTCGGCAAAACTGTGTGATCCAATCGGTTTGTGCTTGATAGGTCTGCAGCCGAATGACCTGCAGTTGCACGCCCTGAGCGGCCAACGTTTGAGACAGGTGTCTGAGCAGTTGTTCAGTAAACCAAAGCCGATTAGCACCATAACCAAACTCAGCCCAATCGGCATCGGCAGTCAAAAAAACAGCAGAGAGTTTGGCGTTTGTCGCATCCTGTGTCGCAGCAGCCCAGGCGGCGTGGTCAGAGAGCCGAAGGTCGTCGCGAAACCAAATCAGGCGATGTTGCATAGATCCTCACACGTGCATCCTTGCAAATTCAACGCCTTCCTCTTGAAGGGTATGGGTAATGTTTCAGTCTGGCTGAAGCGCTTGGCAATGACAACGGAGTCTGTCAGGCTTAACCCCGTGTTGTAGGACAAGCTCATGCTGTTTGGTCGAATTTTAATCGCAATCAATGTGTTTCTATTCATTGCACTGGCTGCGGCGACATTGATCATCCCTGAAACGCTCTTCGCAGCGCTTCAGGTTGATCTGTTAAGCACCAGCGCGTTTATCGAGATGCAGGTGATCTTGGCGGGTTCGTTCCTCGGTTTTACAGTTGTTGCAGGCAGTGGCTTGTTTTCCGACGAAAAGGTGTTGGCCTCACTGAGACGCCTTGCGTTGATCAATGGCGCCTGGTTGGTCATCCGGCTTATCAGCCTGATCATGACCTCGCCAGACGCTCCTTGGACCTACTATTATCTCATCTACGAAGCCGTGATGGTGTGTCTGTTGTTACTCGCGTTTTTCCTCAACAAACACGCCGCGTCACGGAAGATTTTCGGCAACATTGATCCGACGATCTAAGAAGTAGGCGTGCGCTCTAGGCACAAAGACGCCTTGCTGCCTCAACACCTGCGAGATAGGCGCCTTCGACTCGGCCTCCAGCAAGATAGTCGCCCGCAACCCATACACCTTGATCGATTTGATACACGCCTTTCTGTGCAGTGGTCTTTGGATCCACTGGCCGTGCATACCGCCAGCGATGACTGTGTATCAACTGGCCCTCGAGACCAAGCTGTGAGGCGGCATAGGCATACAATGCCTGACCAGATTGAGAGACATCATCTTCCAGGCGTGGAGAGATCCATTCAGGCGTCGAATGAATGACCCAATAGGCGTTGTTTCGCCCGGGCTTGGATCCGTCGAAACTGATGAAATCGAGGACCGGGTCATCGCCACCAAAGGCCGCCTCGATAGGCCCATCAGCCGACATTAAATGGCGCTTTTCTGATTCCACAACGATGGTCAGTGTTGGCGCCATGGCAAACCGTGTGCGGATCATATCCACGGAAAAGTCAGACAGAAGGGCTTGCATTTGATCAACAGGCGTCGTCACAAGAACGCGCTCAGCATCAAACACTTGCCCATCCTCACAGTGCACACGATAGCCCGGGCCGTGGCGTTCCACATGGCTGGCACGGACCTGTGGCAGGATATCGATGTCAGACGCCAAATATTGACTCAGCGCGTTCATATAAGGCGTGCCCACATAGCGCGATTGTTGATCTGGTGAACCGATCAACTGACCGTCTCGCATCGCACCCATACGAGGGGTCCACTGCGCAACCGCACCAGCCTCTGCTGCAGATTGAATCACCGCATCAAAGCTTGAGTCCCTGACGGTCAAAAACTGTGCGCCAATATCTGCGCGGTTGGCGTCGAGACGCTTTGAAGCCATGCGCCCGCCCGGGCCCCGACTTTTTTCGAGGATGCGCGCCTCTGGTAACTGCCGAGCGGCGGCAATGCCAGCCACGCCGGCTCCGATAATTAAATAAGGAATAGGTTGCATAACGGTGTTGTTTTGTCTCACTGGAAATTACACTGGATGACCCAACTCACTGTACAGGTTTATAAAGGACGGTGGCGATCAATGACTGACATTACAATTACAGAAAGCGCACAAACCTACTTAAAAGGATTGCTTGATAAGCAGGACGTCGAAGGGATCGGCGTGCGTCTGTTTGTCTCTCAACCTGGGACCGCTTACGCTGAGACCTGTCTTGCGTATTGTCGGCCAGGCGAGGAAAAGCCAGAGGATGAGCGCTATGCATGCGATGGATTTACAGCCTACTTAGATCAACCAAGTCTTCCATACCTCGATGAGGCCTGTGTGGATTATGTGGCCGATAAGCTTGGCGGTCAGTTAACAATCAAAGCACCCAAGGCCAAACAACCGACAGTGGCGTTTGACGGTCCGATCGAGCAACAAATCGTTGAAATCCTGACCGCCGAAATCAACCCAGGACTGGCAGCACATGGTGGTGAAGTGCGCCTCATCCGACTCGAAGACCAGATCGCGGTCTTGCAATTCGGTGGCGGTTGCCAAGGCTGCAGTGCGGTGGACATGACGCTTAAAGACGGTGTCGAAAAGACACTGGTCGAGCGGATTCCGGAATTACAGGGTGTGCGCGACGTCACCGATCACAGTCAGCGTGAAAATGCCTACTACAAATAAATCAGGAATTGCATCCAAGGTCGCCTCTCTGGAGGCGATTGAGGTAGAGATCCGGGACTTCCTTCGGGTTTCCACGCCCAAGGCTTGGATCGAGCATGCCTGCGGAAGCCTCGACACCTTGCTGATTGATCATGCCAATTGTGAGTACAAGGCGGCTGCAACGGGTATGTCGCTGATCCACAAGTATCGATCCAATACGCAATTACAGCGTTTAATGGCGCGCCTGGTCCGTGAAGAGATGCTGCACTACGAACAGGTTTTGATGTTTATGGAGCGCTTTGGAGTTGCATATCGGCCCTTGAGTGCATCGCGCTATGCTCAGTCATTGCGTGAGGCGATCTCCTCTGAAGAGCCCATGCGGTTGACGGATTTGTTGGTTGTTGGCGCCGTGGTTGAGGCCAGATCCTGCGAGCGGTTTGCAAGCCTTTGGCCACATCTGCCCGATGCATTGGGGAAGTACTATCGAAGCCTATTGCGATCGGAAGGGCGTCACTACCAGGATTACTTGGCGTTGGCGCTTCAGACGACGGATCGAGATACATTGCAGTCGCGTCTTGAGGTTTTTTTATCGTTGGACGCACAGCTGATCAGCACACCCGATCAGACGTTTCGTTTCCACTCGGGTGTCCCATCCCGCTGCGACCACGCCTGAAGCACGGTCGATTTGGCGCCCAAGGAGACGCTCTCAAGACGGCGGACAGTGTCATCGACTTCGAGCACGATGCCAATTCCCGAATCAGTCCAATCCGATGTCACAGCTCGCAGTCCTGATTTCAGTGGATGAATGGCAGGGCGGTGAGTGTGGCCATGAATCAGGACATCAACGCCGTGCGCCTGCATCACTGCATCGACTGTTTGATCGACAGCATCACCGATTGACTCGGGTCGATTGGCCTGGGTCTCACGAGATGCAGCCCGCAGACCGTCGGCGATTGCCTGTCGTTCATCCAGCGGCTTAGCCAGAAATGCTGACTGCCATTGAGGTGAGCGGACCTCAGCGCGAAATGTCTGATAGGCATGATCATCGGTGCAGAGCTCATCGCCGTGAATCACGAGCGCATCTGCGGTCACGACGTGGGTTTGATACTGAATGCCAAACTGAGTGAGCCAGTCTTGATTGAGCAGAAAGTCTCGATTACCTGGAATCAAAACACATGAGGCGGCTAGCCTCCCCATGTGCTCCAAGAATCCAATGTCAGCAGATGTCGCACCATCGGTCCCGACCCATGCCTCAAATACGTCACCTGCAAGAATCAATTGATCGCAACTGACCTGTCCAATGGCCTTGATTGCAGCGGTATATCGGGCTGGATCAATCGGATCAAGGTGCAGGTCAGAGACAATCAGTGTGCGCATTAGATGACAGTGGCTTTTTCGATCACGACGTCATCCACTGGGACATCCTGATGGCCCATGCGGCTGGTGGTCTCAACAGCTCGGATTGCATCCACAACATCCATGCCATCGTACACGCGACCAAACACACAGTAACCAAATCCATCCGGCGTTTCTGAGCGGAAATTCAAAAAGTCATTGTCAGACACATTAATAAAAAACTGCGAAGTGGCCGAGTGCGGGTCCATGGTTCGTGCCATGGCAAGCGTTCCCCGATTGTTCGCAAGCCCATTGGATGCTTCGTTGTCGATCGGATCACGTGTTTCTTTTTGTGTCATGCCAGGCTCAAACCCGCCACCTTGAATCATAAAGCCGTCGATCACGCGGTGAAAAATAGTGCCATCGAAGAATTGATCCTCAACATATTGCTTAAAATTGGCGGTGGTTAGGGGCGCATCATTCTCGAATAACTCGATTGTGATGTTGCCAAGCGTCGTTTCCAATAGAATCACAGGTTTTTCTCCTCATAGAACAGACCGGTACTATACCGATTTCAGCGAAGGGACCAACGCGTGAGCTTACAAATTTATGACACTTTGGCCGGAACCAAGCGGCCGTTTACACCCTTAAAGCCCGGACACATTGGTATCTATGTGTGTGGAATGACGGTGTATGACCGGTGTCATCTCGGCCATGGGCGGGTGTTGGTCGCCTTTGACGCCATTGTGCGGTATCTCCGATATCGTGGATTCGATGTGCACTACGTCAGAAACATCACAGATGTTGACGATAAAATTTTTGCACGGGCCAGTGAGCGGGGCATTCCCTTTACGGAGCTCACTTCGCAGATGATTGAGGCAATGCACGCCGATGAGGCGGCGCTTGGGTGTCAGTCTCCTGATGTTGAGCCACGAGCAACCGATCATGTTGGATTGATGATTGCGTTAATTGAGCGTTTGATGACCAAGGGTGCTGCCTATCAAGGGGACTCAGGTGATGTCTATTTCCGTGTCAGTGCGTTTACCGATTACGGCAAGCTGAACAATCGCCAGCTCGATGACATGCTCGCCGGCGCACGAGTGGCTGTGGCCGATGATAAGGAAAGCCCGGCCGACTTCGTGTTGTGGAAACGCGCGAAAGAGGGTGAAGCATCTTGGGAGAGCCCGTTTGGAGCGGGGCGGCCCGGTTGGCATATCGAATGCTCCGCCATGAGCATGGATCAGTTGGGTGAGAGCTTCGACATTCATGGGGGAGGTCCAGATCTTAAATTCCCGCACCATGAAAATGAAATCGCTCAAAGTGAGGCCGCCACAGGCTGCACCTTTGCCCATTACTGGATGCACGCAGGAGCGGTCCGGGTGCACGACGAGAAGATGTCCAAGTCGCTTGGGAATTTTGTGACTCTCGAACAGCTCTTCAAAGACGTACACCCCGAGGTCGTACGTTTTTTCTTATTGCAAAGCCAGTATCGAAGCGCAATCACCTTTACACCGGATGCGCTCAAACAAGCCGAGGTGGCCTACGGTCGACTTGTACAAGCACTGCCAGACACTGTCGAGGCCGTGGACTCTGACGCCATGTTTCAGTTTCAAGAATTGATGGATGACGATTTCAACACACCACGTGCCATCGCCTTGATGTTTGATCTCTGTAACGTCGGAACACCGACAGCCCGTGCAGCCATGCAGAGTATTGGTGTGATATTGGGTCTGTTTCAGGCTGGACGAGACGCCTTTGTGACGCAATCACAAGCACTGAAGGCGGCCCACAGCGGACTCACGGATCAGGCAATCGAGCAATTGCTGCGCGACCGTCAAAATGCGCGGGCTGCCAAGGATTTTGCACGTGCCGATGAGATCCGGGATCAATTAGCAAGCGCCGGTGTTGTGATCGAAGACAGCGTCGATGGGACGCGCTGGCACCGCCAGTGATCGCACTGCCCAACAGCGTTTTATTTTGGGGTACTGTGCTGATCTGGGGTACCACCTGGTATGCGATTCTGGGCCAGTTGGGCGTAGTACATCCGCTCGTCTCCGTCGTCTGGCGATTCCTGTTGGCGTCTGTACTCATGTTTGGGATTTGCCTGTGGCGAGGCGACTCACTTCGTATGACACGCACGCAACATGGATACTGCGGGTTACTCGGCATCTCCTTATTTGGCCTCAATTACTGCCTCTTTTATACAGCCAGCCTGACATGGACTACGGGTCTGATCTCGGTCGTTTTTTCAACCATGGTCTTTTGGAACACGCTCGGTGCCTATTGGATTCTCAAACGCCCCCTTGAGAGACGCACGCTCATTGGCGGGTTGGTAGGTATACTGGGCCTTGGCGTTTTATTTCGTGTTGAGGTCAGCCAGCTGACCCTGTCAGATTCAACATTTATCGCCTTGATGCTCTGTATCATCGCGACGCTTTGTGCCAGCACGGGTAATTTGGTCTCTGCCAAACTTCAGGCTGAGGGAAGCTCGGTGTGGGTCACGACTGCCTACGGGATGGCTTACGGCGCGACGGCCGTCGCGCTCACGGCAGCTACCCTGAATATTCCGTTTACAATCGCATGGACACTCGAATACCTGGTGAGTCTCGGCTACCTTGTGGTATTTGGATCCGTCATTGCGTTCGCCTCCTATCTCACACTCTTGGGGCGGATTGGGCCCGGGCGGGTTGCTTACTCAACAGTCCTGTTTCCGGTCATTGCGCTCTTGGTCAGTGTATGGCTTGAAAACTACGCGCCAAATGAAGATGCGCTGATTGCGATTGCCTTGGTCTTACTTGGGAATTGGATCGCACTCTCTAAACCCAAATCCCCTCAACCGGCTTGCGTCAAACCTGCTCCCTGACTATACTCCGCTCCCACTGTTGAGCACTTCGTGCTCAGTCAGGCCAGTGTCGGGGTATAGCGCAGTCTGGTAGCGCATCTGCTTTGGGAGCAGAGGGTCGTTGGTTCGAATCCAGCTGCCCCGACCAATTACTGACCATGCGCCTGTAGCTCAACCGGATAGAGCAACGGCCTTCTAAGCCGTAGGTTGCAGGTTCGATTCCTGCCAGGCGTGCCAGCCTGGCCGCGATGGTGGGTGTAGCTCAGTTGGTAGAGCCCCGGATTGTGATTCCGGTCGTCGTGGGTTCGAGTCCCATCATCCACCCCATTTCCCAGATCCGTAGATGACTGCTGATATCAATCGAGCTTTCCGAGCGGTTCACCACCGGTTTCAACAAGCAGGTCGGCCATGGAGTGATTTTCATGGGCATGACCCTCTTCATCGGCCCGTACTGCGATGATGACATCACGTAAGGTGGCATCTGGACCCAGGTCATAGTACTGAATCGCAATAGACGGAGCGGGTCGGTTGTCTGTTTCACCTGAATCAATTTGGTCAAGGTATTGGGTGTAACTAATCACGGCTTGCTCTTCAAAATAGCCCACCATGCGATGCGCTGTTTTTGGAAAAAAGACGTACAAAATGAAGTAGAAGTTCCAGAATACAGCCTGTGCAAAAAGCACCAGCGCGCGCTCGAAGGCATTTGGTTTGGCGATTTCCATGAAAATCATCAAATGCATCCGTTCGTTTTCTGCCTCGGCTAATAGTTTCTGAATCCAGCCTCGGTCATCGTGTTTCATACCACGGAGACTTCGCAGATGCTGCCACATCCCAGCGACCATCCCCGGAACACCGGCAACAGTCTCGAGGATCACAGCTCGATGTCCATAGCGTTTGGCGAAGAGCGTGTCGGCAATAAAACGAAGCGACATCGTCATCGCAAGTGCTGTCCGGTCAGATAAATTATTCGGTGCACGATGTTCCATGGGAACCTCCTGAAAGCCTCTCTGGTCACCCTAGGGGCAACTGTTGTCACAATCAACAGATTAGACAAACGACTTTCGGATACTAGGCGCGCCTCTAGACATCATCCTCATAAGGAATGTCGCGCCGACTGTAGGCGTTGTACATCGTATTCGCCGCGCGGCCAATTAAATGCGCGGCAATGGGACCTGTCAGCATGAGAAAAATAATGGCCAACACAGCTTTCACAGACACTTCGGTATCTTGAAAAAACAACATGCTCACAATTAAGCAGAGCGACGCACCCAGCGTACCGGCCTTGGTCGAGGCATGCATGCGCATAAACACATCTGGGAATTTAACCAAACCAGCAGCTGCGATCAGCGTGAACATGCCGCCAACGATTGCGATCAGACCAATCACTAAATCTAGAATCATGGCGTGTCCTCTTGGCTGTGTTCGCTCTCTTGGGTGGTCTTCCGCAAATAGCGTTCTGAGAAACGCGCCATGGCGACCGTCGCGACAAACCCAATCAAGGCCAGCACAACGACGATATCCAAAAAGGCACTGTTTGATGTTTGCACTGCGAATATGGCACTGAATGCAACCAAGCTGATCGTCATCATATCCAGCGCCACAATGCGATCGGGCAGGGTCGGTCCCTTTGCCAAGCGAACGAATCCAAGCAGAATGCCGCCAAGAATGAGCAGTTGAGCCACATCAAGCATCCACGCGAACTGCATTATGAGATCCCCTCAAACACATGTTTGACTTGATATTCCATGCCGTCTTTCAACTCTTTGATCAGTGCGTCTTCATCATCTGCAAACATCGCATGAATGATCAATTGTCGATTCACCTCATCCACATCGAGGGTCAGGGTTCCAGGGGTCAGTGAGATGAGGTTGGCGACCAAGAACACCTCAAGTTCGCTCTCAACATC
>CAJXNQ010000025.1 GCA_913057215.1 uncultured Gammaproteobacteria bacterium
AGCTTGGCAGGTTGTGCAACCACTGCGATTGATTCGATGAATCAGGGGTTATCACAGGCGATGGGTGAGCCTGTCAGTCGGCTTGAATCTGCACTGGGTCAAGCGGTCGAAGTGACCGTCGAAGGTACAAACACGCGATATCGCTGGTTCAGTGAATCCTACATTGAGCCCTGTAACATTGAAGTGGTTGCTGACAGCGATGGCATTGTCAGAAAGACGGCTTGGAGTGGCTATCAAGGTGCCTGCGAGCCTTTTGCTGCCGGACTCAATCGCGTCTTTCCGGCGGTAAACTGATTAAGTCGTCCGGTGTGCGGGAAGATCTTATGGGCATAGAGCTTGGGTTGTAAGATCTTCATCACCGGCTGTTGTGAATCCACATTGAGGCAATGACGCGCCAGTGGTCGGGCAATCAAATCGGCCAATTGCAGGCCCGCGACGTTGGCATGTTTCGGGATGAATAAGGCCTCCATCGGATGCGTTGAAAAATCGGTTGAGGTCGTACCGAGGCGTGACTGCTTCGCGAGGATGGCGTTGAATTCAAGATCTGCTTGGCGGTCTTGGCGTTTGCCTCTGGATTCAAAACAGATTTGTGTGATGTGCCCTCTTGGCGTGCGCGAAGCGAGCCACTGCGACATCCGCTCAAGACAAAACCGAATCGCCAGATCGTAGGGATCAAAGGGATGGGCATAGCGGCGAACGAGTGCTTCTTTGTCAATGCAGGCGGTGATGATTTGAAATTCAAGCGCCGAAATCCAATCGGAAATTGCCGCCTGACAGGCCGCCTGCGTATCGGTGGTGCGAAGCAGTGAACAGGCGCCTTGCATGCGTCGTAAATCAGAATCGTGCAGCACCACATCATCGGTCTGGAAAAATCGCTGTTTCAAACGCGATAAGCCCGGCACGACGGCGTTGAAGTAGTGGGTTTTCTGAACCAGGACACAGACCAGATTGAGAATCGGGAATCTTGGATCGACGGTTGTTAAGTTGGCGTCACCAGACTCATCGATGAAGACGACTGTGTCTGAGTACAGGGGTGTTTGAGCGACATGGAGAGCGGTTGAATGAGTCAGATCAATCGTGTGTGATGCAGGCATGGGCTGTTTCTCGCAACAAATATGAGACACAGACTCTAATCAGAGCTCAGGCGAGTAGTGGCATTCGGTCGTTGATGTCGGACAGGGGTTGGGTGCCATCTGGGCTTTGCATGGTGCAGGTGCGAAATGTGTCTAAATTTTTGTCGCACTGCTCTGGTAGTTCAGGACGAAGGTTCTTATAATCGGGCACCGCCGTTGGTTCGGTTTCTTATGCCATAAAGTTTGAAGCACGCAGTCTTCATGTGTTTGACGAGAGATAGGAAAGGACTCGATGATCGAGATCAAGACGGGGCTGGACTTGCCCATCAAAGGATCACCCCGCCAAGAGATTGCTGAGACACTGACCGTGCGCCGCGTTGCGTTGATCGGTGCAGACTATCCCGGCATGAAGCCGACCATGCTGGTGCGCGAAGGCGAGACGGTGAAGCTCGGTCAGCCAATTTTTTCAGACAAAAAAAATGAAGGCGTCGTCTACACGGCTCCCGGAGCTGGAACCGTCGTTGAGATCAATCGCGGTGAGCGCCGCGTCTTTCAGTCTGTGGTGATTGAGCTCGATGGTTCAGATGCAGCAGTTTCATTTCACGCGCACTCAGATCTTGATGGTTTGTCTCGGCAACAGGTGGTGTCGCAGCTTGTCGAGAGTGGTCTGTGGACGGCCATTCGCCAGCGTCCCTATGAAAAAGTCCCAGCCATTGATTCCAAGCCGCACTCGATTTTTGTCAACACCATGGACACCAATCCGCTGGCCTTGGATCCAAGTCTTGCGATTGCCAGACACCCTAAAGCCTTTGAGGATGGCATCCGTGTTTTAAAGCACCTCACTGATGGCGAGGTGTTTATTTGTAAGGCCCCTGAGACCACCTGCGAAGTCAGTGTTGGCCGGGTTGAAAATTTTGCCGGTAAACACCCTGCCGGGTTGGTGGGAACACATATCCATCATTTGGATCCTGTCGGCGAAGGCAAGGTGGTCTGGCATTTGAACGCTCAAGATGCCATCGCAATCGGTATTTTGATGTCTGAGGGACGACTTGAGACAGAGCGTCTCGTCGCATTAGCCGGGCCTGCCGTGACCGATCCGCGCGTCGTGGTGACGCGTGTGGGTGCATCACTGGATGAGCTCACCGACGGTCAGCTGGTTGAGGGAACACATCGACGCGTGTCGGGGTCGGTACTCGGAGGTCGCACCGGTCGCGGCGTGACCAGCTATTTGGGTCGGTATCATCAGCAAGTGTCCTGTCTTGAGGAAGGTACGCGCCGGATTCCATTTGGATGGTTGTCACCGGGGTCGAATAAGCACTCAGTCCTTGGCATTTATCTGTCCAAGCTGACGCCCGGTAAAAAAGTGGATTACACCACCAACACCAACGGCAGCCCGCGTGCCATGGTCCCTGTGGGTACCTACGAAAAAGTCATGCCGCTCGACATTCTGCCCACGCAACTGCTGCGCGCGTTGATTGTGGGTGATACGGACATGGCCATTAAACTCGGTGCGCTTGAGTTGGCCGAAGAAGATCTGGCCTTATGTACCTATGTGTGTCCCGGCAAATATGAATACGGCCCGATTCTTCGGGACAACCTGACAACGATTGAAGTGGAGAGTTGAGCATGTCCTTACGTACTTTCCTGGACAAAATCGAACCGAACTTTCATCCAGGCGGGAAGTATCAAAACTTCTACGCACTGTACGAAGCGGTCGATACGATTTTTTATGCCCCGGGTTCAACCACCAAGTCGACTGCACACGTCCGTGATGGGGTCGACTTAAAACGCATCATGATCACGGTGTGGATGTGTACTTTCCCGGCCATGTTCGTCGGTGCATATTTCTTGGGACAAAACGCAGCGGAAGCCATTGCAGCCGGCGCTTTGGCACCGGATGGACTGCGCGGTGGTGTGATTGAGTTCCTGGCCGGTCAAGAGTACTGGATGAATCCAAGTCTGTGGTCAAACATGGTCTATGGCTTTGCCTATTTCCTGCCGATTTACGCCACGGTGTTCATTGTGGGCGGCTTCTGGGAGGTCCTCTTTGCATCGGTCAGAAAGCATGAGGTGAACGAAGGGTTCTTCGTCACGTCAGTGTTGTTTTCACTGACCTGCCCACCGGATCTGCCATTATGGCAAGCGGCCTTGGGGATTACCTTCGGCGTTGTTGTCGGTAAAGAAGTCTTTGGTGGGACTGGTAAGAACTTCTTAAATCCAGCGCTCACTGGCCGTGCCTTCTTGTATTTCGCATATCCAGCGCAGATTTCAGGTGATGCCGTGTGGGTCGCTGCCGACGGATACACCGGCGCATCGGCACTTGGCATGATGGCACAGGGCGGCGTTGAAGCACTCGCCAACGCCAACCAAGTGATCTCCAACTTTACGTGGTTCGATGCATTCATCGGCAATGTACCGGGCTCCATCGGTGAAGTCTCGACACTTGCGATTCTGATTGGTGGTGTGGTGCTGTTGGTGATGGGAATCGCCAGTTGGCGAATCGTGGCAGGTGTGTTCTTGGGCATGGTCGTCACATCGCTGTTCTTCAATCTGATTGGCTCAGACACCAATCCCATGTTCAACGTCCCTTGGTATTGGCACCTGGTTGTCGGCGGATTTGCCTTTGGCATGATCTTCATGGCGACCGATCCGGTGTCCGCTTCGATGACGCATGTGGGGCGGTATTGGTATGGTGCGCTGATTGGATTTATGGCGGTGTTGATCCGCGTTGTGAATCCAGCCTTCCCCGAGGGCATTATGTTGGCGATTTTGTTTGCCAATCTGTTCGCACCGCTGATTGATCACTTCGTGGTGCAGGCGAACATCAAGCGGAGGGAGTTGCGCAGTGTCGTCCAATAACGAATCAGTTCAAAAAACAGTCACGGTCGCACTGGTGCTTTGCCTGGTGTGCTCAGTGGTGGTGAGTGCGGCAGCCGTGTTGCTGCGTCCCGTGCAGGCGGTGAATGAGAAAGCCAACATGCAGATGAATATCCTGCAGGCGGCCGGATTGTATGACCCCTCAAAGTCGGTACAGGAGCAGTTTGAGCAGGTCACGACCCGCTTGGTCAATGTGGAAACTGGCGAATTTGTCACCGACATGGATCCAGACACCTATGATCAACGAAAGGCTGCCAAAACGCCGGAGATGCACCGTGTACTCAGTGGTGATGAGGACATTGCCTCGATCAAGCGTCAGGCCAATGTGGCTAAGGTGTATTTGATCGAATCCGGTGATTCGATTGATAAGATCATTCTGCCGATCCACGGCTACGGATTGTGGTCCACTTTATATGGCTTCATGGCACTTGAGGGTGACGCCAACACCGTGGCAGGCCTTGGGTTTTATGAGCATGCTGAAACGCCCGGGCTCGGCGGTGAGGTCGATAACCCCAACTGGAAAGCTCAGTGGACGGGTAAGAAAGTCTATCGAGACGACGATGTCGCGATTCGTTTGGTGAAAGGTGGCGCGGATCGTTCCGATGCCTACGGCGTGGATGCCCTCTCGGGCGCTACACTGACCTCGCGCGGGGTCGATAATCTGCTGAAGTTCTGGCTGTCGGATTCAGGCTTCAAGCCATTTTTGGACAATGTGAAACAAGGACGGATCTAATGGCAAAAACCTCGGAATTGTTGTTTGACCCTGTAGTCAACGACAACCCCATTGCACTGCAGGTGCTTGGGATTTGCTCGGCCTTGGCGGTGACATCCAGTATGTCGGTGGCCTTGGTGATGTCATTGGCGGTGATTGCTGTGACCGCATTTTCGAATCTCTTCGTGTCGATGATTCGGGCTCAGATTCCAAGTGCGATTCGGATTATCGTGCAAATGACCATCATTGCGTCCTTGGTGATTGTCGTTGATCAGGTGCTGAAAGCCTTTGCCTATGAGATCTCAAAGCAATTGTCGGTCTTTGTTGGGTTGATCATTACCAACTGTATCGTCATGGGTCGAGCTGAAGCCTTTGCCATGAAAAATGGTCCGGTGGATAGTTTCATCGACGGCATTGGCAATGGGCTCGGTTACAGTGCGATTTTGATGATCGTGGCCTTCTTCCGAGAGCTCTTTGGGTCTGGCAGTCTGTTTGGCGTTGAGGTGCTGTCAAAAGTCACCGAGGGCGGTTGGTACTACACCAACGGCCTGATGCTGCTCCCACCGTCGGCCTTCTTTATCATCGGATTCATTATTTGGGGCATCCGTGCGTGGAAGACGGCGCAAGTCGAAGCGGACGAGTTCAAGATCGCACCGAACACCAAGATGAAGGAGGCGTAAGATGGAGCATTATCTGAGCCTATTCGTCAAAGCGATCTTTATCGAGAACATGGCGCTGGCCTTTTTCCTAGGCATGTGCACCTTCTTGGCACTGTCAAAAAACATCAAAACCGCGGTGGGCTTGGGAGTCGCCGTGATCGTGGTGCTTGCGATCACAGTGCCTGTCAATAATCTGATTCTCAATGGGCTTCTGAAAGAGGGCGCGCTGACCTGGATCTCGCCGGCGCTTGGTGAAGTGGACCTCCGGTTTTTGGGGCTCCTATCGTACATCGGTGTGATTGCAGCCTTGGTGCAAATCCTTGAAATGTTTTTGGATAAGTATGTGCCGGCGCTGTATAACGCGTTGGGCGTATTCCTGCCGTTGATTACTGTGAACTGCGCCATCTTGGGCGCCTCACTGTTTATGGTTGAGAGGGACTACACCTTCGGCGAGTCCGTGGTGTATGGCTTAGGGGCCGGAGTCGGTTGGGCGCTTGCAATCACAGCCTTAGCAGGTGTGCGCGAGAAGCTGAAATATTCCGATGTGCCTGATGGCTTGAAGGGACTGGGTATTACCTTTATCACGGTTGGACTGATGTCACTTGGCTTCATGTCCTTCTCGGGTGTCTCACTTTAAGGAGCGTAGAACGTGGAAAATCTGACCATCATATTGGGTGTGGGGATGTTTACTGCGGTCGTGATTGGCCTGGTTGCAGTGATCTTAGCGGCCCGTTCGAAGCTTGTGTCTTCGGGTAATGTGACCATCACGATCAATGACGACCCAGACTCCAGCATCAAGGTTCCTGCGGGTTCAAAACTCATGAATACACTGGCCGATGCGGGCATTTATCTGCCATCAGCCTGTGGCGGCGGTGGATCTTGTCAGCAGTGTCGGTGCGTCATTAAATCAGGCGGTGGTGACATTCTTCCGACAGAGGCTTCTGCGTTCACTAAGGGTGAAGCCAAGGCCGGCTGGCGCTTGTCGTGTCAGGTGGCGGTGAAGCAGGACATGGAAATCGAGGTGGAGCCTGAGCTCTTCGGCGTCAAGCGCTGGGAGTGTGAGGTGGTCTCGAATCCAAACGTCGCCACCTTCATTAAAGAGTTGACGCTTAAGTTACCTGAAGGCGAAAACGTCGATTTCCGGGCCGGTGGCTATGTGCAGTTGGAAGTGCCGCCTCATCATGTGAAGTTTAAAGACTTCGATGTGGAGGAGGAATACCGCGGTGACTGGGAGAAATTCGGTCTTTTCGATTTGGAATCGAAGGTTGATGAGACCGTGGTGCGTGCCTATTCAATGGCCAACTACCCTGAAGAACGCGGTCTGGTGAAATTCAATATCCGGATTGCCACACCGCCTCCGGGCACTGATTTCCCACCGGGGCAAATGAGCTCGTACTGTTTCAATTTGAAGCCCGGTGACAAGATCACTGTCTTTGGACCCTTTGGTGAGTTCTTTGCCAAGGATACAGACAACGAAATGGTCTTTATCGGCGGTGGTGCTGGTATGGCGCCGATGCGTTCGCACATCTTTGATCAGCTCAAGCGCTTGAATTCATCGCGCAAAATGTCGTTCTGGTACGGTGCACGCTCGCTTCGCGAAGTCTTCTACGAAGACGAGTACGACCGTTTGGCAGCAGAAAATGATAACTTTGAGTGGCATCTGGCGTTGTCTGATCCACAGCCGGAAGACAATTGGGACGGGCACACCGGGTTTATTCATAACGTCGTCCTTGAGAATTATCTGAAGGACCATCCGGCACCTGAAGATGTGGAGTATTACATGTGTGGTCCCCCCATGATGAATGCAGCCTGCATCAAGATGCTCAAAGATTTGGGTGTTGAGGATGAAAACATCATGCTGGATGACTTCGGTGGTTAATCTCCCGATGATGCTTAAACATGCCGCCCTCGGGGCGGCATTTTTCTGTCTAGCCCTTGTCTCGGGATGCTCGGGTGAGATTCCGATCGAACGGCTGTCGGGTCAAACCATGGGAACCACCTGGTCGGTGGTGATCGCCAATCCAATCGGCTCGCATGATGGGGCTCAACTGACGGCTGAGCTTGAAGCGGCACTTGCCGAGGTCAACCGTCAGATGTCGACCTATGACCCTGAGAGTGAAATCAGTCGATTCAATGCGGATGACAGGGTCGGTGAGTGGTTTCCGGTCTCCGGCCCCTTTGCTGATATGACTGCACGTGCACTTGGATTTTCTGAGGTGTCTGCGGGGGCCTTTGATCCTACTGTCGGCCCGGCTGTCAACCTGTGGGGTTTTGGGCCCGAGGCGACGTCGGAGGATCTGCCGACGGATGCAGACATTGAGGCGGCGCGCGCGCAGATTGGCTTTGAGGCCATTGCCGTGCGTGCACCGGAAGCCGATGGCGGAGCCGCCCTCATGAAAACGGCGCCCCGGACATTGGATCTGTCGGCGATTGCAAAAGGCTACGGGGTTGATGTGATGTATGCCGTCCTCGATGACGCTGGATACGCCAATTTTTTAGTCGAAATTGGCGGAGAAGTGCGGGTCAAGGGCGACAAAGACGGTCGCGGCTGGCAGATTGCTGTTGAAAAACCGATTCGAGAGCAACGTGCAGTTGAGCAGGTCTTGGCACTGAAAAATGTTGCACTGGCGACCTCAGGTGACTATCGAAATGTACGGACAATCGATGACGTGGTGTACAGCCACACCATTGACCCGACCACAGCCCGGCCCGTGACACATGCACTGGCCTCTGTCACAGTGGCCAGTGACACCTGTGCAGTGGCTGATGGGTGGGCCACGACCCTTTTGGTGCTTGGACCTGAGGGCGGGCTTGAGTTGGCCATCAAACAAGATTTGGCAGCCATGTTCATCACGCGCACTGCCAATGGCTTTGAGATTCAGTACACACCGCGTTTTGAGCGGCTGGTTGAGGGAGGGTGACATGGAATTGGGCTTATTTGTCGGCGTTTTTTTCATCTTCGCATTTCTGATCGGCATCATGGCTGTGGGCGTGATGCTGGGACGCCGCCCGATCACGGGCAGTTGTGGCGGTATTGGGCGCGTCAATGGTGAAGACAGTGAATGCGCCATTTGTGGTGGTGATCCGGTGAAATGCGAAGAAGCCATTAACTCAAAAAGTGTGGTTGGCACAGTTCCCATCCGGGATGCAGCGCAGGCCAGAGAACACACACAGTAAGGAGAAACCCACGTGATTGACGTGGATGTGTTGGTCCTCGGAGCTGGACCGGCGGGTGAGGCGGGCGCCATGAATGCGGCCAAACAGGGAAAGTCTGTGGTCATCGTGGATCAACGGCCTGAGGTGGGTGGCAATTGCACGCACAAAGGGACGATTCCATCCAAGGCGCTTCGCCAGGCCGTGAAGCAAATGATCGATTTCAACACCAATCCGATGTTTCGGGTGATCTCCGAGCCCCGGTGGCTTCCATACCCGCATGTGATGGAGACAGCCAATCGTGTGGTCGCGTCACAAGTTCGCATGCGTTCGAAATTTTATGCGCGAAATCAGGTGCAGGTGGTGCATGGTGTCGCCAGCTTTGACAGCCCGCATCAGGTAACTGTGGTCTCTGATCAGGGCACTGAGTTATATCGTGCTGAAACCATTCTGATTGCGACAGGTTCGCGACCTTACCGCCCTGAATTCCTGGATTTCGAGGGGCCGCGCGTGTATGACTCAGACACCATCCTTGAGATGGATCATACGCCGCGGCATTTGATCATCTTTGGAGCCGGTGTGATTGGCTGTGAGTATGCATCGATTTTCAATGGTTTGGGTCTCAAAGTGGATCTCATCAATACCCGTGATCGGCTCCTGTCGTTCTTGGATGATGAAATCACCGACGCCTTATCGTATTACTTCCGTGATTCTGGCGTGGTGATTCGTCATCAGGAAGAGTTTGAGCATTTACAGATCACTGCAGAGGGCGTGGAGCTTCAGTTAAAAAGTGGGAAACGCATCAAAGGTGATGCGTTGCTCTGGTGTAATGGCCGCACTGGCAACACCGATCAACTGAATCTCGAAGCGTGTGGACTCAAGGCCGATGGGCGTGGTCAATTGAAGGTGAACGCCCACTATCAGACGGATGTATCGCATATTTACGCAGCCGGTGACGTGGTGGGCTGGCCAAGCCTCGCTTCGGCGTCTTATGACCAAGGCCGGAATGCCGCAAATGACTTTTTATCGCGGCCCTTTCATTTTGTGGATGATGTGCCGACCGGCATTTATACAATCCCTGAGATTTCATCGGTTGGGCAAACAGAGCGTGAGCTGACGGAGCAAAAAGTGCCTTACGAGGTTGGCCAAGCACTCTTTAAAGACATTGCACGAGCACAAATTACCAACGAATCAGTGGGCATGTTGAAGCTCTTATTTCATCGAGAGACTCTCGAAATCCTCGGTGTGCATTGCTTTGGCGATCAGGCCAGTGAGATTGTGCATATTGGTCAAGCCATCATGAAACAGCCGGGTGATGCCAATACCCTGTCGTTTTTTGCCAACACCACATTTAACTATCCGACCATGGCTGAGGCGTATCGAGTGGCAGCAATCAACGGATTAAATCGGGTGTCCTAATGGCCAGAATCTTAGTCACGGGTGGGGCAGGTTTTATCGGCTCAGCCGTCATCCGACATCTGATTGAGTCCACCGACCATCAGGTCTGTAATGTGGATGTGTTGACTTATGCCGGCAACCTCGAGTCGTTGTCGCCTGTCAGCGCGGATCCACGCTATACATTTCACCAGGTCGATATTTGTGACGCGGCCGCCTTTGGGTCGGTGGTGGCGTCGTTTCAGCCCACGCATGTCATGCATCTGGCTGCCGAAAGCCACGTCGATCGATCGATTGATGGGCCGGCGGCCTTTATTGAGACCAACGTGGTTGGCACCTACACCGTCCTTGAGGCCGTCCGATCGTACTGGACCACACTCGATGCGCCTCGGCGCGATGCCTTTCGGTTTCATCACATCTCAACCGATGAGGTGTATGGCGATTTAGACGGTGTCGATGCGCTCTTTACCGAAGACACGGCCTATGCGCCGAGTTCGCCGTATTCCGCCTCAAAAGCATCGAGTGATCATCTGGTGCGCGCGTGGCACCGGACCTATGGGCTGCCTGTGATTGTTACCAACTGTTCGAACAATTACGGACCGTATCATTTTCCTGAAAAGTTGATTCCATTGGCGATCCTCAATGCACTGAAAGGTGCGCCGATTCCGGTGTACGGCCGGGGCGATCAGATTCGGGATTGGCTGTATGTGGAAGACCACGCCCGTGCCTTGGTGCGTGTTGTCTGTGAGGGCAGCATCGGGGAGACCTATAACATCGGTGGACACAACGAGAAAACCAATCTCGAGGTGGTTGAGACCTTGTGTGATGTATTGCAGGCCCGAGTGGTTGATCGACCTCAAGGAATTGCCCATTTTCGGGATCTGATTACCTTTGTGACCGACCGCCCGGGTCATGACAGACGCTATGCCATCGATGCCTCAAAAATTGAACGCAGCCTCGGTTGGGTGCCCGAAGAAACCTTTGAATCGGGGATTTCGAAGACTGTGGATTGGTATCTTGCCAATCGAGATTGGTGGCAGCGAGTGCAATCCGGTGCCTATCGCGGCGAGCGGTTGGGCGTTTTGTCTGACTGACAATTCGGTATACTACGCGCATGCTAGAAACACTCTTAAAAACCGCGCTGACCGAGGCGCTCTCGCCGCTCGTTCTTGAGATTGACAATGAAAGTCATGGCCACAACGTGCCGAAGAATTCAGAGACCCATTTTCGAGTCGTGCTGGTCTCTGAGGCCTTTGTTGGTCTCAATCGCGTCAAACGCCACCAATTGGTATACAAAGCGGCATCGGCGGCCCTTGAGCAAGGTGTGCATGCATTGGCCATGCAATGCTTTACGCCCGAGGAGTGGGATCAATCACCCGAGCGACTGAGTTCGCCACCCTGTCGGGGTGGGATGGCGAAGGAGTCACGATGAAACCTTTGGTGGTGGCTGCTCTGTATCAGTTCGTCGAGTTACCCGATTATCAGGCGCTCCGTGGTCCACTTCTGGATCACTGCATGGAGCATGGTCTGACCGGAACGCTCCTTTTGGCGGCTGAAGGAATTAATGGCACGGTTGCCGGAACACGCGAGGGGATCGATGCCCTCAATGCCTGGTTTGAAGCCGATGGCCGGTTCGTCAATTTGGAATACAAAGAGTCGTTGATGGATCCAGAGGGCGTGCCCTTTTATCGGATGAAGGTCAAACTCAAGAAAGAAATCGTCACACTGGGCGTTCCTGGCATCAGCCCGAAGATGCAAGTCGGACGCTATGTGCAGCCTGAAGACTGGAATGCACTGATTACAGATCCGGAGACGGTGACGATCGATACCCGCAATGATTATGAATACGAGGTTGGCACCTTCAAAGGCGCGATCAACCCAGAAACCAAGACCTTCAGAGAATTTCCGGAGTGGGTAAAGGCCAACCTCGATCCCGCCAAACACAAGCGAGTCGCGATGTTTTGTACAGGCGGAATCCGTTGTGAAAAATCCACCAGTTATCTGCTCGATCAAGGCTTCGAGGAGGTGTATCACTTAAAGGGTGGGGTTTTGAATTACTTTGAGTCGGTGCCTGATACAGAGAGCACTTGGGAAGGGGAGTGTTTCGTCTTTGACAACCGAGTCACCGTCAATCACCGGCTCGAACCGGGTGACTACGACCAGTGTCATGCCTGTCGTCGACCCATCACCAAAGCCGATCAAGAACGCCCTGAATTTGTGATGGGCGTGTCCTGTCATCACTGTATTGATGAGCATACGCCGTCCCAAAAAGCGCGCTTTGCCATGCGTCAACGTCAGATTGAGTTGGCGAACAAGCGTGGAGAGCGCCACGTCGGCTTGGCCGCCGAGGCACTTGAGAGACGCCGTGAGGCCATCCGCCGTGCACGCGAGGACAAAAAAGCCGCACAGCGGAGCCAAGCGGCCGGCTAGACGCTCAGAGGCTCGATCACCGCTTTGACAAAGGCCTCGGCACCGCGCGCGACGTTGGTTGCCCAATCATCTGCGGCCTGTCCATCGGCCTGATCTGATATGTACTTATAACAATGAAAGGCCACCCCAAAGGTCTGGGCCACCTTGGCCAATGCGTACCCCTCCATGTCGACGATGTCTGTCATCAGTTCTGGGGGTGTGGTGACAAAATGATCGCCGGTGCCAAGCGTTAATCCCTCGCCGCCCAAATCAATGTGTCCTGTCGTATCAAAGGGTGTGTGGCCAAGCTCAAATCCGAGCGGTCGTACGTCCATATCGCGCTGGACGATGTGTCGAACGCGACTGAGGCCATGGATCGCTGGGTCGAGCGCACCGGCTGTTCCAAAGTTGATCAAATGTGCGGGTTTCGCCTCCAATACGGCTTCTGTTGCGGCGATCGCTGCATTGACCTTACCAACGCCTGTATAGAGCACATTCCATCCGGGTACCAACTGGCTTGGCAGCTCATCTTCCAGTGCAACCACGAGGAGGGTATTTGCAGGGCGAATTTCAGAAGTCATAGCGTTGCAGACTCTTCACTGGCGCGTTTAAGACGTCTCGTCCTTTGAGACCGGTGAGTTCGATCAAGACCACGGTGCCAACAACGTCTGCGCCGACCTCATGCAACAAGGACTCAGTCGCAGCCAAGGTCCCGCCTGTGGCCAGGAGGTCATCGATCAAGACAACCCGTTTCCCGGCCAACTGGCGGTCGGTTTGCACCGCGAGGGTCGCCTCACCATATTCAAGGGCATAAGAGGCCTCGCGGACCGCACCTGGCAATTTTCCTTTCTTTCGGACCATCACCACACCGAGTTCCATCTGAAGCGCCACCGGTGTGGCAAACAAAAAACCGCGTGAATCGATCCCGACCAAGACCTCAGGCGCCCAAGGAGTGATGGCATCGACCAACAACTGACAGGTTGTCTTTAACCGAATGGGGTGCTCGATGATGGGCGCGATGTCATAGAACAAAATGCCGGGTTTTGGAAAGTCAGGATAGGTCTGAATCCATGCATCCAAATGGTTTGTCATGTGGAGTCCTTAGTAATGCGGTGGTGGGGTGGTGTCGTCCGATCCATTGGTTTGCAGCTGATCAAGGAATGGACGTATCTGTGACACCAGGCGTTTCAGTTCGGATTCGAATCGCTCGATTTGGCGACTTTGTGTGACAAGCACCTGATTCATACCATCAATTTGATCTTCGAGAAATGCAATGCGCATCTCAAGTTCGTGCTGTTCAGTTTCCGGTGGCATTGTCTTGTAAAGTCCTCGCTTCGGCCATACCAATGGAGTAAATCGTCATCGGAGTGTCTCATGCGCCATACTGTTCGCCAACTGTTCCTGTCACTTGTCATCGCCATCATTGGAGCACTGGTTCTGCTGTTTTTATTGCCTTCATTTGGCATGAAGCCCGACTCCGACAGCGATCTACAAGCCGGTGTGCTGATTGGCATCGTGATCTTGACATTACTCTATGCACAGGGCGCGCTGCTACAGGTCCTTGAAAACCGTCGGTACCGTGTTGAAATCCCAGATGGGCCGCGTGAAGAGGGCACCGTGAAATGGTTCAATGCCACCAAGGGGTTTGGGTTTATCACCCGTGAAGACGGTGAGGATGTGTTTGTGCACTACCGCTCGATTCGGGGGCGTGATCGCTATGCATTGCGTGAAGGGATGGAGGTCAGTTATATCCTCGGAAAAAGTGGCAAGGGTCCTCAGGCAGAAGACGTCGAGCCGCTTGATTAAGTCTGACCAATGAGGCTTTCAAGCAGCCCAAGGTAGAGGTCTCTCAGGCGAGGCAGGTCAGCGATACAGACTTCTTCATCGATTTTGTGGATGCTTCGATTCACAGGCCCAAGTTCAACGAGCTCGCAGCCAAGCCGTGCGATAAAGCGCCCATCCGATGTGCCGCCGCCGGTCGAGAGCTCGGTTTCAAGACCGGTTTGCGCATGAATGACGCGTTGCGTGGCTTCAGTCAGCGCGCCTTCTTGAGTCAAAAAGGGCTCGCCCGACAGATTCCAGTCAATGTCCGCGTGGATGCCAAGGCTTTGAAGTAGGCCCTCGGTCCGGGTTTGGATCTCTGATGCCGTCGTCGAGGTGGAAAAGCGCCAGTTGGCTTGGACGCTCGCCGTGCCCGGCACCACATTGGTTGCCCCCGTGCCGGCTTTGATGTTGGACACCTGAAAGCTGGTGGGTGGAAAGTATGCATTGGGCTCCCCATCCCAGTCGGTGGCGATCAATGCATCGATCAGTTGTGCGCTCAAATGGATTGGGTTCTTCACGAGCTCCGGATAGGCGACGTGCCCTTGCGTCCCGTGAATCGTGATGTGCGCATTCAAGCTCCCGCGTCGGCCCACACGTACAACATCCCCCAAACGGTCTTTGGAGCTCGGCTCACCGATCACGCAGTAATCAATCGCAGGGATACCTGAGTCTGTCTGCCGCGCGATCAGTGTATTGATCACAGCCACAGTGCCTGCCGTGGCCGGCCCTTCTTCATCGCTGGTTAACAAAAAGCCAATGCGTCCTGTGGGCTCGCTGTGCTTTCTCAGAAATTCTTCTGTGGCAACCACCATGGCCGCCAATGAACTTTTCATGTCCGCCGCACCACGGCCCCGTAGGTATCCATTGGCTGTCTCGGTCGGCTCAAACGGATCTGAACTCCAAGCGGATCGCTCACCGGTCGGAACAACGTCGGTGTGGCCTGCAAAACACAGAAGTGGCCCGGATTCTCCCCAAAAAGCCCAGAGGTTTGAAACACCATCCTGATCCATGCGCTCCAGGGTGAAGCCGAGCGCTTCCAGTCGGCTGCCAATGATCGCCAGACAGCCGGCGTCCTCAGGCGTCACCGATGGACGCCGGATTAAGTCTTCAGTGAGTTGACGGACCGGGCATGTCATGTCAGACCTCAATTGTTGTGATGAAGCTCAGCATTTAAGGCCACCGCTGATTTGTTCGCTAAACATTCGATCTCACCGGTGGTTGAGTTTCTGCGGAATAACAGATCGCTCTGACCGGCCAGATCGCGGGCTTTGACTTGGGCGACCGGTTGGCCTTCGTTGTCGAGCACGCGCACTTTGGATCCGGCTGTTAAATACAAACCGGATTCAACCGTGCATCGGTCTCCAAGCGGGATGCCGAGCCCTGAATTGGCACCGAGCAAACATTGCTCGCCGACAGAAATAATGATGTTGCCGCCGCCTGAGAGTGTCCCCATGGTTGAGGATCCGCCGCCGAGGTCTGACCCGTCCCCGACCACGACACCGGCTGAGATGCGACCTTCAACCATCGAGACACCCAGTGTGCCTGCATTGAAGTTGATGAACCCTTCGTGCATGACCGTGGTGCCTTCGCCCAGATGTGCGCCCAAGCGGATGCGTGAGGCATCACCAATGCGCACTCCGTAAGGCACCACGTAATCCGCCATCCGAGGAAATTTATCCACCGAGTGGACGGTGAGCACTTCGCCGTAGGCGCGGGCGCGCGTTTGGGCATGCGGGAGTTCTTTGATGTCGATCGGCCCTTGGCTGGTCCAAGCCACATTGGGCAGCAGACCAAACATGCCATCAAGATTGGCACCATGCGGTTGCAGTTTGCGCATCGAGATCAATGAGAGTTTGAGATACACCTCCGGGACACTCGCGGGTTTTGTATCCTCTTTGAGTACGCAGACGACGAGTGGCTGCTCAGTGCCCGCCAGCGGTGTCAGTGCCTGAAGAAGGCTGTCTGCGTCACCATCATCACTGTCTTCGAGGGCCTCTAAAAAATCGTCCAAATCATCGGCGGTGATGGCCTGTGTGTGATTTTCACCGCTCCAGTTGAATTGGCTTGCAATGATCTGCACCAAGGCTGGGTCTGGGCGGCAAAATGCTTTGGGGTAATACACATCCAACCACTGTTGATCTTGGTTTTGATGACCAACGCCCAATCCGAAGGCAAAACATTCCATGTGAACTCCTTATGCTGTGAGTAAACCAGGCACTTCGGCCCAGTGTGTGGGATCAAACCCGACGGTCATTGATTGACCATTGACCAATAAGGGCCGCTTGATCAGTGTTGGCTTGGCAACGATCGCATCAATGCGCGCTTGACCGCTAAAATCTGCTTTGAGTGCATCCGGCAATTGCCGATAGCTCGGTCCACGCGTGTTAACAAGGCGATCACCGACACCCTCAAGCCACGTTGAGATCAAGTCTGCCGTGGGTGGCGAGGTCTTGAAGTCCACAAAGGTATAGGGGATTGCCTCCGCATCCAACCACTGGAACGCTTTTTTCATTGAATCGCAATTTTTGATGCCATAAACAGTCAAACTCATTGTGTCTGCTCCATATAGTCCCGAATCCGATGCATCGCCTCTGTACAGGTCGCAGGTTCTGCCACCAACGCCAAGCGCACAAAGCCTGCGCCTGGATTCACGCCATCGACCGCGCGACCGAGATACTGGCCTGGCAGGACGGTGACGCCCGTGTGCGCATAGAGATCCCGTGCAAACTGATCGCAGGCGGTCGGTGTTTGAATCCACAGATAAAAACCGGCCCCAGGATCTGTGGCCGGTAGAACACCTTCAAGGATACGCGTGGCCTCAGCAAACTTGTGGCGATAGGCGACCCGATTCTGCTCCACATGGGTTTCGTCGGACCAGGCCACAATGGAAGCCTCTTGGACCGCCAATGACATCGAGCAGCCATGGTAGGTGCGATAGGTCAAAAAAGGCTTCAGAAGACGTGCGTCCCCGGTGATACACCCTGAGCGCAAACCCGGAAGATTCGAGCGTTTACTCAGACTGTGAAAAGCCACGACGCGATCATAGTCTGACAAACCGAGATGTTGAGCCGCCTCCAGAATACTTTGTGGTGGCTCGTCACGGTAAATATCGATATAGCACTCATCTGATGCCAACCAAAACCCGTGCGTGTTGGCTTTTTCAATCAAAAATGCAAGCGTGTCAGCATCGAGCGGAGTGCCGGTCGGATTCCCTGGAGTGCAGATAAACATCAATTGCGTGTTTTGCCAGATGGCATCACTCACGGCCCGATAATCCGGCTGGCCAGAGGCATCGATCGGCAGATAATGCGGGTCCAGTCCAGCCATGAGCGCAGCACCCTCATAGATTTGATAAAACGGATTTGGCATCACGACCAGGCGCTTGGCGCTGTCACGGTCACAGGCTGCTTGTGCCAATGCAAAGATCGCCTCGCGCGTGCCATTGACGGGAATGACCTGCCGGTCGGGATCCAGGGGTGCATGTGTGAGGTTAAACCGTGCGTTGGCCCAGTCGGCAATCGCTTCTCGGAGGCGCAGAGTTCCTTTGGTAGTCGGGTATTTTGCGATCAGTCCAAGATGTTGATGAAGCGCATCCAAGACAGCCGGTGGTGGTGCGTGTTGAGGCTCACCAATGGACAATGGGATCGCGGCCAGATCCGAGGGTGGTGAGACACCAGAGAGCAGTGTCGCCAGTTGCTCAAACGGATAGGCTTTGAGTCGATCGAGATCAGGATTCAGCATCAGCAAGTGCTCCACTGAAGGCATCGATTTCATGGGCTAAGTGCGCTTTGAGACGTGCAATGAAATCCGGATCATAGAGGTTGCAGCCGTCCTGATCGGTGACATAGAACACGTCCTCAACCCGCTCACCGAGGGTTGCGATCTTGGCTGTTGTTAAATCCAGCCCAAATTCAGCAAACACCCGACCGATGACTGTCAATAAACCGGGTCGGTCTGGAGCCGTCAGTTCAACCAGGGTGTAGCGACCCTCCAAATCGTTGGTGATTTCAATCTCCGCGGGCATGTTGAAGTATTGCTGCACGCGCGGCGTGCGTCGCTCGGATTGGCTGGCTTCGTACTCGTGGCGGACTGCACGCTCAAGCGCACGTAACAGCCGCTCTTGATCGCTTGGATCTGTGATGGGGGCAGCCAACGCATCCTGTTGCACCATAAATACGTCGATGGACTGACCGATGCTGCTGGTGTGGAGGCGTGCATCGAGGACAGAGATGCCAAGATCCGCAAAGCAGGCTGTTAAATCGGCAAATAAGTGCGCTCTATTTGGCGTTGCGACCAGTACCTGTGTCGCGGCCTGGTCTGGATTGATCGACGCCGGCGCAATTGCAATCACCGTGTCAGTGGGTTGGCTGTCCAGCAGGGTCTCGAGATGCCAGGCTAATTCGTCGGATGAATGACTGACGAAATACGCATGCGACCAGTGTGCCCAGAAGTTGGACGCTTTGGTGCGAAGCGACGGCCGAATCAGTGCCAATGCATCCCGTTGTGTTTCTTCAATGTATGCAGCCCGACCCGGCAACTGATCCAGACCGCGTTTGAGAACATCAGCGGTCGCATGATACAGCTGTCGAAGTAAGGCAGCCCGCCAGCTTGTCCAGAGTTCGGGGTTCGTTGCTGTAATGTCTGCGACGGTGAGACATAACAGATAATTGAGTCGACGTTCATCGCCGACGATCTCAGCAAAGGCCTTGATCTCGTCAGGATCGGAGATGTCTTTACGTTGCGCGGTCATCGACATCAACAGATGATTATTGACCAGCCAAGCCACCAAACGCGCATCGTACTCAGATAGCCGGTGATGTTTACAGAAATTATAGGCATCCACTGCGCCCAATTCTGAGTGATCGCCGCCACGACCTTTGGCAATGTCATGGAAGAGTGCAGCGAGATAGAGCAACTCAATTTTCGGCAAGCGTCGGGTGAGTCGCGTGACCACGGGGTAGTCTGCCTCAACCGATCCGGTGTAGAACCGCGTGATATTCCGAATGAGCTGCAGGGTGTGCGCATCGACGGTATAGATGTGAAACAGATCATGCTGCATCAGACCCATGATGCCTGCGAACTCGGGAATGTATCGACTTAAAATGCCGTAGTAGCGCATGCGTCTTAAAATATCAGGTAACTTCTTCGGATATCGAAGTAACTCCATGAAATAGCTGATATTGACGAGATCGTTGCGGAAGGCGTCATCGATCAGGTGTCGCGCGGTATACATCTGTCGCGTGGTGGCCGCACGGAGCCCTTTCAGCTCAGGATGTTGTGCAAGCAGTACAAAGGCCTCGAGTAAGGCCGAGGGATTGCGTTCGAATCCGTTGTCGTGGATGAGCTCCAAATGCCCCGCGCGCACCTGCCAACGTGCATTGAGAGGTTCCACAGTTTCCGTGGTGGGGTCGCCGATGACGGTTTCTTCAAAATGCTGCAACAGCATATCGTTGAATTCACCGAGGCGCAGTGTCATCCGGTAGACCTGCTGCATAAAGGCCTCAATCCGTTCTTTGGTATCGTCCTCGGTATACCCCATACGCCCTGCGACCTCGTATTGATGGTCGAAGAGAAGCTTGTTTTGTGCGCGTCCGGCCACCAAATGCAGCGCAAACCGCGTGCGTTTTAAGAATTGCTCAGCCTCATCGAGTAACTTGAATTCATGTTGGGTGAGGAGTCCTTGATCGACCAACGTGATCAGTCGAGTGGTCCGAAAATGGCGCCGGGTGACCCAGATGATGGTGTGCAGATCACGAAGCCCACCGGGTGCGTTTTTGATATCAGGCTCCAGCCGATTGTCTGAGTCATCATGTTTTTGGTAACGCGCCTTTTGCTCGTCGACCTTGGCCTCAAAAAAGGCGCCTGAAGACCAGTTTTCATCATTAAACGCGAGTGCCTCCAGTGCGTTGAGCATGGCGCTATTGGCACAAATTGGACGGCATTCGATGAGGCTTGTGGCGATGGTGATGTCTTCGCGCGCTAAGGCCTGACAGTCCTCGAATGAGCGCACCGCATGGCCAATCTCGAGATTAAAGTCCCAGAGTCGCGTACTGAATGCGCTGAGGGTATCGGCGGCCGCTGAAATTGCCGACTCCTCACCGAGGATGAGGATGTCGATGTCCGAAAACGGGTGCAGTTCGCCACGTCCGTACCCGCCAACGGCAAATAATCCGAGTCCAGATTCATCCAGTGCGTGATCGGTCCAGAGCGCATCCAAAAGGCGGTCGATGACGAGCGCCCGTGCGCCGAGCAGATAGTCGATGAAAACACCGCGCTCGAAAGCGTCAGCCAAGTGCGCGTGTTGCGCATTTAAATAGGCCCGAATGCCCTTCGCGGACAGATCTGTGGGCATTGACAGCTCAGTCGACAGTGGGCCTGTGATCAATGCCATTAGCCGACCCTCGGGAAGTCTTCTTCCTCGGCGCGATACGTCAGGATGTCATAGCCGGTTGGCGTGACAAGAATCGTGTGCTCCCATTGTGCTGACAATTTTCTGTCCTTGGTGACGGCTGTCCAGCCGTCGGAGAGCACTCGCGTATGGCGTTTACCTTGGTTGATCATCGGCTCAATGGTGAAGGTCATTCCCTCTTTCAGTGCAGCGCCAGTGCCTGGACGGCCGTAGTGCAGCACCTGTGGATCCTCATGGAACACCTTACCGATTCCATGCCCACAAAATTCTTCAACGACTGAGTAATGATTGGTTTCGGCATGGGTCTGGATGGCATGCCCGATATCACCGAGCTGTACGCCGGGTTTGACCAGTGCGATCCCAGCATACATACAGTCTTGCGTAACTCGGATCAGTCGCTCTGCATAGGGCTTGACCTCGCCGACTGTGAACATCTTGCTGGTATCACCGTGGTAGCCGTCTTTGATAACTGTGACATCGATATTGATGATGTCACCGCGTTTGAGCACTTTGCCATCATCCGGGATGCCATGACACACCACATGATTGATGGACGTGCAGATTGATTTTGGAAATCCGCGATAATTGAGCGGTGCAGGGATCGCATCGAGCTCATTCACAATAAAGTCATGGCACCGTGTATCCAGCTCGCCTGTGGTGACACCGGGTTTGACATAGTCGCCAATCATCATCAGGCACTGAGCTGCCAGTTCGCCTGCGACTCGCATGCCTTGAATGTCGTCTGGGGTTTGAATGCTGTGCGCCACAATGACTCCTTGAATGAAGCGAATAGTATGCCAGATGTGGCATTGTTCCTGAAAGTTGTTATACTCACGCCCGCTTAAAAATCGCGGTTTCTGCTACAACCGATCATGGGGTGCCTCACGAGGTCATGATCGGGCAGTCATCGTTTTGTATGAACCCCTGAAAAAGGAACACACCATGGCATCAGTCAGCATGCGCGATCTGTTGAAGGCAGGCGCTCACTTCGGTCACCAGACTCGGTACTGGAACCCCAAAATGGCACCATTTATTTTTGGTGCGCGAAACAAGATTCATATTATCGATCTCGAATTAACAGTCCCTGCACTGGATAAAGCGATTTCGATTGTGCGCGGCATGTCGCAAAGCAAGAACAAAGTGCTGTTCGTCGGCACCAAGCGTGCGGCCGCCAAGATTGTGAAAGAGCAAGCCGAGCGCGCCGGTCAGCCCTACGTCAACCATCGTTGGTTGGGTGGTATGTTGACCAACTGGAAAACCATCCGTCAGTCGATCAAGCGTTTGAAAGAGCTTGAAGTCAAAATGGCCGACGGTACGCTTGAGAAGATCACGAAGAAGGAAGCCTTGGATCTGTCGCGTCAGCTTGAGAAGCTCGAGCGGTCGATCGGCGGCATCAAGGATATGGGCGGCTTGCCAGACGCGATCTTTGTGATTGACGTCAACCACGAAAAAATTGCGATCCAAGAAGCCAACAAGCTCGGTATTCCTGTGATTGGTATCGTCGATTCGAACTCAGATCCAGACGGTGTCGACATTGTCATTCCTGGGAATGATGATGCGATCCGTGCGATCGAGCTGTATTGCCAAGCCATTGCCGATGCGTGCATTGAGGGTGCGGCGGAAAGCCTGGGCAAAAGCGATTATGTGGAGGTGGCATCTGAGGAGCCAGCTCCAGTTGAGGCGCCCGCAGCTGAGGAGACTCCCGCAGTTGAGGAGGCACCTACAGAAGACGCAGCGGCTGTCGAGACAGCAGCTGAAGAGAGTGGAGACGCCGAGCCTGTATCTGAAGCAGCATCAGAAGACGATACAGCGAAAGACGCATAATTTAGAGACATATTAGAGGATCAAACATGGCAGCGATTTCAGCGGCAATGGTCAAGGAACTGCGCGAGCGCACAGGGCTTGGCATGATGGAATGTAAAAAGGCCTTGGTTGAGGCCGACGGTGATTTGGATCTGGCGATCGAAAATCTTCGCAAATCTTCAGGGATGAAGGCTGCCAAGAAAGCCGGCCGCGTTGCAGCCGACGGCGTGGTCCGGGTTGCTGTGGACGGTGGTCAGGGCACACTTCTTGAAGTCAACTCAGAGACCGATTTCGTCGCGCGCGATGAAAACTTCTCAAACTTTGCAGATCAGGTGATCGCGCAAGCGGCTGCATCGTCTGAAACCGATGTCGCGGCCTTGATGGCCGGGGAGCTTGAGAGTGCACGTGAAGCGTTGGTGCAGAAGATTGGTGAAAACATCACCGTGCGTCGGATCGCCAAAGTTGAAGCGGCTGTGGTCGGCGCATACGTACACTCCAATGAGAAAATCGGTGTGCTGATCGGTTTGTCAGGCGGCGATGAGGCGGTCGCTAAAGACATCGCCATGCACGTCGCTGCCGTCAATCCGATGGTGATTAATCCTGATGATGTCGATCCTGAAGTGATTGAAAAGGAAAAAGAGATCTTTGCTGCGCAGGCTGAGAATTCAGGCAAGCCAGCTGAGATCATTGAGAAGATGATTGGTGGACGGATCCGCAAGTACTTGGCGGAAATCAGTCTGGTCGAGCAGCCGTTTGTCAAAAATCCGGACCAGACCGTTGGTCAGCTGGCGAAAGAAGCCGGTGCAACCATTACCGGCATGGTACGCTTTGAAGTCGGTGAAGGGATCGAAAAAGAAGAAGTTGATTTTGCTGAGGAAGTCATGGCGCAGGCCAGAGGCAACTAAGTCGAAATCGTCAAAAAGGCCGCTCACGCGGCCTTTTTTTTGGAGGACATATGGCGAAAGGTGAACGTGCGTGTCGGTATAACCGCATTCTGTTGAAATTGTCCGGCGAGGCGCTGGCGGGAGACGATGGATTTGGCATCAGCCCACAGGTTCTCGACCGCATGGCACTTGAGATTGGCCAGTTGGTCGGAATTGGTGTGCAGGTCGGACTGGTGATTGGCGGCGGCAACCTGTTTCGGGGTGCGGCACTGCATGAGGCCGGGCTCGATCGGGTCACCGGTGATCACATGGGAATGTTGGCGACTTTGATGAATGCCTTGGCGATGCGCGATGCTTTGGAGCGCTCTTCGATCGCCACCCATGTGATGAGTGCCATACCGATGAGTGGCATGGTTGAGCATTATGACCGGCGTCGTGCCATGCGCTATCTCGCACAAAACGATGTGGTGATTTTTGCAGCCGGGACCGGAAACCCATTTTTTACAACCGATTCGGCTGCTTGCTTACGGGCCATCGAGGTGGACTGTGATGTGGTACTGAAGGCGACCAAGGTCGACGGCGTGTATGACTCAGATCCTGTTTCGAATCCAAATGCGGTAAAATATGATGTTTTGGATTATGAGACCGTTCTGGCGAAGCAACT